>VBJS01000205.1 GCA_005880055.1 Chloroflexota bacterium | reverse complement strand
AAAGCTGGAACGATCCTGCTCTCGGAGGATCTCAGCAAGGATCCTGCGCCCGACCTGATGGACGCGGCTCCGGACAGCAGCTATGTCTTCGCTGCGTTGCGCGGCCCGAGCCCGCTTACCGGCAACAACAAAGACGTCAACAATGCCGTCGGCGGCACGCCGGGCGTAGGCGTCATCAAGGTTGAAAGCGGCGGCAGGGGCGGCAAGCTGGTGGGCATCGCTGCGATCAGCAAGATGGTGCAAGAGAAAGACAAGGAAGGCAAGGATGTGACGGTCGAGAAGGCCGACCCGCACGGCATTCAAGTGCGGAAGAAGTAACCGTCCCGATCGCGTAACAAGGGGAGGGCTCGCCGCGAGCCCTCCCCTTTTTCATCCGGCCCACTCTGCTAGAATGCACGCATGACCGAGCACGAGCTGCAATTCTCCGGCCGGGAGCGTGAGCCGGTCACTTAACGTGTTCTTCCCGACTCATTTGCCATGCCACACAGTTGGCTTTCGCGCAAGGACTTTGAGGCCCTCGTGGCCCGGGCGGTGAAGGACCTGCCCAAGGATTTCCGCCGCTACCTCGACAACGTGGCGATCGAAGTCCAGGAGGAGCCCAGCATGGAGGCGCTCGAAGCGGTCGGCCTCGAGCCCGAAGACGCGGATGAGTTGCTGGGGCTGTACTGGGGACGTTCTATCAAGGGCAACTCCTTCTTTGATACCGGCGGACACCTGCCGGATCGCATTTACATCTATCGCGGGCCGATCCTGCGTCAGTGCGAGACCGAAGAAGAGGTCATCCGCGAGGTGCAGGAAACCGTGGTCCACGAGATCGGCCACCACTTCGGACTTTCCGACGATGACATGCCGTTCTGACCGAAACACCCCTCCCCCCAGTGAGGGGGAGGGTGTGGGTGGGGGGCAATGGGAGAGGAACTATTGGAAAGGGCATCCATGCTCTTAACCGCCGTGGCGTTCGCCGGTCATGCCGGTGAATTGGACACCCCCGGCGTCATGCCGCACGAATTGGTGGCCGGCCTGGTCGGGCTGGCCGCGATTCTGTTGCTGGCCCTCACGGCTTTGACGTGGGTTGTCTGGCGGCTGCGCGGGCTCGATCGGCGCCTGCGCGAACTGGAGGAGAACCGTAAGGATTGAGCTGTGCTACGATAGAGTCACGATTTGCCGTCGCGTACAAGGAGGCTTGGCCATGAGCACCATTCGACACACCCTGGCTTTCTCAGCAATCGGCCTGGCATTGCTTCTCACGGGCTGCGCCACGTGGCCGGAGGCCTACCCCCCGCCCGCCAACCCCTTCCTGGATGGAGCAACTCCGTTAGCAAGCACGACCCTCGCTCAACCGACCAAAGTGGGGCTCGTCTGGCTGGCGCCGGCCGGCCCTGCCGTCCCCTCCCAAGCGGCGCAACAGAACCTGGTCGATAAAATCAAAGCCCGGTTCGCGGCAGGGAAGCGACTGGAAATCGTGGGCGCCGCGATGATCGCGGCTCCGCAAGGCGACATGCTTGCCGAGGTCCGCAAGGTCAGCGCTTCGTTCAACGTCAATCAGGTGTTGGTCGTCATGCCGACAGGGACCGAGGTGATTAGCCCTGCATGGCTCCATTACGGCCGCGACGGCCGAGCCGTTGGGACCCGAACGGACAGTTATGTCACGGTGTCCCTGGTGGGCCTGGACCTGAACAGCGGCAAGAGCCTGTACTCGGTCGCGGCCAACGGAGAAGCCCGGCTCCTGGCAACGGACTACGAGGACGCGCGCCCCTTCTTCCCGCGCATCTCACCGGGGCGGACCAGCGCCTTTATCTATCCCGACCGCGCAACTTTCCCTCCCGGCGAGGTCCACGCCGTGGCCCTGGAGCAGGCGGTGAACGGGCTCATCTACGAGCTCGACCGGGCGCTGGGTAGCTGAGTGGCTGACTTCACGTCGCTCGGCTCCCCGGCCACTCTCGAATTGCTGTTCCTGCTGTCCGTTGTCGGCTTCGTGGCCAGTCTGATCGTCATCCCATGGATCCTGATTCTCCTCCCCCAGGACTATTTCTCCCAGAGCCATCCGAGGATCCGGCTGAAGGGCCATCATCCGGTCCTCCGGCTCTTCGTCCTGGTGTTGAAGAATCTCGTCGGGGGGATCCTGCTGCTGGGCGGGATCGCCATGCTGGTCCTGCCTGGGCAAGGGCTGCTCACGATGCTGATCGGCTTGTCGCTGATGAACTTCCCGGGGAAGCGGGCGATCGAGCGCAAGCTGGTCAGCCGGCCCCTGATCTTAGAGGCCATTAATCGCATCCGGCAGCGGTTCGATCGGCCGCCTCTGCTGATCGAGGAGCACGCCGTCCATAAGACCTGACATAGACACCCTCGCCAGGTTGCGATTACAATGGCGCCATGCCTCGCGCCGCCCTCGCCGGATTTCTACTTGCAGGAACTCTCGCTTCAGTCGCCGCTGGCGCAGGGGCGCAGTCGAAGGGCGGGTGGGTCGCCAAGGCGCCGGCCCTGCTCAAGCGAACCGAAGTGGCGGTCGCCGCCGTCCGCGGCAAGATCTACGTGGTCGGAGGCTTTCAACAGGGCCTCTCGTTCATCACGCCAGCCGTCGAGGAATACGATCCGGCCACCGACACCTGGCGCCAGCGCGCCCCGCTGCCCACCGCCCTGCACCATGCGGGGATCGGGGTGGTGAATGACCGGCTCTATGTCATCGGCGGGTTCGAGCTCTCGCTGTTCTCCATCTGGTCGCCGGTGACCAGCGTGTACGAGTACGACCCGGTCGCCGATCGGTGGACGGCCCGCAAGCCCATGCCCACCCCGCGCGGGGCGCTGGCCGTCGCGCCGCTCGACGGCAAGCTCCATGCGGTGGGCGGCTATAACCGGGACGGCAATACCGGCGCGCATGAGGTCTATGACCCGGCGACCGATAGCTGGACCCCGCGCGCGCCAATGCCGACGGCCCGCGACCACCATACAGCCGCCGCGCTCAACGGCCGCCTCTACGCGATCGGCGGCCGGCTGAACCGACAGTACAGTCAGAACCTCGGCATCACCGAGGAATACAACCCCGCGACCGATCGGTGGACGCGCAAAGCTGAACTCCCGACGCCCCGGAGCGGGATGACGGCCGCCGTCGTGAGAGACCGCATCTACATCTTTGGCGGGGAAGCCCCGTCCGGGACCTTCCGCGAGAACGAAGCCTACCATCCGGCTTCCAACTCATGGGCGGCCCTGGCGCCCATGCCGACGGCCCGGCACGGACTCGGCTCGGTCGCGGTGGAAGGCCGGATTTACGTCATCAGCGGAGGGCCCGCTCCCGGCGGGTCGTTCAGCAACGTCAACGAGGTGTTCACGCCCTGACCTTCGCCCCCTCCAGCCACCCGAACGATTTGGTAAGATACCGGCATCGCAGCCATGCGTGACCGGTCATGACGAAGTACGGCATCATTTTCAGCGTAGCGGCTGTCAGCGTCCTGCTCGGCTTCGCCAGTGCCACGGCGGCCGATCCAAAATCCCAAGGCATTCCCACCAGCCTGATTGTCCGGGTCGTCGGCAGTCACGGGATGCCTCTGGGTGACTCCGTCGGCGGAGCCGCCGTTACGATTCGCGATGTGACAACCGGTGCCGTTCTGGCTTCGGGCAAGCAAACGGGGCCAAGCGGCGATCTGCGGGCGATCATGCAGACTCCCCGCCTGCCCACCGAACAGATATACAGCGCCAAAGACTCCGCCTCCTACAAGGTCGACCTGGTGCTGAGCAAGCCCACCCTCGTCGAAGTGATTGGCGAGGGGCCGTTAAACTTTCCCGCGACGAAGCGGCGCGCCAGCAAAACGGTCCTCCTCTACCCGGGCAAGAACATGACAGGCGACGGCGTCGTGCTCCAACTCTATGGCTTGATCGTCCAGATTGAAGCGCCAAAGCCCGACCGCCCCTTGGGCATCGGCGATGCCGTGACCGTCCGAGCCACGGTCAGAATGATGTGCGACTGTACCGTTGAGCCTTACGGCAATTGGGACTCGCGCAAGATGTCGCTGGATGGAGAAGTGCGGGGCGACGACAAGGTGATTGGGCATATGGAATTCTTCCACCAGGGCCCCAAAGGCATATTCCAGGGCGACTACACGATTCCGAAGT
>VBJS01000203.1 GCA_005880055.1 Chloroflexota bacterium | reverse complement strand
GAACTCGCCGTAGAAACCCTGGCCGTAGCGGTTCTGATAGTCCGGCAGCCGCAGCGGCGTTTCCATATTCGCGCCGAACGTGGCGGTGACGCCGTAGCCCCCTTGCGGGGCGCCCTTGCCGCTCTTCGTCGTATACACGATCGCGCCGTTCGCCGCGCGCGAGCCATATAGCGCCGCGGCGTTCGGACCCTTCAGCACGGTCACCGACGCGACGTTGTCGGCGCTGATGTCCGCGGCCGCGTTGCCGACGTCATACCCGCCGAGCGAGCCGCTGCCGTAGCCGCTGTTCGAGGCAGCCGAGTTGTCGATGGGGATGCCGTCGACGATGATCAGCGGCTGGTTCTGCCCCAGGATGGAGCTCGCACCGCGGACGACGATGCGGGCGGAGCCGAACGGATTCGCCGAGTTGGTCACCTGCACGCCGGCCACGTTGCCCTGCAGCGCCGACACGACGTTCTGGGTCGGCACGTCGGACAAGCGGTCGCCGCTCAGGGACTGCGCGGCGTACGACAGACTGCGCTGCTCGCGCTCGATGCCGAGCGCCGTCACGACTTTCGACTCGAGCTCGATGGCTCCTTCCTCGAGCGCGATGTCCTGCTGAACAGATCCCCCAGCGGGGGTGATCTGAACAGACTGCGTCTTGAAGCCAATCAGTTTGGCGGTGAGCGTCACGGGACCCGAGGTACCCGCCGGAATCACGAGTTGATACCGGCCCTGGGCATCCGTGGCGGCGTTCACGCGCAGCGAGGGGACGCTTACAATCGCGCCGTACAACGGCGTCCCTCCCACGCTGGTTTTTACCTGTCCGGACACCGTCGTCGCCTGCTGTGCATTCGCGACGGCGGGGATCAGTCCGAGCAGGACCAGCCCGATTGTTAGGATGGAACGAACGAACCAACGATCGTCGGTCATACCCTTCCTCCTTCAGCTGCGGTTTTCAGGACCCACGACGGGGCTGCGCGACCGAGGTGACGGCCTTCCTGCGCGCGGCCGGCGGGACCAGCCAGTTCTGCGACATCAACGGGATTTTGCCGCAATCCCGAGGCTCTCGCAAGGGGGGCGCGTGTTAACGTCCCGCGCCTTGAAACACAAGGTTTCCCGAGCATATCGTACGGCCCATGCCCCGACGCTTCGTCACACTCGCCTGGATCGCCGCCGCCTGTACCTACCTGCTCATCGTCCTCGGGGCGGTCGTCCGGATCACCGGATCCGGACTGGGCTGCGGCGATCACTGGCCATTGTGCAACGGCCATCTCTTTCCTTCCCTGAAGGACATACCCACGGTGATCGAATGGAGTCACCGCTTGTTAGCTGCGCTGGTCTCGGTGCTGGTATTCGCACTCGCTGCGCTGGCGTGGAGAGGAGCCCGGAGTCTGGAGCCGGGAGCCAGGGGCGCCGCGTACACCGCCGGTGTGCTGCTCGTCATCCAAGTCCTGCTCGGCGCGGTGACGGTGAAGACCGGACTAACGCCGGCCTTGGTAGTCCTGCATCTGGCGACCGCGATGCTCCTGCTCGCGGCGCTCATTGCCGCGGCGCGCGCGCCCTGGATCCCGACTCCCGACTCCTGGATCCCGCTCGCGCTCGCTTTCATTACTGTGCTGTTCGGCGCGCTGACGGCGAATCTGGGCGCGATCGCGTCCTGCGGCGGCTTCCCGCTCTGCAACGGGCAGATCATCCCCCACGCCGGCCCGCTCGCGGCGATTCACTGGATACATCGGTTGCTCGCCTACACGCTTCTCGGCTACCTAATCTGGTGGGCCGTGCGTTCGCGAGAGCGGCGAGTCTGGTCATTGTTGGCGATCGTCGCCCTGCAGATCGCGATCGCGGCAACGATGATTCAGCTCGGTTTTCCCGGCGGTCTTCAGGCCGCGCACGCAGCCGTAGGAGCGTGGGTGTGGGCCATGGTGGTCATTGCTGCAACACCACACCCTTCCCTTCTTTCAAATAGCGAGCGCAGCCTGTCATCCTGAGCGCCGCAGGCGCGAAGGACCTGCTGTTCGGAACCCACCACAAGCAGGTCCTTCGCTTCGCGCGCTATCGCGCGCTCCGCTCAGGATGACAGCTCGCTCGCTTGGGAAGACTAAGAAGAGAAAAAGAAAACAGTTAAACCAGCAGCAACTCCTGTTGTGGCTTTTGCGGCGTTACCTCCGGACCCGACTCTCCCAAGAACACGTTGATCTCGCTGCGAATGCCGAAACGCCCTGACAGGTAGACGCCGGGCTCGACCGAGAATCCGACGCCGGGGATCAGGGTTCGCTCGTCGGCAGTCTCGAAGTTGTCGAGATGCGGACCGGATCCGTGCAGGTCACGATCGATCGAGTGGCCCGTGCGATGCACGAAGTAATCGCCGAACCCCGCCGCGCGAATCACGCCGCGCGCGGCGTCGTCGAGTGCCGCGCCAGTCACCACTGCTCCCTTGTTCCATCGATCGCGGAGCAACGCGACGGCCGCATCACGCGCGCCGCGCACCGCGTCCCATACGCGACGCACCTCCGCGCTCGGCTCGCGTCCTGCGAACCCCATC
>VBJS01000202.1 GCA_005880055.1 Chloroflexota bacterium | reverse complement strand
CCGCCCACGTACTCGTCGGTGAGGGCCTTCTCTTTCGGTATTCCCTGGCTACGCAGGTATGCGGCGAAGTCGCCGGCCAGGTTCGGCGTATGGGTGCCGTTCAGTACCTTCACCGTCGCTGCTTCCGATTGGATGCGGCTATCGCCGAAGATGCGCGCATAGACCTCCGCGATCTTGTCCGGCAGCGGCAGCAGCATCGCGGCCCCGCCGCAGCGGGAGTAGGGGCACGGGTAAACGGCCTCGCCCAGAGACTCCGTGCGGATGTTGTCGATGTTTATCCCGTGCGCAGTCACAGCTAAGGTAACTGCATGCACGTTGTCGATGTCTGTTTTGACGGAATCTTTGTACTCATTGTAGAGGCTAAGAGCCTTGCCCTTTACCAACCAGTCAAGGCTCGCCGCCTTCTTCGCGACCGCCCTCATCACGAGCTGCTGGCGCTCGATGCGCTTGAAGTCGTTGTCGCTCTTGCGCAGGCGAGAGTAAGCAAGAGCCGTCTTGCCGTCCATGTGCTGTGGGCCGGGCAGGAACTCCACAGTCGTTATACGCCGGGTCGTACACGTATTCGGGCACGTTGACGTCGATGCCGTCCAGTTCATCGATGATATCGATGAAGTTGTTAAAGTTGAGGACCACGTAGTAGTCAATCGGCACGTCCTGGTGGATTTCGTCCTTGAACATCTTCTCGACTGTTTCGACTGCCAGGCCCGGGCCGGAGCCGGGCTTGCGCATCTCGCCGCGCTCGAACGCCGTGTTAATGCGGTCGTTCACCACCCCTCCACTGCCGTCCGGGATATCCACTGCGAGGTCTCGCGGAATAGAAAGTATGCCGGCCGTTTTACTATACGGGTCGATTGTCAAAACAAAGACAGTGTCGGTCCGGGCCGGGGTGTCATCTGACTCGTCCCGTCTCAGGTCAAGCCCCAGGAAGAGAATGTTGATCCGCTGCTGGGCGTCGGCGACGTCTGGTTCTTGGTCAACTGGCACAAGCGGAGCCAGCGGGCCGAGCCCGGGCTGCTGCCCGGGAAAAAGGATCGGTTGAGCGCGGAGCGCGACTACCAGCGCCAGGTATACAGCGCCCAGGCCAAAAAGGGTGATACCGAAGATGAGGACGGGGTTGACGTGGCGGCGGCCAAAGGCGAAGGCCTCGGCGCGCGCGTGGGCCGCCCCGTCCAGCGGCGGCATTTCACTCTCCAATATAACGCCCTCCCAGGCCTAGGGTTTTCTTCTTCGATTCTCCGCGAGCCCCGCGATGCACATTCCGGAGGAGCGCGCGATCAGTCGCCGGGCGTACGCCATCCGGGCCGGTCTCGGGTCGCTTAGGTCGCCGATGGGGAATCGCGGAAAACGAGCGACCAACCACCCGGTAGGATGGTGCGGCCCGCTTCTCAGATACTACCCGAAAGCGCTTTTGGTTTCCGAAGGTACAACGCGGCGAGCGCTCCAATAGTTTCTTCTGTGTCTTCCTCCTGATATGGCGGGCTTCGGGAGGCAAGCCGGCCGCTAGAAGCGATCCGGCAGGGCAGAATCAGGGTACCAGCGCCCACTCTTCCGGCAGCCGGTAGCTAAACACCGCGCCGGTATGAGCCGAGCCATCGAAGATGCGGCCGCGACCGCTGCGCCGGATTTCGCGATAGCTGTTTACCATCTGCACAATGCGCTTGGCCTTCAGGTTGAAGATGACGGCCCCGGCCTTCACCGGCCGCAGGCTCGCCTCGCGCGTCAGGTCATCCACGATGCGGAAGACGGGCTGCCTGTGCCGCGGCATCGTAGTGAGGCCCTTATGAATGGACTCGTAGTGGCCGGGGGTGTTGTGCTCGTCAAAGACGGCCAGGGCGGCGGAAATATGATCAGCGAGATTGTGGTAATAGGCATCGGCTCCCTGGAGCAACTCGTCCAGCGTTCGGGGGTTGGCGGTGCAGGCGGCCACGAGGGCCGGCAAGGCATCGCCGTGGGTGACAAAGCTGACGCCGCCGGATTCGTCGATGATCGTGCAGCGAAGAACGTTCATGCCACCCCGGCGGGCCGCTCAAGTACGATTGACCCGCGCCCGAACCGTAGCGTAGCATCGGCCCTCGAAGGGTGTCAACGAAGCCGGTAATAGGTGCGCGGAGGATGCGGTCCGCTCAGCCAAGAAAAGCCCGACCGGTTACCGGGATCGCCTACCTCATGCGGAGTGTTCCCCTGGTTTCTCTCCTCCTCTTCGCCGGCCTGCTTGCCGCTTGTGCAGGAAGCTCCAATCGGTCGCCCTCTTCTCCCCTCCCGAGCGGGACCCCGATCGATCTCGCACTGGCCGATCGCATGTACGCCGAGGGTGATACGGATTCCGCGTCTGTCATTTACTCCAATGCGGTGACTTCGGGATCGCTGGCCCAGAAGCAGGAAGCGGCTCTTAAGCTGGCCCGGATCGCCTACAGCGGCGGCGACGAACATGGCGCGGCGGGCAACGCCCGCGCCCTGCTGGAAAGTAGCCCCCCGGCGGAGACGCAGCGCCGCGCTTACCTCCTGCTTGGTTATAGCGAGTTGGCCCAGGGGCACGATGCCCCGGCGAAGGCCGCCTTCGAAAAGTACGTGCAGTCCCGCGGCCCAGCGCTTCCATACGCTCAACTGAAGCTTGCGGACATCGCCTCTCGCAACAAGGACTCGCTTACCGCTGAGCGCCTCGCCGCCGCCGCGCTGACCGCAGGCCTGCCGCCCCAAAGCGAGACGGACGCACTCTTCGCGCTTGCCCGATACCAGAAATCGAACGGCGAGACGGACGGCGCCGCTGCCACTTACAAACGTCTGGTGGAGCACGGCGCAACCTCCACCGACCGGGGCGAAGCGCTATGGCAGGGGGCGCAGCTGGCGGCTGCCGGCGGGGACGTTTCGACGTACGTGACCTCCCTGCGGTCGCTAGTTGCGGTTTACCCCTCGCACGAACGGGCGCTCCAAGCGTTGCAGGACCCGGGCATCGGTACGCCCGCGGAGCGGGCATACGTGCAGTTCCGCAATCGCTTGAATGACGAGGCGACGGCGTCCTACCAGGCATTGATCGCCGATGGCGACCCGAAGGTGCAGGGCGATGCGCATTATCACCTAGGGATCCTCGCCGAGCGCGCGGGCGACCCGGATGGAGCGCTCAACGAGTACACGGCCGCGATTACCGCGCTGAACGGCAGCGGCGACCCTCTCCTGGGCGACGCCTACTGGGACAGTGCGACGGTGCTCGAAGCCGCCGGGCGCCCGGACGAGGCCGTGGAGCACTACTCAGCCGTCTTTGAAGCGGCGCCGGGCTCCGATCACGCCGCCGAGGGGTTGTTCCGCGCGGGCCTCATACGTTATCGACAGGCCGGGCCCGGCGACGCCGCCGGTCTCTGGAGCCGCTATCTGAGCGCGGCAACCGCGGTGGAGGACAAGGCGCGTGGCCACTTCTGGCTCGCCCGCGCCGAGGGCGCGGCCGGACAAGCGGGCCTGCAGGCTGCGGAGCTCCGCGCGGCGGAAACGGCAGCGCCGCTGTCCTACTACGGCCTGCGCGCCCGCGCCCGGGCCGCCGCTGCAACGCCGGCCGCCGACCCCCCGACCCTCCCCGACGCGAATCCTGATCCCGCGCGCACAGAAGCCTGGCTGGCGGCCGCGTTCGGCGCTGAACCAACGCCGACGGCCGCTTCCCGGCTCCAGTCAGATGGCTGGCGCCGGGCCGTGGAACTCCTCGGCGCCGGGCTCGCCGCCGAGGCTGACGAACAGTTCGACCAGGTTATCGACTCTTCACCCGCGCCCTGGGACCTGTACCGGATGGCGCGGGCGATGAAGAGCGCGGGGCGCGTCCGTCCGGCCGCACGCGCAGCGCAGGCGCTGGCCGGACGGCAATCGGACCCTCGCCGCGGCCGTTGAAGCTGCAGCTTCGCAAGCCGGCGTTTCGCCGTTCCTGCTGCTGGCGCTCGTCCGCCAGGAGAGCTTCTTTGACGCCTCGGCCGCCTCGCCGGCCGGCGCCCTCGGGCTCACGCAGGTGATCCCCGCCACCGGCCGCCAGATTGCCGCTGAGCTGGGCGACAGCGATTTCCGCGACACGGCCCTCCTCAAGCCCGGCGTCAGTCTCCGCTACGGCGCGCATTACCTCAAATCGCAGCTCGATGCGTTCGGCGGCAGCGTTGCAGCGGCGCTCGCCGCCTACAACGGCGGTCCCGGCAACGCCGGCCGCTGGCAAGAAGCGGCCGGCGATGACGACGACCTGCTCCTGGAGACGATCGACTATCCGGAGACCCGTACCTACGTCCAGGTGGTGCTCGAGAACTATGCCCTCTATCGCTACGCATACGGCATCACCAACCGCCCAGCGTTGCCCTAACAGGTGGGCTTGCATTCCGTTGGCCGCCCGATCATTCGACCCGCGCCGGGCGGTTGGATACGATTGGCGCAGATGCCGGATTCCCTCACCGTTCGCGTGCCCGCTACCAGCGCCAACCTGGGCGCCGGCTTCGACTGCCTGGGCATGGCGCTTGACCTCTGGGCCTCCATCACGCTCAACCCAGTCCGCGGCGAACAGCGCGATGAACCGATGGCGCATATGGCGCTCACCGCCGCCAACCGCCTCTACGAAAAGGTCGGGGGCTCGCCACCGGAAGGGCTGAGCGCCGAGTACGAAGGCTCGATCCCCATCGCGCGCGGCCTTGGCGCCAGTGCCCTGGCTCGCGTAGGCGGCCTCGTGGCGGCGAACATTCTCGCCGGCCGGCCGCTCGACAACGAGCAGTTGCTCTCCATCGCGGCTGACCTGGAAGGGCATGCCGATAACGTCGCACCAGCCCTGCTCGGCGGCCTGCAGGTCTGCGCTATTGAGCACGGGCGAGTGCTTCACACACCGGTCGCGCTGCCCGATGGGCTGTCCGCGGTGCTCTTCATCCCCGAACTGCGGATGTCGACCAAGGAGAGCCGCAAGGTGCTGCCCGGCAGCCTTTCGCGCGCCGACGCCGTCCACAACGCGAGCCGCGCGGCGCTGCTCGTCGCCGCGATGGGCGCCAGGCGCTTCGACCTGCTGGACGCCGCCACGGACGACCGCCTGCACCAGCCTGCGCGCTCCCAGATGTTCCCTGCGATGTACGACATTTTCACCGCAGCGAAAAAGGCCGGCGCGTACTGCGCTTACCTGTCCGGCGGCGGCTCCACGATTTGCGCGCTGGCTTCGGCGAACGAGGAGGCGATCGCGGCGACGATGCTCGAATGCGCCCGGGGCCGAAATACGCTGGGCGAGACGATAATTACGCGCCCAACGGAGCGCGGCGCGGAGATAGTCGGTTCGTAGGGGTTGAGCAACTGGGAAGCCCGCAAGCCGGCATGGAGCTCGGCTCCCGCCGAACCACGTTCCTTGGAGCCAACGCAATTGCTCAACCCGCAGGGATTCTCGGGAATTAGAATTACCTCATGGCCCTGATCGTCCAGAAGTACGGCGGTACCTCCATCGGGGATGCGGAGCGCGTCAAGGCTGTCGCCGCCCGCATCATCAGTCGCATCGAAGCGGGCGACCGTCTCGTCGTCGTCGCCTCCGCTATGGGCGACACCACCGACCGGCTGATCGCGCTCGCCCGCGGCATCACGGAGGAGCCCGAGCCGCGCGAGCTTGACCTGCTGCTTTCAACAGGCGAAATCGTCTCCTCCACGTTGCTCGCCATGGCGCTGCGTCACTCCGGCCACCCGGCAGTCGCCCTTTCGGGCGCGCAGGCCGGCATCCGCACGGACCGGCGGCACGGGCGCGCCCGCATCTCGAAGCTGGACCCGAAGCGCATCCTCCAAGAGCTGGAGGCCGGGCACGTCGTTATCGTGGCGGGATTCCAGGGCATCACGGAGGAGATGGACATCACCACACTCGGCCGCGGCGGTTCGGACACGTCCGCTGTCGCGCTTGCCGCCGGCCTACCGGCCGAGCGCTGCGAGATATACACGGACGTGGAGGGCATCTTCACGGCCGACCCCCGCTACGTGCCGGAGGCCAGGAAGCTGAAGGAGGTCAGCTACGAGGAGATGCTGGAGCTGGCAGCCTGGGGCGCCCGCGTCATGCACCCGCGCGCGGTAGAGCTGGGAGCGGTCTACGGCGTGCCGATCTACGTCGCCTCCAGCTTCTCGGGTTCGGCGGGTACACTGATACACGGAGGCGCCGCCATGGAAGAACGTAACAAGGTGATGGGCATCGCGCAGGACACAGACGTCGCCCGCATCACGATCCGCGGAGTGCCGGACCGCCCCGGCATCGCCGCCGCCGTCTTCGAGCCGCTCGGCGAAGGCGGCATCAGCGTCGATACCATCGTCCAGAATGCCAGCGTCGAGCGCCTCACAGACCTCACATTCACCATCTCCCGCCACGATCTGAACCGGGCGCTGGCCATCGTGCGGCCCGTCGCGAAAAGCATCGACGCGCCGGACGTGATGGCCGATACCCACCTGGCGAAAGTGAGCATTGTGGGCGCGGGGATGACGTCCGCCGCCGGCTATGCGGGCCGCATGTTTCGCACTCTCGAACAGGCTGGCATCAACATCGAGCTGATCACAACCAGTGAAATCCGCATAACCTGCCTGATCGACGAGTCGCAGGTCCCGAAGGCCGTCCGCGCCCTGCACAAGGCCTTCGAGCTGGAGAGCGAGTAGCTGGGCGCCTGACTACTCATTTCTAAGTACGGAAAGCCCGCAACCATTGACGCGCCTCCAATAAGGCGTAGACTTGCGCGTACAGGGGCGAGCGCGCTGTGCCGACGGGGCATTTTTAAACCGGGCTCCGATCGCAGCCCGGGTGAGGCAAGGAGCAGCATTATTGGCGCCGGAGTGATAGCGGCTGTGCGTCCCGCGCGCTTTGTTCCGCTGGCGTTGACGGCGGTATTCGCCCTACTAGCGGTCGCTCCGGGTCCTGACCTCCGCTTCCCCGAGGCTGACGCAACGCAATACACGGCGGACTTAGTGATGCAGAGCGTCACACTGTCTTCGCCCGCGAGCGCCACGGTAAACCGTGCGTTCCCGGTGTCTGCACTGGCGACCGTCCGCAATGATGGCCCGGACGGCCCTGTTACGGCCAGGGTTGACTTCAGCCTCACCATTCCGGCGGATTGCTTCGGCGCCGGCAATCATCCGGAATACCCGATCCTGGGCGCGGGCTCGTCGAGGGTGGCGACCGCGACCTGGTCGATAACCTGCTCGAGCACGGGAGTCGAGCAATTTGCCACCAATACTCAAATTGTGGTGGCATTCTCCTCCTCTGGTTTCGGAGATCCGAACTCTGGCAATGATTTCGGTTCGGCTGCGGGCCAATCCACATTGACTCCAGATGGCTTCGTCAACCGCAACGGCACGCAGCTTACACTGAACGGCCAGCCCTACCGCTTCACCGGATTGAACATCTACAACGCCAACAGCGACGGCTGGTGCTGGTACCCGATGAACTCGGGTAACGCGCTCGATAACGCGCTGACGGCAATCGGGCCCGGCCACGCCGCCATGCGCAGCTGGTTCTTCCAGCCGATGGCGACCACCGGTGGAGTGCGGGACTGGTCTGCCTTCGACCACACGCTCGCCGTAGCCGCCGCTCACGGGATCAAGGTGATCGTCACGCTCACCGACCAGTGGGGAGAGTGCGGGATCGCGGAGGACGGCGGTAGCAGCTACTACAAAACGAAGGACTGGTACACGAACGGGTACAAGGCCGCCGACCCGGGAATGATCGCGTCATATCGCGACTGGGCCGCCGAAGTTGTGACGCGCTACAGGGACGACCCGACAGTGCTGATGTGGCAGCTGATAAACGAGGCCGAAGTGAAGGAATCGCAGAGCGTCGGATGCCTTCCCGGCACCGAAGGCCGCGACACGCTAATGGCCTGGGCGTCTGACGTCTCGGGTCTCGTCAAGTCCATCGATCCGAACCACCTCGTAAGCCTGGGCACGATCGGCGGTGGGCAGTGCGCCACGCAGTACACCGAGTACCAGGACGTACACTCGCTCCCGGCGATTGACCTCTGCGAGTATCACGACTACACACCGAACGTCGCGATGCCGGGTGATCCGTGGAACGGTCTCCAGTTCCGCATCAACCAATGCAATGCACTCAACAAGCCGCTCTTCATCGGCGAGGTGGGAATCAAGCCTGAGGATGTGCCGGGCGGTACGCTGGCCGACCGCGCAGCCGCAGTGAAGGCGAAAGCCGTGGCCCAGTTCGATGCCGGCATCGACGGAATGCTAGCCTGGGCCTGGGACAACGACGGATCAACGCTCAACAATTACGACATCGGCCCCGGCGACCCGGCGCTCGACGTGCTTACGCTAGCCCCTCCAACGACGACTGAGCGGGTCAGCGTGCACACCAACGGTACGCAGGGCAACAACTTTAGCGACCGTGTCCGGCTCGATGGCGATGGACGATTCGTCACCTTCTCTTCCTACGCTTCGACTTTGGTCGATGGCGACACCAACGCGGACCAGGACGTTTTCTTGCGGGACCGGCTCACCGGCACGACTGACCGCATCAGCGTGAACACGGGCGGTCAGCCGGGGAATGCTCAGATGGCCTTCACGTCGAGGGCATCCAACCTCGCCGGGAGCAATGTGAGTCTGTACGATGTCTTCCTGCGAGGCCGGTACCTGAGCACAACCGAGCGGGTAAGCCTTCCCGATCCCGTCTTCGGCAGCGGTTCGCAGGGATTTGATTCAAGCCAGGGTGCCCGCGTCAGTGATGATGGCCGGTTCGTAGCATTCAGTTCGGAGGCGAATAACCTCGTAGTGCCGGACAACAACAACGCAGCGTATGACGTGTTTGTACGCGACCGGGCGAACGGCAAGACCGAGCGCGTGAGCGTTTCGAGCGGTTCCGCCGAGCAGGGGAACAATTACAGCTTCCTCAACGACATGAGCGCGGACGGCCGGTACGTTCTCATGAATTCGTATGCGAATAATCTTGTGCCCGATGACACCAACGGAGTTCCGGACCTCTTCGTGTACGACAGGTATACCGGCGGCACTATCAGGGTAAGCCTGCATACGGATGGCACGCAGCAAAACGGCTACGGCGGCGTGGCCGATCTGAGTGCGGACGGCCGATTCGTAACGTTCGAGTCCTCCGCCTCGAACCTGGTTGGCACTGACACCAACAACGACAACGTCTGCGATGTGGGCTGCGATACGAACGGCTTCCCGGACGTATTCGTGCGCGACCGTGATACGGACGCCGACGGCGTGTTCGATGAGCCCGGAGCGGTCTCCACAGAGATCGTCAGTGTCGGGCAGAACGGCGCCGGCGGAAATGCTTATACGCAGGGCGATCCGGTAATCAGCGCCGACGGCCGCTTCGTGGCGTTTATGTCGCGCGCGAGTAACCTGGTTCCGGGAGACGCGAATGGCAACACCGAGGATGTGTTCGTCCGGGACCGGCTTACTCGACGGACAATACGCATTACCGACGGTAATGGTCCGAGCGGCGCCTACCTAGACATCAGCAGAGACGGGCGCTTCGTTGGCTTCTGGTCGTATGCGTCCGATCTTGTCGGCGGCGATACGAACGGCGTTGAGGACATCTTCATTCACGACCTCGGCGACAGCGACGCCGACGGCCAGTGGCAGCCCTTCGACAACTGCCCGGCCGTTGCCAACGCCCCGCAGGCTGACGCGGACAGCGACAAAGTTGGCGATGCTTGCGACAACTGCCCGGCAACGGCGAACGCGGACCAGGCGAACAACGATGCGGACTCCGTGGGCGACGCCTGCGACCCGGACGACGATAACGACAGCATCGATGATGCGGTGGACGCTTCCCCTCTGATCTTCAGCAACAACCTGAGTGATCAGGCGGGCGGCGGCGGCAGCTTCGGGATCATCAACTCCCGCGGCGGGGTCACGCTGCACCTCAGCGACGCCCCGAACCCGCTCGGAATCAGAGTCACGGTAAGCGGCGCCGGCGCGCCGGCCAGCGTTAGCTTCTGCTATTGGAACAACTACAGCCTGGGTCCCGGAGCCGACATCGTCGTTACCTGCGGCAGCTCCAGCGTGCAGGTGCTCTCCGGCCCGGTGACCACCAGCTTCGGGCCCTTCACCACCAGCCTCGCTACCGGCACAGTTGCCACCATCACCCAGACGCAGCAGGGTGGCTACGAGGTGGCGAACTCGGCCTCCAGCGCCGCCTCGATCAACCTTGGCTCGGTCGTCATCCCGCCCGGCGCCACGGACGGCGATGGCGACGCGGACGGCGTCTTCTCATCCGTAGAGTCGGCCTGCGGTTCGAATTCGACGGATCCTGCGACACGGCCCGAGCGTATAGACGGCTCCTTCGCGGCGGTAGACGACGACGGCGACTCGCTTGTCGACGAACCGCTGCCCGCCGGTGCAGCCAACTTCGACTGTGACGGCGACGGCTACAAGGGTTCTGTGGAGGCGGGCACGCCCCTCTGCGGCAACGGCGTGAATGACGACGGGGCGTCCGTGGGAGACGACACGGTCGTCGACGACGGCTGCCCGGGCGGACCGCCGCAGTCCGGCGCGTTTTCCGAGGGGCAGTTCCACATCGGGACGACAGATCAGGACCCGTGCGGTGGGCGCTACAGCGGCGCTGGCGACGGCTGGCCGTCGGACTTCGTTACCGGAGGCGTGCCGGATAGCACAAACCGCATCACGATCACGGACATCACCAGCTTCCTGGCGCCGATTCGCAGGCTGGACGCGGACCCGGGCAACGCCAACTTCAGTTCGCGCTGGGACCTCATGCCAGGGAAGGGGCCTTTCGCCCACTGGGTTGCCGTGAACGATCTGACCGCGCTGATCGCCGGGCCAACGGGGTTGCCGCCGATGCTGGGCGGCGTTACCAGGGCCTTCGGTAGTCCGGGCCCACCGTGCCCATGGCCGCCGTAGCAAGAAGACGAGCGCGTTCCCGACGCCTGGGCCGATTTCGAGGCGGCTTTCCAATGTTTGACAAAACACGCGCCTTCTTACGGCTCGCTTTTGGTGTTTCGGTAACGCCCAACATTAACCGAACTTGGGCCTCGCAGGGGGTTGTTTTCCAAGCCCCCGCGTGTAGGATTTAAGGGTCAGCGGGGCAGCGGGGGTAGCGGCTCAGTCTCTGGGGGAGGCTGGCCCATGCGCAAGCAAGCTCAGAATCCAACATTGATTCAGGATGTCGGCGCTTTAGCCGATCTTTACCTGACTGTCTTCACCATGCTGGGACGCCGGGTACTGCCCCATTCCGCGAGGAAGCGCCTACCCTTCCCCGCCGCCGGCGAATACCGGGCGCCAGAGCCGCCGCCGGTAAGCGCGCGCCGGCCCGTGACGACGGTCAACCGCCGCTAGCGCGGCCCCAACATCGGCAAGTCTCAATACCCCGCACTGCCGGCTGACGCTCTAACCCGGGCGGACGATTTTATGACGCGCGCTCCGGCGCCGGTTCCGGCCCGCGGTGCCTATGCGACTAACGGAAGTAGTGGGAAGAGAGTCTGCCTGCGTGCCGCTGGGCTAGCCCCGGTCCGCCATGCTTATCGCGAAGTTAATAAGTGTACGCGTCGGGATTCCGGTGGAACCCTTCACCCAGACGCCCTTCTCCTTGTCGGACTCATCAGTGCCCGCCATGTCTATATGGACCCAGGGAGTGTCTTCCACGAAGAAGTGCAAGAACTTCGCCGCGTTGATCGCGCCGCCGCTGCGCGCGCCCGTGTTCTTGATGTCCGCCACGTTGCTCTTCAACCCCTCGCGGTACTCATCGATAAGCGGGAAGCGCCACATCTTCTCGCCGGACGCCTCTCCGGCAGCGACCATGGCGTCCGCCAGCCCGTCGTCCGTGGCCATGAAACCGGTGGCGCCCGGGCCCAGGGCGATCATCATCGCGCCTGTCAGCGTGGCCACGTCGACGATAGGTGACAGCTTCTCTTTGCGAGCATAGCAGATGGCATCGGCGAGGATCAGCCGGCCCTCAGCGTCCGTGTTGATGACCTCGATCGTCTTTCCGTTCATCGCCGTCACCACGTCGCCGGGACGCGTCGCCGAGCCGGAAGGCATGTTTTCGGCGGTGGGAATGAGTGCCGTTACGTTGATCGCCGGGCGCAGCTTGCCCAGCGCCCACATCGTGGAGATCATCGCCGCTCCGCCC
>VBJS01000199.1 GCA_005880055.1 Chloroflexota bacterium | reverse complement strand
GGCCTTTCCCCGATGCGGGTTGCGTAAGAGCGAGAACGCTGCATGCTCTGCGGCGAAAGATTCGACGACCTCTGCCGTCTCGTCATCGCTGCCGTCATCGACGATGATTACGTCGGCCGAGTACGGCTCGCCGCGGAGCAAATCGTACAGCGTTTGCAGGCGAGGTTGGAGCCCGGGCGCCTCATTGTAGGCAGGGACGACGATGCTGAGGTCGGGCGCTCCGGCGGCCGTTTGCGTCTCAGTTGCGGCCTCGGGCGCCGTCGATGTTGTGTCAGCGCGGCGCCTGCGCCGCTTTCCGGACTCGCCGCCCGCGCTCATTGGCGCGAGCGTATCACGGCGCCGCTGAGGCAGCAACGAGCGCTGGCCGGACCGTACATCCGATTCTAGAAATTCTTGACAGGGCCGCCATGCTGCTACTAGCATAGTGAGCGCTCGGTATCCGTCCTTGGGGGTGTCTGCTTGCCAAAGCTAAAGCCGGAAGAGATCGCACTGCGGCGCCGCGAAATTGTCGATGCCGCCCGCACCTGCTTCGTGCGCTCCGGCTTCCACCGCACAACGACGGACGAGATCTGCCGCGAGGCAAACATCACTCCGGGCGGCCTGTACCACTACTTCGCTAACAAGGAAGAAATTATCAAGGCCGTCATCCGCGATCAGACGGAGAACGCGCTGACGGTGATGCACAACACGGCGGCGGAGAGCCCGGACCCTCGCGCGGCGCTCCGCAGCGTGGGGCTCTTCTTCCTGCAGGCTATGCTGGAGCCCGGCTTCGACAACGTGGCTCGGCTCGACATCGAGACGTGGAGCGAGGGGCTCCGCCGGCCGGACCTGCTGAAGATCATCCAGGAAGGGCGCGAGGCCACGCTGGACGCAGTGACAGAGGTAATACAGGAGGCGGTACGCCGCGGCAACTACAGCGCGAAAGTAGACCCGGAGGCGCTCGCCAACCTCTTCTCGGCGATCTATGCCGGCCTGCGCATCTCCAAGCTCCTCGTGCCACACCGTGTGGACGCGCCCGCCGTCCTCGATGCCCTGCGCATGATGATCCGGGGCGAGATCCTGGGCTCCGCCAGCAGCCTGGCGGACGAGCAGCCGAGCGCTGCCGAAATCGTGCGGCCAAGCCGGTAGCGCGGCTGTTGTGGCTGCCCGGGACGGACGAAGATTTTCGTAATGAGTGCCTTCCGCTGGTCCCTCGTTTACCGGAGAGTCCCTCCGGCCGCCTATTCCCCGTAGGACAGGCCCCTGCAGCCTGTCCGCTCGGCAGGGCGAAGGCCCGCCCTACGCGATGTCTCAATCGCCGGCATCGCCGGTAGCGGGTCGCGGAAGCAGCGGAACACGCCCCTGGGGGATGCGGCCCTCCCGCTGTTCCGCGCGACCCGCAAGACGATTCTGCCATCGTTTCCAACCGGCTGGAGAGCAACTGCATAACAGCCGTGTAGCAATTCGCTCGAGATGGCGCCACTCGGGGCTTGCGGATAAGAACGTATGTTCGTATCCTTCCCCACAGTATCAAGCACGAAGGAGGAGGATGCGGTGGTGAAGCGGCAAGATCAACCGGACGAAGTAGATGAGCAGGTGGCAGACAGCCGGGCGCAAATCGAGGCGCTCCAATCGGTTGCTGCGGACGCCGAGGCGCGCGCGTTGACGGCCCAGGCAGCGTTGAGCGAGGTGCAGGCGGCGCGGCAGTCCGCGGAAGGCGAAGCCGAGCAGCTGCGCGTGGCGCTGGCGGCGGCGCGGGCAGAGGCCAAAGACGCGGCGGCGAAGTACCGAGCGGCCAGGCTCTCAACCGCTCCGGACGTGCCGCCGGAGCTCGTCTCGGCGTCGGAAGACATTACCCAGATCGACAGCGAGTTCGAGGCAGCGCAACGGCTGGTCTCCGAGCTGCGGGAAAAGATGCAGCAAGCGGCACGTGAGGGATCGCGGGCCCGCGTCCCGGCCGGCTCTCCGCCGCGGCGCGCGCCGGACGTCTCTACGCTATCCGCCACGGAAAAGATCAGGCTGGGCCTGCAGCAACTCACGGAGAAAGAGGGAAGGTAAGCTGGCGCCTCGTCCTCGCCGGCCCGTGCGCTAGCGGGCGAGGGCGGCGGGCGCAACTGCTTCGGGCTTCTCCGGCGTCTCCACTCGCGGTCCGTAATCGTCGTCCCAGTCTGTGTATTCTTCGGCGGCGCTGCGGCGAATCACCTTCAGAAACGCCTCCACTAGCGTCGGGTCGAACTGCGTGCCCACATTTCGCTCGATCTCCTGGCACGCGCTCTCGCGCGTACCGGCAGACCGGTAGGGCCGCCGTGACGTCATTGCATCGTATGCGTCCACGATGGAGAAAAGGCGGGCGCCCAGCGGTATCTCCTCGCCGGAAAGACCGCGCGGGTAGCCGCCACCGTCGAACCGTTCATGGTGCGCGTAGACGATTTCCGCAGCGTCCTTCAAGAAATCGATGCCCTTGAGGATCTCGTAGCCCAGCTCCGAATGCCGGCGCATGTCCTTCCACTCTTCAGCGTCCAAGGCGGCCGATTTGCGGAGAATACTATCGGCAACACCGATCTTGCCAATGTCGTGAAGCGCCGCGGCGAACTCGATCTCCAGCACCTGCGCCTCGCTCAGCCCCAGCTCGCGCGCTACCGCCACGGCGAGACGGGCGACACGGCGCGCGTGCCGGTGAGTCATGCGGTCCCGCACGTCCAGCGCCGACGATAGGACCTCAACGACGGCGGAGGCGAGCCGGCTGTTCACGCGTTCATCGCTTATTCTCTTGAACCCTTTGCGCTCTAGCTTGTTGGCGTAAAGCTTCGTATCAGCCCAGTGGATTATCTCTTCGATATCGGAGCCACCCCAGGGGTAGCCGCCAATGCCGACAGAGACTCCCAGGTAGATGCTGGCGTTCTCATTTTCGTGGATGGGTCCGGCTGCCAGCTCATCCCAGATGCGCCAGCCGAACTGCTCCGCCGTCCGCCGGTCTGTGTCCGGCATGATAACGGCGAACTCATCGCCGCCCAGCCGCGCAGTGACGTGGCCGGGCCCGGCATCGTGGTTGAGGATTCGGGCGAACTGGCGGAGAATGATGTCGCCCACCTGGTGGCCGAACTCATCGTTCAAAAGCTTCAGGTCATCCACATCGATCATCACGACCGACAGTTGCCGCTGGCGGGTGATTGCGCTCTCCAGCTCTTCCTGCAGGCGCTGATAAAAGAAGCGGCGGTTCTGGAGCTGCGTGAGGTCGTCCCGGGTCGCAATCTCTTCGAGTTCGCTCTGCTTGGTCATCCAAACTCGGTAGGCCTTCACGCGCTCTTCGTGGATGCGCCAGTAGTTGAGCTCCAGCGAGGATGAAGGCCTGGTCCCGGGATGCCTGGAAGACGGCAATGGTGGAGGCCCCGAGCACCACTGTTAGAGCCCAAACTCCTCGCGCCACCCAGGTGGCGCTGTCGCTATGCGGCCGCGACTCAAAAGCGGCCAAATCGGCAGGTCCGGCATCTTCCCGCACGATGGGCTGATCGCTCATTTGCGGTCTCCCTTCTCCCTATGTGCTAACCCCCCGCTGCTGACGGACGCAGCTTGACAGGTCCTCTATAAAGTTAGAGCCGGGAGCCGCTCCTTACGTTGCCACCCCTGAGCGCCGAGCGGCCGGGGTTTACTGATAATTAACGCGGCGCTCTGCCGGATAGGCCGCGCGTCCGCTCATGGCGCGACCGGCAAACAGCATGTACTTCGTCGCAGCCAAGATGTCACTGCCGTAAATTCGGCCGGCGATGGGCGCGTTTCAAACGTGGCGTTTGCCGCAGCAAAAACAGCGAGCCGCTTCCAATCGGTCCTCCCGCTCACGGGGGGAACGGG
>VBJS01000053.1 GCA_005880055.1 Chloroflexota bacterium | reverse complement strand
CCACAGCCTGCGCCGGTGATTGGTCCGGCTTGACATTGGTGAAGGACAGCACGTGAAGACGGCCGTTCGAGCTGCGCGCTACGATAAAGTCCCCGGTTACACCGGATTCAAGCTGAGAACTGTCTATCGTTTTGTCGTCGATTCGCACCTCAACGCCGCCTACACTCCAGGCGCCATCGCTCACCTTCTGCGCCACCCCGGAGATGTTGACCACGCCTGCAGAAAGCTCTTCTGGGTCAACCGCTGCGACCAGGGCGCCACCGCGGCTCAGCCGGATGTTGTGTATGTCTGCCACCGCCTGAGCGTACTCTCCCTGGGCGGATTCCTCCACGTCCGGCCAAAGTGCCAGCAGCAACCTCTCCTGCGCCTCCGTCTGATACCGCAGCTTCTCTGACAACTCGCCCGCATCCGATTGCCCGGCCAGTATCTCCGCTGCCCTCCCATTGCGATCGCTCAGGGTCGAAAGGACGTTTTCTGGTACCGGCTCGCCCTTGCTGACCATCGCCAGGATCTCGCTCGTCCGCTCGTTTGACTGGGCGAGCAGGATGTCCGCCTTGTGCTTGTCATCAAACACGAACCATAGCCGCACGTCTTCAGTCGCCAGCTTTACCCGATAAAGAGGGCTGTTCGGGAGGGCATTCTGCGCGGCCAGCGCCGTGCCACCGGTTCCCAGCGCGAGCGCGGCCAGCAGCGCCGCCGCCACGGCTGCCGGCCGCACCCACCCGATGCCGTGGCCCGCGTCGGTCAGATGACGCCGTTTTCCGGCTCTCATGTCCGAGGCATGGCGTCGCACCAGGTTCCACGATGTGGCCTGCGCCCATGGCCGCGGGGTTACCGGCCGCGTCCGGCGTACGCGCTCCGCCAGTTGGAGGAGCGGGCGCAGCCGGTCCGCCTGCCGCGGATACCGGCTCAGGCAGCCGTCGACGCTCTCCCCGCGCTGCATGGCGTCCAGGCAGTCGTCCAGGATGGAGTGGAAGCTGCGGATACGCATCTACGCTTCCCCGGTGTGGAGGACGCGTCGAAGCGCCCCAAGAGCCCGGTGTTGTAGCGACTTCACCGCGCCTTCATTGCGATTCATGATCCGCCCGATGGACCGGTTGTCGAAACCCTCAATGAACTTGAGGCTGATCACCTGCCGCTGCTCGTCCGTTAGGTAGCGCATCGCCACCTGAATCTGCCCGCGCTCCAACGCCCTCTCGGCCAGTGCCTGGGGGTTGGCAAGTGTGCTTACAAGCGTCTCGCTCAGGTCCACCTCTCCCCGGCGGCGCCGGCGACGGTGCAGGTCGATCAGGCGGTTTCGCGCGATGCGAAAGACCCAGGCGCCAAACGGGAGTCCCTTGAACTGGTACTTCCCGATCGATTCGATCATCTTCAGCATAACGTCAGACGCCAAGTCCTCCGCCGCTTGCACGTCGCCTATTTGGACGAATGCGTAGTTGTAAATCCGCGGGTAATACTTCTCGTAGAGGGCCTGCAGCGCGTCTTCTTCGTAGCGCTGCCCGCGGCGGACAATGTCCCATTCCGCGACGACCTCCGGGTCTTCGCGCTTAGCGGCGCCCGCCTCGGCAGATATCGGCTTATACCCCTCTAATGGCTTCGCCAACGGTATAGTCCAAAAAGCCTCGCTCATGCCTAACGTTAAAACGCGCGCATGAAGAAGCGAGATACGGGCAGCCAACCATCGCTCTGATAACGCTAATCAGATAGGCCCAGGAGGCGGCGCCTTGCCCGGTCGTATCGCTCCTTGGCCCGCGCTTCGCGGTTCAGAAGCCCCTTGACCTTGGGCGGCGGAAGCCGTTCGCCCTCCAGCAGGACGCGATGCATTCCGCGCAGCTGTTCTTGCCACGCCTCGTAGGCTTCGCTGTACTCCTGTTTAACGTCCTGCATGCCTGCGGGTTAAACCCCGCCTAATCGTAATCGAGCGCGTCTGAAAAGGCGAGAGATCTGACTCGGCCGGCAGTTAAAGCCAGCGGGAGCGGATGTCACCTTCGATAACGATGTCCAGCAGCCGAGGCTCCTCTGCGGCCTGCGCTTCCCGGACCGCATCGCCGATCTCGTCCGGATGCTCGATCCGCACTCCCTTGACCCCGAACGATGCTGCGATCTGCGCGAAGTCCACGGGTGGGTCCGTCATGTCCATCTCCACGAACTTCCGTCCGGCGGCGCCCTCGCCCAGGTACTCCAGCATGTTCAGTTTCAGGATCCGGTAGCTTCGGTTGTTGGCGATCACCCAGGTGACGGGAACCTTGTGGTGGGCGGCCGTCCATAACGCCTGAATCGTGTACAACGCCGAGCCGTCGCCGACGACCGAGAGGACGCGCGCTTCCGGCCGCGCCAGCTTGATGCCGATCGGGTTCGGCATGCCGGGCCCCAGCCCGCCGCCGGCTGCGCGGTAGTGCCGGCCCGTATCCTCGAAGCGCAGGTACCGCATCAAGTAACCACCGGACGTGATCGACTCGTCGAAGAGCACGGTGTCCGGGTGCAGCGCGTCGCCGATTTCGCTCATCATCCGGCCGGCGCTCATCGGATGGCTGTCCCAGCGCGCCCGCGCTGCGCCCTCCAGCGCCTGCATCATCTGGTCGCCCAAAGCCGCAACCGCATCTGCACGAGCGCGCGCCGCTTGCCGTTGCTCATCTGTCATCATCCCCTTCAACTCCTCGTTCACGTCCTTCAGCGTCAGCCGTGGGTCGGCGGCGACTCCGATCTCGGCGGGCCAATTCTTGCCGATCTCGCTCGCGTCGGAATCGATGTGAACGATGTGCGCTTCCGCCGGGAAGGGAGGTTCGTCGAGGGGGAACAGCAACGGGAGCACAGGCGTGCCGATGGCGAGAATCAGGTCGGCAGTGGACAGCTGTCCCTTTAGAGCGGGCGCCGAGACTACGTTGAGGAGCCCCGCGTATAGTGGATGCTTTGAGGGGAATGGTAGCTCTGGGGAAAACGACGCGTGGACTCGCGCGCCGACCGTTTCCGCTAGGCGGATAAGCTCTCCCTGCCCGCCGGCGATTGCCACACCGTCGCCACAGATGATGAGCGGCGACCGGGCGCCCGCGAGCATCGAGGCCATCCGGCGGATCACTTCCGGCGCCGGCCGCAGCCGCAGATCGGCCGCCGCCGAAGCGACAATCGGCTCCTCGCACTCTTCGTCCATCACGTTCGTCGGTACTGCAAGAAACACAGGCCCTCGCGGCGGCTCGAGAGCCAGCTTGAACGCCCGCCTCAGCAGGATTGGGATCTCGTTGGCATCCTGCGCTTCCACCCCGGACTTCGTGAGCGGTTGCGCCAGCCGCACCAGGTCGCCGGCCAGAATTGGGTCCTGCGAGTTGCCTCGCTGTGGGTGCTGACCGGCGTAGATCACCATCGGTGTGTGAGTGCGATAGGAGTTGTACAACATCCCCATCGCGTTCCCCAGGCCGGGCATGATGTGCAGTTGCACGAAGGAGGGACGCCCACTCGCTCGCGCATAGCCGTCCGCGACGCCAATGGCGACGCTCTCCTGAAGAGCCAGGATGTACTGCAACTGTGGGTAGTCCTGGAGAGCATCCATGAACGCCTGCTCGGTAGTGCCTGGGTTGCCGAAGATATATCTGACGCCTTCAGCGAGCAATTGCTCGATCATGGCGCTGCGCCCGGTGAGCAGAGGCATGGATGCGCTCCCTTCGCGGCGAAAAGAATAACACGCTTAGCGGCCGCCTGAGCAGCGTCGGCCTAGGACGAGCGAATATAACCCCGGGGGTCCACCTCGATGATTCCGTCGTCGCGCAGGTTATTCTCCTGGTCGTTCGGGTCGTCCCGCATGGTGGTCTCGATGAAGTAGGCGGTGTCGTTCTTGTTCACCGTTACCTGAGAATCGCGATAGCGCGAGCTCAATGCCTTAAGCAGGACGGACACGGTATCGCCATTATCCTGGATCGAGAGGTCGAATCCGGCCAGCGCTTTCTTTGTATCGTCGTTGATCTCGCCTGGGTATATCTGGAAGGCGAACCGCTTGTACTGCCAATCATCGGGAGTCGCGCCGGAAGCCTCAGGAGCGCCGGCCGGTTCACCGGAAGCGGCCCCAGTGGTGGGCAGCGACGCAACGGACGTCAACGACGACTCAGCGCCAGACGTGGCCCGAGCGAGGAGGGCGATTGCAAGCACCAGGGCGAGGAGGCCACCGGCTTCGACAACCGCGGCGGCCGAGAACCGACCAGATGAGGCAGGTTGAGGGCGCGCGCCCGATCCTGCGGCCCGGCGCCCGTTCAGCAGGCGCGAACTGATCCCGGCGACATTCCACGACCGCAGTGGCGCCAGCGCGAGCGCTACCGTAACGGTCAGCAGACCGATATCGCGCACCACCAGGTCGGTTAGGCCGCCGTCGAGCCAGAGGCCGAAGACGATTTCCGAGAGCAGACCAGCGGCAAGGATGCAGCCCGCCGAGTAGAGGATGCCCGTAAGAATGAGCGCTGCTGCCAGGACCAGCAGGAACCCATGAAATAGGATGAGGCTATCGATTGCGAGCGGTGAAAGGTCTGCAACAAAAGAAGGAACGAAAACGGCCCAGGAGCTGGGATCGCGAAGCTCCTGTAGACCGAACCAGGCGAGCACAAAGCTTATGCCGCCCCGGACCACCAATTGAGCGGCTTGCCCGCGGTCCCACTCTTGCATGTCAGCGGCCTCCTCCCCTCTGACTGCCCCCTTCAGATACTACTTCGGATGCTAAGACGCTCGCGCATTTCCGGTCAAACGTTGGGCCGTCTGCGGCTTTTGTCGTCAGAATTCACCCGGCGTTAACGCCGTTTCCAGCAACCAGATTCCTGTATCGGCGTCTCTCTATTTAGAGGATTGGAGTTGTCGATGGCAGTTCGGCAGTTGGGAAACGTCAGGGCGGACCGAAATGCGCCCGGCGCGTCAAGCATCCCGCCAATCTGGCATGAGTCCCTCTGGCCCCTCGACTGGATGGCGCTCCGCCTCTCGCCCGTCTACTACGGCCTGGGCGTGCCCCGCGGCGATGGCAGCGCTGTCGTCCTTGTCCCCGGTTTCCTCGGCAGCGATGCTTACCTGGTCGAACTTTACGGCTGGCTGGGGCGCATCGGTTACCGGCCCTTCATGTCCGGAATCGGCCTCAACGCCGAGTGCCCGGGCCGGCTGGCCACGCGTCTGATCACGACTATGGAGCGCGCCCAGGCGGCCACAGGGCGCCCGGTGCGGATCGTCGGCCACTCCCTCGGCGGCATGATCGGCCGGCGCGCCGCTACGCAGCGGCCGGAACTCGTGTCGCAGCTCATCTGCCTGGGCAGCCCGTTGCAGGCTGTGCATGCCCACCCCGCCGTCGTCGCGACTGCTGTCGGGCTGCATACCACCCTATCAGCACTGAGCGGCGGCCGCTACGGCTGTCTCGCGGGCCGTTGCAAGTGCGGCTTTACGCGCGACCTGGCGATTGCTCTTCCACCCGGCATTCGGCATTCTGCCATCTTTACTCGCAGCGACGGCGTTGTCGACTGGCACGACGCCCAGGAGATAGACCAGCAGCTGAACCACGAGGTCGGCGGCACCCATATCGGCCTCGTGTTCAACCCGCGCGCCTACCGAGCCCTCGGTCAGCTCCTCGTGACTCCGGAACTCGCCGAGCAGCCTGCCGAGACGCCGGCTGTTGCACTAGCTCCCCGAGCCGCCTGAGCGGCCGGGATAGTCGGCCGTCTCCCAATACTGAGCGCTCCGGCGAGGCAAGATCCGCATACATGTGCGCCCGCTGTGGCGGTTATCGAATGCCGGTATCGTAGGACACGGTGACGTCCGTGTACTCGCCGGGCTGGACGCTCACCGTCTGGGGAGTGCCTATTGGAAACGGGCGTGACGCGTCGGGCGGTTGTGGGGTCCAGGTAATAGTCGCCGGGCGGGAGATCGACTCGGAAGCGGCCGTCCGCGTCTGTCGTCACTGTCGTGACCTTGGTCGTGCGGTCGCCGTTGTAGACGTCGATGGCCGCGTTTGCGACAGGCCGGTCAGGGCATGGAGAATCGAGGCGCTCCACCGGGCATTGCGGGCCCGCGAGGGCGACGCCGCTGATACCCGACGAGCCGCCGGGGTTGGGCGGGGCGATTGCCGTCGGCGTCGCGGTATCGGTCGGCTGGATGTCCGCCGGCTCCGCGGTGCTTCCCGCGGGCGTCCCGGCCCCGCCGGTCGTGCCGGGCGCCACGGCTGCCGTGGCGGTGCCAGCATTGGTGGCAGGTGTTGCGGTCCGCGACGCGGGCGTCGGCGTCCGGGACGCAAGCGTCGATCCGGCCGGTGCTCCGGTTTCGGCTTCGTCCGAGCAAGCGACAAACGCCAGGGCGAGAAGGGCGATCAGCGGGAATAATAGCCGCATGTCCACTCATTATGACGTAGTACGTGGGCCGTTGGTTCCCCGCAGCGTCAATCTGCGCCTGGCAGCATAAACCAAGAGGCCGGGCAGAGACGCCCGGCCTGGAACTGCGAATTGGTGGCGCATACGGGATTCGAACCCGTGATCTCCGCCTTGAGAGGGCGGCGTCCTGGGCCGCTAGACGAATGCGCCGAAAAGCTGGCTGCGGAACTAGGATTCGAACCTAGACTAACTGATCCAGAGTCAGTCGTGCTACCGTTACACCATTCCGCAGCGGGATAGACGCTGAATCGCGCCTAAGTGATTATATCAGAGGCTGGCGGCCCTCATAGCTATGCAGCGTGTTCTCTCGTTTCCGGCTGTCCTCTGGCGCGAACTGCGCGACTCGCGCAAGATATTCCGGCCCGAGTTGGACTGGTGGCGCTGGGGTATCGGCCTCTGGTTTGATGCTGACCTCGACCCCGGCTTCGACTGGACGCACGTCCTGCTGTTCGTCCACCTCGGCCCATTCCGCCTGACCATGGGCCTCGAAGATAACGATTGAGCGCCCCACCCTACCTTTGTCCTGCCGCCTCCAGCCGCTCCGCGGCCTGCCGCAGCCGCGCCAGCGTCCGCTCCCGGCCCAGCACCTCCATCGTCTCGAAGAGCGGCGGCGCCGTCGTCTTGCCCGTGATCGCGACTCGGGCGAGGCCGAACAGGTCGCCTGCTTTCGCTCCGATTTCGTCGGCCAGCGGGCGCACGGCCGCTTCAAGCCCGTCATGCGTCCACGGTTCAACCGACTCGATGGCCGCGATGACGCCACCCAGGGCGTCGGCGGCGAGGCGCGGCTGACCGCCGTACTTCTTGCCCAGGAGAGTCTCGATGTCGTAGGCCATGTTATCGCCGGTGAAGAAGAAGTCGGCCATCGCGGTGATTTCGCTCAGCAGCTTGATGCGCTCCTGCACCAGGGGGACGATGCGAAGCAGCAGAGCTCGGTCTAACGGCCGGCCAAGGTCGCGCTCGAGAAACGGGAGGGCCTGGTCGGCGAGTTCCTCCGGCGGGAGCGCGCGGATATACACGCCGTTCATCCACAGCAGCTTGTCGGCGTTAAAGACGGCCGGGTTGGGCAGAACGCGGTCGAGGTCGAAGTGCTTGACCAGCGTCGCGCGGTCGATGATCTCCGTGTGGTCGTCGAGCGACCAGCCGAGCAGTGCGAGGAAGTTGACCACGGCGTCCGGCAGGTAGCCCTGCTCCCGGTACTCCAGCGCCGCGTGGGCACCGTGCCGCTTCGAGAGCTTGGCGCGGTCCGGCCCCAGTATGGTTGAGAGGTGTGCGAAGACCGGCGGCTCCCAGCCGAACGCCCCGTATAGGAGGACGTGACGGGGCAAGCTGGAAAGCCACTCCTCGCCGCGCAGCACGTGCGTGATATCCATAAGGTGGTCGTCCACGATGCTCGCCAGGTGGTAGGTCGGGAAGCCGTCCGACTTGAGCAGCACGAAGTCGTCCAGCGTCTCGTTCCGGAACCACTCCTCGCCGCGCAGCACGTGCGTGATATCCATAAGGTGGTCGTCCACGATGCTCGCCAGGTGGTAGGTCGGGAAGCCGTCCGACTTGAGCAGCACGAAGTCGTCCAGCGTCTCGTTCCGGAAGGTGACCTCGCCGCGCAGGACATCCTGCGTTTGCGTCTCGCCGGCCGGTGGCGTCTTGAATCGAACGACAGGCGTGATGCCCGCCGCTTCCTGGGCACGCCGCTCCTCGGACGAGAGGTCGCGGCAGTGGCGGTCGTAGCGCGGCGGCTCCTTGCGGGCCTGTTGCTCCTTGCGCACCTGGTCCAGCCGCTCCGGCGAGCAGTAGCAGCGGTAGGCTTTGTCCTCCTCCAGCAGGCGGTCGGCATGGCTGTGGTAAAGCGGGAGCCGCTCGGACTGCACGTATGGCTCGTGCGGGCCGCCGACGTCTGGCCCCTCGTCCCACTGCAGGCCCAGCCAGCGTAGCGCGTCCATCTGCGCGCCGACTCCGGACTCCACGTAGCGCGCCTGGTCTGTGTCCTCGATGCGCAGGATGAACTGCCCGCCGTAGTGCCGCGCCAGCAGCCAGTCGAAGAACGCGGTGCGGATGTTGCCCAGGTGCGGCTCACCCGTTGGGCTGGGGGCATAGCGAGTGCGGACGCTCATGGGTCGATTCTAAGCCATCGGCGGTTGGCTATCGGCAACGGCTATGGCCTGCTAGCATGTCTGATTGTCCGGCGGCGCGTCCTCGCATGTGTGCTATTGCCGGCAGCGGCTGGATACGAGTCAAGGGAGGATTTTGCTTGGCCAAGGAATATGATGCCATAGTCGTCGGCGCCCGCTGCGCCGGCTCGCCTACGGCGATGCTGCTCGCCCGCAAGGGCTACGATGTGCTGCTCGTCGATAGGGCGTCGTTCCCGAGCGATACGATCTCCACGCACATCATCTGGCCCGCCGGAGCTTCGCGCCTGAAGCGCTGGGGCCTGCTCGATCGCGTCGTCGCTACCGGCTGCCCGCGTATAGACCAGCCGCTAACGATGGACTTCGGACCAGCGGTGCTCCAGGGCAAGCCCGCCGGATACGACGGCGTGCGAGAAGCGTATTCGCCTCGCCGCACGGTCCTCGACAAATGCGAGAGCGATTCACGGTTGATGAGGTCGCGAGCGAAGCCGGCATCGTTACCGGCATCCGCGGACACTCGCAGGGCGGCGACGCGGTGACGGAGACGGCGAAGATCGTAATCGGCGCCGACGGCCTGCACTCAGCGGTAGCAAAAGCGGCGCAGGCGCCCAGCTACAACGAGAAGCCTCCGCTCGCCTGCTACTACTACAGCTACTGGAGCGGCGTGCCGGTGGAAGGCGGGCAACTTTACGTCCGCCCGGACTGTGGGTTTGGCGCATTGCCGACCAACGACGGTCGGACCCTCGTGATGGGGTTCTGGCCCAGTCGTGAGTTCCCCCGCGTACGCGAGAACATCGAGGAGAGCCTATTTCAGGTATGGGCCCTCCACCCTGAGTTTGAAGAGCGCGTACGCGGCGGGAAACGCGAAGAGCGCATCGTAGGCACCGGCGATATACCCAACTTCTTCCGAAAGCCGTACGGCCCCGGCTGGGCGCTCGTCGGCGACGCCGGCTACCACAAGGACCCGGTGACGGCACAAGGTATCAGCGACGCCTTCCGCGATGCCGAGGCGCTGGCGGAGGCCGTTGACGCCGGTTTTACCGGCAGGCAGCCGCTGGATGCGGGACTCGCCGAGTATGAGCGGCGGCGAAACGAGCAGGTGACGCCGCTTTACGAGTTCACCTGCCAGTTCGCGAGCCTGGAGCCGCCGCCCGAGGAGCTTCAGCAACTGATCGGCGCCCTTCAAGGGAATCAGGAGCAGACAGACCGGTTCCTGGGCGTCACGGCTGGCAGTATACCCGTCCCCGAGTTCTTCGCTCCCCAGAACATCGAGAAAATATTGTCCGGCGCCTGATCGCTCCTCGCTCCTCCCCGCCGTTCCTTGTTCCTTGTTCCCCGTTCCCTGTATCTTGTCCGCTGTACACCGAGGGCATGGAACTGCCGTATGTCGAATACGGCAGCATGGAGCCGGCGGTCAAACTCCGGTTCGAGGGCGAGGACTACTGGTACTATCGCACCCTGCCGCTGAAAGGTTACGGCGCCGTGCTCGCGCCGTACATTCGCGACCTGCAGGCGGAAGGCCACAAGCCGCTCCTGGCGCGCTACGGTACCCGCATCTACATCTACGCGACCGGCGTTACGCCGATCGGCGCCGGCAAGCCACCGGGCGGCTAGGCGACTGATTGTCCACTATCTTTCGCCACGTCGCAGCCGCTCCAGCGGATCCCGCAAGTCCACCGGCAGCGGCGACTCGAACTCAACCTGCCGGCCCCCAAGGGGCAGGGCGAAGGCCAGCTTCCACGCGTGGAGGAATTGGCGCTTCACCAACTCCGAGCGGCGTCCGTAAACCGGATCGCCAACAACTGGATGGCCTGTCGCTGCCATATGCACGCGGATCTGGTGCGTGCGCCCCGTCACCGGCTCCACCTCGAGCAAGGCGTAACGCCCGAGCTCTTCGCGCAGGCGATATTTGGTCACCGACTCCCGCCCGCCCGCAATGATCGCGATCTTCTTTCGGTTCTGCGGGTGGCGGCCTATCGGCGCCTCGATGACGCCCTCCCTTGGCTCCGGGATGCCGTGCACCAGCGCCAGGTACGTCTTGTGCACCTGCCGGTGCTTTAGCTGCGCCTGCACGGCGAGCTTTGCCCGCTCATTCTTGGCGACGATCATCAGCCCTGAAGTGTCTTTGTCCAGGCGGTGCACAATTCCCGGCCGCATATCACCGGGTGTCGTTCCCAGCTCCGGCACTATCGCCAGCAGCGCGTTCACCAGCGTCCCGCTCTCGTGTCCCGGCGCCGGGTGAACGGTCAGCCCTGCCGGCTTGTCGATGACCAGCAGGTCGGCGTCCTGGTAGAGGATTGTGAGCGGCATCGCGATCGGCCGCAGCCGGGCGGCGGAGCGTGGCCGGTTCGTTAGGCAGACGCTCTCGCCCGCCCGTAGCCGTTGAGAGGGCTTCGGCTGACGGCCCTCTACGGTGGCTCGACCCTCTTCAATCAGGCGGCGCGCATCGCTGCGTGAGATGTCCGGGACCCGCCGGGCCAGAAATGCGTCGATCCGCTCGTCGTCCCGGTCTGCCCGGAGCTCAAGTTTCGTCATGAGCGACGCGGTTTGGTGCCGGCGAGAGGAGCACGTAGCCCGTCAATAACACCGCGATGCCGACGGTGATGCAGGAGTCCGCGACGTTGAAGGCCGGCCAGGGTCCGACATCGATGAAGTCGGTGACCCGTCCCAGGCGGACGCGGTCAATGAGATTCCCCGCGGCGCCGCCAAGCATCATACCGATCGCCACCGGCACGATGGCATGCTCGAACGGAGGGTAGCGGTAGTAGAGGTAGATCGCAGCCAGGCCGATGAACGCCGTGATAACCAGGAACACCGTCTGGTCCTGGAGGATTCCGAATGCGGCCCCCGTGTTTGTGACATAACGTATCTTCACCGGCCAATCGGGCTCAGGCCAGCTCTCTCCCCGCGCCAATCCACTGCGGACGAGCGCCTTGGTCAGTTGATCGAGGGCAATGACGGCCGCCGCAGCGCCCCAGAACAACAGCCGCCGCGCCCACCTCTTATCGACGCTCGGCGGTTGCGATTCACTTACTTCCGCGGGACGCATCGGCTTCGATGATAGCATTGCTGCCGCGACCTAACTGCTGGCCGTGCGCGGCCCCGGTTTGATACTCTCAGAAGAGCGATCGGATGATCCGAAAGGAATCGCTCTTGGCTTTCGACATGCTTTCCCGCCGAAATAAAGATCGCGAACGCTACGGCGACAGGGTGCCGCCCGGCCAGAAGGTGGTCGAGGACTGGCCCGTTCTCACCTACGGCGGGACGCCGAAGCTCGAGACGAAGGACTGGAATCTGCGCATCATCGGCGATGTCGAGGAGGAAACCAGCCTCAATTGGGAGCAGTTCACGTCGTTACCGACGGCGAAGGTGCATTGCGACATCCACTGTGTAACCTCCTGGAGCCGAATGGACCAGGACTTTGAGGGCGTCGTCGTCCCGGAGCTGATGAAGCACATCCAGCTGAAGCCCGGCGCGGCCGCTGTAATGGTCCACTCTTATGGCGGTTACACCACTAACTTGCTTCTCTCCGATTTCATCCGGGACAACAACCTCCTCGCCTACAAGCACGGAGACGGCCCGCTACCGGCGGAGCACGGCGGTCCCTGTCGGCTCCTCGTACCACACCTCTACTTCTGGAAGAGCGCCAAGTGGGTCCGCGGCCTCGAATTCCTGCCGGGCGACCGCCCGGGATTCTGGGAGCAGTACGGTTATCATATCCGCGGCGACCCCTGGAACGAAGAGCGGTACTCGTAGGCCAAACTGTGGTAACGAAAAGCACGCCGCTGAGCCTCGACGACCCGGTAAACCGCGCGATTCTCACCGTCTCCGAAGATCGGCTGGCCGGCTTCCAGCATGACCCCTTCGGCGAGATCGCCGCGCGCTCCGGAATCGACGCCGCGATCGTAATAGAGCGGGTCAGGGCGCTGCTCGCCGCCGGCACGATCCGTCGTGTCCGCCAGACTCTCCTCTCCAACAACCTCGCCGATGGGGCGCTCGTCGCCTGGCAGGTCCCGAATGAGCGCCTGCACGAAGCGTTCGAGTTCATGTTCCAGCGAGACCCATTTAGCGGCCACGTCGTTATCCGGACCACCGACGCCGTTACCGCCGGGTCTGCCTACCGCCTCTGGACAACCGTTAAGGTGCCTCAGGGCTACTCGCTTGAGAAACACTGCAATCTGCTGGCTGAGAAGGCCCGTGCCGAGTGCTACCGTCTTATGCCCGCCAAAGCACTATTCGCGCTAGGCGTCGGCCATACGAGGCGGCGTGGCATGGAACCCGGCGCCAGGTCCGACAGGCCGGCCGATGTCATCTACCCGCAGGTTGTACGGCTCACCGAGCTGGAGTGGCGCGTCCTCGCGGCGCTCAAGCGAGAGTTCGCTTGCGAGGATCTCTGTCAGCACCTCTGGCGAGCGCGCGCTGAAGAGGCGGGCCTTCCTCTCGATGACTTCTGCCGAGTCGCTGAAGACTTCAGCGGTCGCGGCATCATCGGTCGCTTCTCCACCTTCCTGGAGCACGTCAAGGAGACGGCGAGCGGCGAGCGGGTCACCCGTTACAACGCTCTTTTCCACTGGGCGGTCCCCCCCGGCCGCGAGCTTGAGGCTGGCCGCGAGGTAGGAAGGCATCACATCCTCACCCACGCCTACTGGCGCGAGGGCGGGCCGGAGTTCAACGACGTGAACGTCATGGCCGTTGCCCACGGCATGGACAAGCAGCTCCTCCTTGAACACAAAGCCGCCATCGATGCGCACCTCGACTCCTGCGGTATTCAGGTAAGCTACACGAACGTCTTCTGGGGAGGCCGCAGCGAGATCAAGCCATCCGAAGTCCTACCGCAGGCATACGAAACGTGGTGCGAGGAGGTAGAAGTGGAACCGGTTGCGATGCGCGGCTAGTTATGGCGCGTGATGCATAATTATGGCTATAGCGTTATAGTGGTCGCATGGTTCAGAGAACGACGATCGTGCTGCCCGAGGACTTACTAGATCGCCTTCGCCGGATTGCTGCTGAGCGCGGAGTCTCGTTGGCTACTGTCATGCGAGAAGCGGCGGAGGAGAAGGTTTCGGGCCATCGGCCGAAGGCTAAGAGCTTTGGGCTGGGGGCGTCGGGCAAGAATGACACCGGGCGCAAAGGCAGCGATCTTTACCAGCCGGATACGTGGCGCTAGTAGTCGATACTGGGCCGCTCTATGCAGCGTTGGACAGGGATGATGACGATTACAGACGCTGCCGGGACATTCTCGACTCGTCCGGCGAACGTCTGGTAGTCCCAGCTCCAGTCCTTGTCGAGGTCGATTATCTCATCCGGTGCATTCAGGAATAGTCCTAGTGTTCCTCAATGACTTGCTGTCCGGAGTTTTCGAAATTGAGAATCTCACCCAGACCGACTACCGGCGGGTGCGTGACATTTGCCAACGCTTGCTGATTCGGACATCGGCTTTGTGGACGCCGCAGTCCTCGCGATCACAGAGCGGCTAAACGAGCCGAAAGTAGCCACACTCGATCATCGCCACTTCTCGATGATGCGCCCGCGCCATGTCGAGGCGCTGCGGCTACTTCCCGATTAGCCACCGTCTTACACTTATACCATGAGCAACCCTTCCCCGGATTCGTCCGCTTTCGCCCGCATGCAGTATTACCTGCGTGAGATCGGCACTGGGCCGCGCGGCTCGCGCAACCTGACCACCGAGGAAGCGCGCGACGCTATGTCGCTGATCCTGCGTCAGGAGGTCGCCCCTTCTCAGGCCGGTGGACTCCTGCTCCTCCAGCGCTTTAAAGGCGAGTCGCCGGAGGAGCTCCTCGGCTTCGCCCAGGCAATCCGCGAGGGGGCGATCATCATTCAACCGGCGGTCTCCGGCTTGCTCGACGTTGGCAGCCCGTATGACGGCCGCAAGCGAAGCGTCGTCGTCAGCCCGGCGTCCGCCATCGTCGCAGCTGCCGCCGGCGTGCCGGTCGTATTGCACGGCGAGCGTGGGCTGGGGCCCAAACACGGCGTTGCCGTCGGCGACGTGCTTGATGCGCTGGGCATCGACACGGACGCCGCGCCGGAAACCACTCAGCGGATGATCGAAGGGACGGGGTTCGGATTCATGAGGCAGGCGCAGTTCGTCCCCCAGGTCTTCGCGCTCAAGGATCTTCGCGAGGAGGTCGCACTCCGTACCGCCATCAGCACCATCGAGAAGATCTACAACCTTGCGTCCGCGGACTACAGCATCATCGGTCTGACCCATCTCCCTTACGCAGAGAAGATGGTGCTCGCCGCCTCTCGGATGGGGTTCAAGCGCATACTGATCATCCAGGGGATCGAGGGGAACGAGGATGCGCCCACATCCAGGCCCTGCCGCGCATTCCTGTGGGAGCGCGACCGAGAGGACAACGAGGCCGAAGGTACGACCACGGAGCTGCGCGTCAATGCCGCTCAATTTGGCCTGCGGCCGGCCACCAAAGAGGAGATGGCCGGCGGCGATGCGGCCGAGAACGCCCGTATCGCCGAGGCCGTGCTCGCCGGCGAACCAGGCGGCCACCGCGATCTTGTCGTCCTAAATGCCGGCCTCCGTATCTGGCTTGCCGAGCGCGCATCGAGCATCGGCGACGGCGTCGAACTGGCGCGAATTGCCCTCGATTCTGGTGCGACCGGACATAAGCTCGAAGAACTCCGCGCGATGAAGTTGAGCGTCTGATTTCTTGTCCGACATCAACCCTTCCGTTAAAATTCGTCTCATGGATGACTACGGCCTGGACATTAACGAGGTGACGAAGGTCATTGATAACGCCGATGTCCTGATCGTCCGCTTCGCCATCGTCGACAAGCGCCTCCTGATCGACACACGGATGAGCGAGCAAGAGGGCCCGCTGATCGCTGTCGTCCCCCGTGCAGGCTCCGTGGAGGAGCGATTCAAGGCGCTGAAAAAGCTCCGGCCCCGCTTCGCGCTGCCGGAGAAGATCATGTCGTTCATGTGGCCCAGGCACATGGAGACCTTCCGCAACTCAGGACTCTGGGAGCGCATACAGCAGCGGATGATCAGCCTGGGCGGAGAGGCTATGGCGAGTCGCTGCAACGAGGTATTCCAGGCCCTCGCTCAGGAAGAGCACACAGAGGTCCTCTCGGCCATCCGCGGCGGCGAGGGCTACCAGTCGCTATGGGAGCGGGCGGACTGAACGTTGAGAGCGCGGACGCCGGCGAACCCTCGCTAGCAGAGGCCGAACCCGACGCAGGCGGCTGCCCGGAGCCGCAGATCATAGCTGCGGAAGCCCTTAAGACCGTGGCGAAACCCTGGGGTGAGGAGCGCTGGCTGGCGCACACCAACCGGTATGCCGGCAAGATCCTGCTCCTCAAGAAGGGGCACCGCCTGAGCCTCCAGTACCACGAACGCAAGCACGAGGTGCAATACATCGACTACGGGCGCGTGAAATATACGCTTGGCACGGCCAAGAGGCCGGGCGAGTACCGGGAGGTTGTCCTGGAGGCGGGTGACGTCGTTGTCCTGCCGCCCGGCGCCGTACACCGCATGGAGGCGCTAGAAGATACGCGCTTCTTCGAAGTCTCCACGCCGGAACTGGAAGACATTGTCCGCATCGAAGACGACTACGGCCGGGCGGGCCCTGCATTATGAAAACGATCGATCTGCGCAGCGATACCATCACGCTGCCGTCGCCGGAGATGCGCAGGGCGATGGCCGAGGCGGAGTTGGGCGATGACGTATTCGGTGAGGACCCAACCGTGAACTGCCTTCAGGACATAGCCGCGCAGCTGCTGGACAAAGAAGCGGCGGTGCTCACAACCAGCGGCACCCAGAGCAACCTCATCGCCCTTCTGACCCACTGCCGGCGCGGCGACGAGGTCATCGTCGGCGACCAGTCCCACACGCTCCAGTTCGAAGTCGGTGGCGCCTGGGCCGTCGGCGGCCTGGGCTTACGCTCGGTGCGCAATGATGCCCGCGGCCGGCTGGACCCGACCGAATTGGCAGCTGCCGTTCGCCCGGACAACGATCATTTCCCGCGTACGCGCCTTATCTGCGTGGAGAATACCCACAACCGCTGCGGCGGCACAGCCCTTAACGAAGAAGACCTGGCTTCTGTCCGAGCGTTTGCTGACCGCTTCCAGTTGGCCCTTCACATGGACGGTGCGCGTCTCTTCAATGCGGCGGCCGCGCTCGGGGTTCCCCCCGCCGCCCTCGCGTCCTACGCCGATTCGGTCTGCTTCAGCCTATCCAAGGGCCTTGGCTGCCCGGTAGGTTCTATCCTTTGCGGGAGCGCCGCCTTCATCGCCGAGGCGAGGCGCTACCGCAAGATGCTGGGTGGGGGCATGCGGCAGGCCGGGGTCATCGCAGCAGCGGGTGTCTACGCGCTCCAGAATATGGTTCGCCGGCTGAAGGACGACCACGAGAACGCCCAGTTCGCCGCTACGGGCCTCGCCGAAATACCCGGCGTGGCCCTCACTCCGCCCCCTGAGACTAACCTTGTATACTTCACCGTCGCCGGCTGGAAGCTTCCCGAGTTCGTAAACAGGCTCGCCGAAGCCGGCGTCCTCTGCTTCGATGAAGGCGGCCGGGTGCGCTGGGTGACCCACTTCGGGATCGAACGGGCGGATGTCGAACAAGCCGTCGCCCGCACGCGCTCGGTCCTGGCGGCCGCGGCTTGACGTTCGGGCGCGGCCTGCCGCTGGCCATTGCCCTCCCGCTGGTTCTTGTAATCGTTGGTTGCGGCGGCAGCACCTCCACCCTTTCCGATAGCGGCCCCATCGTTGGGCAGATACCCTGGACGGCTCCAGAAACCACTCACTACCGCCTGCTCCGCGACGACGATGCCATAGGGACGGCCGACCTGCGCATCGCCGGTGAAAGTGGCGGGACGCTTACCTTCACGCAGGACTATGATTTCCCCGACCAGAAGATTAAGGACTCCGTGGAAGCGACGACAGAATCGCAAACGCTTCAGCCCCGGTCAGCCAAGCGGACGATTGATGGGCCCGAGGGCAAGCGTACCTGGGATGCGCGTTATGAAGGCGCCAAGGCGACGATCGAACAGCATTCGGAGAAGGAACAACGGACCGATACCCTCAACATACCAAGGGGCTCGTATGACACCTGGACGGACATCTTCCTCTGGCGGACCATCGCGTTCTCGCGAGACTATCAGAGCACATACCAGGACGCGCTCACGTGCACCCTTGGCAAGCCGGATATTGTCTCTGTTGCCCTCAAGGTGACGGGCAAGGAGTCCGTTACAGTACCGGCCGGCACGTTTGACGCATGGCGACTGGAGATCCGCTCCGGTGGCAAGACGCAAACAGCCTGGTACGCGGATAATGCAATACGCACCCTGATCCGCTACGACAACACAGACCTGGTCTTCGAGCTACAGCCCGCCTGATCATTAAGGGCAAGCCGTCGGCTCCGGCCGGCTTGGTTCAAACGTCGATCAGGCGAAGACTCGTTGGTCCAATAAGAGAATCGCCGGCCAACTGTCGAGTTGCGGCCGGCTGCGCCTGGCGGGTTGGCTGGGGCACCGCGAGCGGCTCGTCGCTCCCGCCCACGTTGGCGATGAACTCGATGAAGATGACAAAAACGGCCAGCAATGCCAGCACAATCCAGAGGACTCTGATCCCACGGACCTGCATCCTTAAACTTTAACCTTCGCCAATTCCTGGCGTTCCCCTAGATAATAGGCTCCTTGCCGGCTGGGGGCTATTCGGCCGGCAGAAGGCCAAGCGTTGAGAGCTGAACGAGGGTGCATCGTGAAGCAGATTCCCGTTGAGCATATCGATCTGCTGATTCTTGCCGTCCGGCCGGCATCCGCGGTTACGCCGGGCAGGTGCGCTGCGTCTTACCACGAGGATACAGGTTGCGCATCTCGCATGACTGATCGGAGGACCCCTTGAAACGCCTTTCTGTTCTCTTGTCCGTTGTCTTGAGTCTACTTCTCGGAGCGCTTCTCATGGGCGTCGAACCCGCGCACGCGGCAACGTTCACTGTAAGTTCCACCGGGAACGGTCAGGACGCGAACACTAACGACGGAATCTGCGAGACAGCGACGGGCAATGGCGTCTGCACGCTGCGCGCGGCTATTGAGCAGGCAAACGCTCCCAACTCCGCCGGGCTCGATACCATCGCATTCAACATTCCTGCGAGTGACCCCGGTTACGTCGCTTCGACGGGGACCTTCAAGATCCAGCCTATCTCTCCGCTGCCGGTCATCGGTGATCCGGTCATCATAGACGGCCATACGCAGCCCGGGTTCGTTGATAAGCCTGTTATAGAGTTGAGCGGCCTTTCTGCTGGCGCGCTCGTGGACGGGCTGCGCATCACGGCCGGCAACAGCACCGTTCGAGGTCTTGCCATCTATAAGTTCGGCAGCGTCTCCGGCAGTAACGGTATCGAGCTCCAAAGCGCCGGCAACAACGTCATCGAGGGCAACTTCATCGGCGTAGACGTTACCGGGACTATCGAAGACCCGAACGGGATACCGGGTAACGGCGACGAGTACGGCAACGCCGGAAGCGGCATCTTCATCAACGGCTCTTCGAATAACACGATCGGCGGTACGGCTGGCGCCACGCCCGGAGGCCCCTGCACCGGCGCCTGCAACATTATCTCCGGAGCAGGCCGCGGCTCCCTGAACGACGCACACGGCGTCGAGATCGCCGGCTCCGGTGCCACCGGCAATGTGGTGGAAGGTAACATCATTGGCCTGGACATCGGAGGCACGCTGGACTTCGGGAACAAAGGCGATGGCGTGCACATCACCGGCGTGGGCAACAACACAATTGGCGGCAGCACAACGGGGGCCGGCAACACAATCTCCGGCAACGGCTCCGACGGCGTGGAGATAACGGGCGGCGGCGCCACCGGCAATCACCTGGAAGGCAATTATATCGGGACCGAGTCTTCCGGCGCCACGGCCACCATCAAGACGCGGAACGGCCTTTACGGGGTACTGGTTAACGGTGCGCCGGGCAACATTATCGGTGGCACCGCGGCCGGGGCCGGCAACGTGGTCTCCTTCAACCTCATCGGCATTCAGGTGCAGTCGGGCGCAGCTACCGGCAACCTCATTCAGGGCAACTTGGTGGGGACGGACGTCACAGGCAACCTTGACCTGGGCAATATCGCGTACGGGATTATGATAAGCGCGGCGCCCGGCAATACGATTGGCGGGCCGGCCAGTGGGGCACGCAACGTTGTCTCCGGAAACAACAACCATGGCATCGAGATCAGTGGCGCTGCCTCCACCGGCAACCTTGTTCAGGGCAATTACATCGGCACGGACATTACCGGGAACACCGAGCTGCCCAACGGCTTGCTCATAAGCAACACTGGGAATGGAATCCGTATCAACGGCGCTCCGAGTAACACCATCGGCGGCACGGCATCAGGAGCGGGCAACGTGATCTCCGGCAACGTCGCTTATGGCATTGAGATCGATGCGGCCGGCGCCGCCGGCACTACGATTCAGGGCAATCACATCGGGACAAACCCCACTGCCACAAGCGCCGTGGGCAATCACAAAGACGGAATTTACATCAACGGCGCGCCGAACACGGTCATCGGGGGTACAAACTCCGGCGCACGCAATGTCATCTCCGGGAACGGCGCACTTTTCGTGGCATCCGGGGTGACCCTAACGGGCAGCGGCGCCAGCGGAACACAGGTTAAAGGCAATTTCATTGGTACAGACGTTAGTGGTATGGCGGCCCTCGGGAACAGCGGCGAAGGGGTGCTCGTCGTCGGCGCGCCGGGAAGCATAATCGGCGGCAACACGGCCGGCGCGCGCAACGTCATCTCGGGAAACGGCATCCATGGGGTTGAAATCGATGCCGCAGGAGGCACCGGCAACACGGTACAGGGAAACTATATCGGTGTGAGCGTCAGCGGAAACGGCGCCATAGCTAACGGCGGCGACGGCATTTACATCAGCGATGCGCCGGCCAATACCATCGGTGGCGGCGGGACGGGCTTTGCGAACGTGATTTCCGGGAACGGCTCAATGGGCGTGGAAATCCTCGGTGTCGCGGCGTCCGGCAACGTGGTTCGGGGAAATTACATCGGTACCAATGCTGCCGGAAGCGCCGATCTGGGGAACGCGCAGCACGGAGTCTTCATCAACGGCGCACCGAGCAACACCATCGGCGGCACCTCGCCGGCGGCACGGAACGTGATCTCCGGCAACGGCACCGGCGTCTTCATCCAGAACGGCGGTGCAAGCGGAAACACGATTCAGGGGAACTACATTGGCACAACGGCCGCCGGCAACGCCGCTCTGGGCAACACGTTTGACGGCGTTCGGATAGGTGGCAACGCCTCGAACAACGTGGTCGGCGGCAGCGCGGCCGGTGCTGGCAACACTATCGCCTTCAACGGCGCAAACGGCGTCCTGGTGGATTCCGGCACGGGCAATTCTATGCTCTCCAACTCGATTACCCTCAATACCAGCCTCGGCATCGACCTCGGATTCGACGGCGTTACGGCAAACGACGGGGGAGATGGCGACTCCGGTGCAAACATGCTTCAGAACTACCCGATCGTCAGCTCGTCCAATAGTACCGCTTCCGGCACGACTATGACGGGGACGCTGAACAGTCTGGCGAATACGGTATTCACGATTCAGCTCTTCTCCGATCCCGCCTGCGACCCTTCCGGCTTCGGCGAAGGCCGCGTCTTCGTTGGTTCAGTCGATATCACGACTGACGGCGGCGGGAACGCCAGCTACAACCACGTCTTCCCGACAATCGTGCCAAACGGAATGTTCGTGACGGCCACCGCCACGGACCCGAGCGGCAATACCTCCGAGTTCTCCGCGTGCAAGCAGGCAACCGGGGTGCCACCGCCGACCCTGATGCAGGGGGACGTGGACTGCAGTAGCGCCGTCAACTCAGTGGATGCGCTCAAAACGCTTCGCTACACTGCCGGCCTGCCGGTAGTTCAGGCCGCCGCCTGCCCTCAGATTGGCGCCCTGCTCAACCAGATCTTCGGCGACGTAGACTGCAACGGTCAGGTGAACTCAGTGGATGCGCTCAAGATATTGCGATTCGCAGCAGGGCTTGCGTACAGCCAATCGCCACCGTGCACTGCGATAAGCGCCGTCTTGCCATAGATTGGCGCCCTGACCTTCAGCGCCTAACCGCTATAGCGCTAGCGAGAACGTACGGCCAGGTGCAAGACGCCCGGCGTCTTGTCGCCGTAAGCGCCGGCCATAACCGGCGGCCTGCCAGGAGACCAGCGAGGTGTGCACCTCGGACGAAGCCTCGTCGTTGCACGCGACTTCCGTCATGGTCCCGTCGCTGTTCTTGGCGAACACGGCAATTGCCGTATCGTAGTCGCTTCCCTCGCTCGTCGCGGTCTGCGTCTGCCCGGCCGTAGAAGAGACATGGAACCAGAGACTGTACCGATACCGAAACGCGCAGGATATGCCCGGGTTATCGGCCTGCGGGCTCGCGTTTTGCGCCGGCTCAACGAGTGGGTATTGTGTATTAGCGGGCAACTGGAGCGCGTCTTCTGGCGATTCGTTTTTTGGGACAAACGCGGGATTCAAGTTTATCTTCAGGCGCCCGGCCTCCAGTGTCTGGAACGCAGCTGCAAGCACGAAGTACGTCGACTTCCCGTCGGCCTGCCAGGAAACCTTCGACTGTGCAGAGGCGAACTGGTCGTTGCACCCTACCTCAACCAGCCCGGATGGAGACTCCTTAAACACGGCCAGAACGGTATCGAACGAGCTGCCGAAAGTATCCGCGCTGATGCCCTCCGGCTGGCCCGTGGCATCAATGCGATACCAGACGCTGCGGCTGAAGCTGGGGGCACAGGAAAGCGCGGGATCTCCGGCTGCCGTCGCGTACAGCAGGTCCTGCTCAAAATGCAGAGGCAGGTGCGCGCTGTCCAGCACCGTCGCGCCGTCGGCCGTGTCGTTCTCCACGACCCGGGTACCGGAACACTCATTGAGCACCAGTGCCGGCGCCGCCGCACTCACGCCTGCCGCGCCTGCGCGGGAGGAGCAGTAGGCGCTGCCGCGGCGCACGCCCCAGTCGTTTATCCATGCCTCCTTACCGGCCGCCGTCGAGGCGGTTAAGGACCACGGACGCGAGACCGACGGAGGCCAGTACTCACCACACTCCCCGGCGCCGAACGACCCGTGCAAGGCGTTACCCGGTATAACCGGCGCGTCCCAGAAGGCCGCTCGACATAACGGATGAGTCTGTGGCCCGACCGTTACCGCCAGCTCGAGCTCAGATATGTCGGGAGCGTTTAGGTCCACAGCCGCAAACACTGCAGGAACGCCAAGCGCCGCGCCAAGGTCGATCCGCCCTGCACCGTCCCAGTTGGGATGGTTGCCGTCCGGCAGATCCAGAGCCGTTTCCCGCAGGCGTTGCCGGATCCGCTCGTTGGTTAGCGCTGGGTCATGCGACAACATTAGCGCCGCCGCTCCGGCCACAATCGGCGTCGAAAACGACGTCCCGCTACCTGCTCCGTAATCGGTTCCCGGGCAATAATTGGTGGGCAGGGCCGTTGGCACTGGGCAGGTGGAGATGATATCAATGCCCGGTGCGGTCACGTCCACCTCCGGCCCCCAGTGGGAGAAGAAGGCGCGAATATCTGGATCAGACGGCGGTCCTGATGCGGAAACGGCGATGGTGTAAGCGCTGGACCCCGGAAAGGCAACGCATGGCAGGTCAAAATTGCCCGCCGCGGCCACGATCGTCACTCCTTGTTGATCGTGCGCCTGCCTCAAGACATCGTCCACTATGGCATCCGTTGGGCAGACACCGCCTTCCGGCGCCAGCGCCAGGCTGAGATTGATCACCTTCGCCCCGTTCTTCGCGGCATATTGAATCCCCGCTGAAAGTTGTTCCGTTGTGCCCTTACCGCTGGAATCCAACGCTCGCACGGTCAGGATCACCGACTTCCAGGCCACACCCCCCACTCCCTTACCGTTATCCGATTCTGCTCCGATGATTCCCGAGACGAACGTCCCGTGCCCGTCCAGGTCCCGCACATTACCGTCCGCAGGGCTCGCCTGGAAATCGCACCCGTGCACGTCATCGATGCAGCCGTTGCCGTCGTTATCGATGCCGTCCTGCACCTCCCCTGGGTTTCTCCAGATCTTGGAGTCCAGCTCCGGTTGTTGAACATCCACGCCGCCGTCCACTACGGCGACGATTACGGGGGAACCGCTTGTATCCAGGCTCCATGCCGCCTGCGCGTCGACGGCGGCGTAATAAGGATGTTGCTTTTGCCGGTATAGCGGGTCGTTCGGCGCCGTCTGATTCGTATAGATGTAGTTCCGCTGGACGAACGACGCGCCGGGGTCTGCCGTCAGTGCGGCCACCACGGAATCAATCGATCCGTCGACCGCGACTCTTACCCGCCAAAGGTCCAATTGCCTGTTGTAGTTCACCTCTGCCATCCCCGCAAAGAACTGAATACGAGAGGTGACTGCCGTCAAGCGGCTTCCGCCTGGGCCGGGAGTCAAACGAAACAGTAACTCACCTGGTGCGGCCGGCGCCCCGGCAGCGGGCGTAAGATAGCGACCTGCGCCAAGCGCCAGCAGAATGGTGAGCAGCGCCGCGGCCGCGGCCGTGTTCTTCACCGCGGGGCCGCGTGTTCAGGCATAACCCCGCCCCCGCGTTGTCCACCCTTTCGCAAATTGCGCCCGGGAGGCTCGCGATAGGACGAGGCCCGCGGCGGGGGCTTTCCCAGGGTCTTCAGGCATTCAGCCAGCGCCATCGCCGCCTGCGCCTCCTCATGAACGGCTCCCGCCCTGCGAGAGCGCGTTACGCTTTCCCTTAGATGCTCCGCGGCCAGCTGCACCCGTCCGATGCGTAGCAACGCTTCACCCAGGAGCCGCTCTCCCCGCGCCTCCAGCAGTCCCGCGTGCAAATTGCGCGCCTCTCTCAGGGCGGCGCTGACTACCCTGCGCGCCAGCGCAGCGTTGCCTTTCGCCAGCAGCAACTCGGCGTGCTGCATTTGCGCCTCAACCAGCAGTCCAGCGGCGCCCACTCGCCTTAGCAGCCTCTGTCCCCGCCGCAGGTAACGCTCTGCCGCTTCCGTCTGCCCCAGCGCCAGGTGACAGCGGCTGAGATTTACGTGTGCCAGTCCAGACAGAGCTGCCAGGTCCGCGACCGATCTCGTCGCGGAAATGACGCGTGTTAACGAGTTCATTGCCTCGCCGGTACGGCCCAGCATCAGCAAGACCTCGCCGATGTTGCTCTCCACAACGGCTGCATCTACCGCGTCCCCTACCCGTCGGTCTGCCTGCAGAGCGACATCGTAGTAGTACAGGGCCGCATCCAGGGTTCCCTGCAAGTGATAGCACATCCCAAGGTTGTTGTTGGCCGAGGCCTGCCCCTGAAAATCTCCGAGTTCGTGGTACAGCCGCACGGCCCTCCGCAGATGATTGACGGCGCGGTGTAGGTCTCCACCCTCCATGTACGAGTTGGCGAGCATGTTTTGCGCGTAGGCAATCTGCCGGCGGTCGCCGCTTCCCCGCGCGAGCCTGAGCGCCCGCCTTCCCCAGTCGATCCCCTGCTGGTACATGCCCTTGCGGAACAATGAAACGCTCTTTGCGGCGGCAATCTGCGCCCCCAGGCGCGCGTTCCGCGCCGGCAACGCTGCCAGTGCATTGTCCAGCCAACCAATTGCCTCCTCGTACTGGGACGCCCGTTCCAGCGAGACTCCGATCTTGCGGCACAGATTAGCGTTCCGAGAGAGGCGTATAGTTCGACAGCCCAGGTAACGCGCCCGTATCGGCCTGCCCCGTTGCTGCAACACGTGAAGCGCTTGGCGGTAGCTTTCGGCGGCTTCTCCGTGTCTGCCCAGCGTCTCCAGGCAGTCGCCAATCAGCTCGTGAATGAAGCTGCGGTCTACCTGGCCGCCCGCGCGGCAGCTGTCAAGCGCGTATAGCGCTTGCCCATAGTATCGGATCGCCGCTTCGTTCGCGAAAATCCGCGCCGCTCTGTCTCCCGACATAACAGAGTAGCGGGCGACACGTGGCCCTTCTCCAGCCTTCTGCGCGTGGTGCACGAGCAGTTCGCATACGGAATCCAGGCGGCCTTCAAAACCGGTTTCCAGGTAATGCATTACTCCGCGGTGAAGTCTCCGCCGCTGGTCATAGGGCAGCGTTTCGTAGACCACGTCTTGCAGGAGCGCATGGGTGAATCGGTATGCCTTCTCGCCGGCGCTCTCGGTGAATCCGCGCGATGCCAGCAGGCGCAGCGCTCTTTGCACTTGGCGGCCATCCGTCCGCCCTTCGAGCAAGCTCGTCACCGCGGCAGGTTCAAACGATGGTCCGATTACCGCCGCCACTCGTAAGACCGACTTCAAGTTGATAGGGAGGCCGTCAAAACGGGCCATTATCAGGTCGTTGATCGTCTCGGGTACGGTTTGCAGCACGCCGGCGCCGCTACGGATGAACTCCCTGAGGAATAGAGGGTTGCCCTGGGCCCGGTCAATCATCTCCTGCGCCAGTTCTTCGCGCCCGCCCGCTCCGGCGACGAGTAATCGCGCATCCTCGGGTGACAGCGGCTGCAGGGTGAGGGTCAAGGCCGGCCGTTGTGCCAAGCGCCGAGTTACAGTCGGCGCCATCGGGTTGCGGGATGTGACGCAGACGAAGACGTGGGCGCTGAGTCGCATGAGGACCGCGCCAAGCAGCTCCGTTGAGGCGGCATCCATCCAGTGTGCATCGTCAATCATCAGCAGGAGTGCTCTGTCAGCCGCGCGAATATCCAGCAAGCGGGCTAAGACCTCGGCGAGCTTCTCCTGCCGCGACTCGCCTTGCGTCAATCGGCCGGCCAGCCGCTCCGGTACGGCTATCCCCAGAATCGGCGCCAGCATTGCAGCACCCGTTTCGTCCGGCCGCCCCAGCCGGCGCAGCGCCGATTCCAAAGTCGGCCAGGATGTTGCCGGCTCGCTGCCATTGAGCATCGATTTCAACAATGCCGCCCATGGGGCCAGTGGTACCTGAGAGGTGTGTGCCTGGCACTCCGTAACCGCAGTAAGCCAGCCGCGCTCCGATAGACGTCCGGCCAATTCCCTCATGAGGCGCGACTTGCCCATCCCCGCGTCCGCATGGACGAACGCCCACTGCGGCCGCCCGCCCTCCACTCGGCGTGATATCCTCTCCAGTTGCTCTAGTTCTCGCCGGCGCCCTACGAGTGGAGCGGCCCGCTCGTCATCGTCGCCTCGCTGGCGGTCAGAAGCCACGCGCATCGCGCGCACTGGTGCCGCTTTCCCCTTGACCTTCAACGGGCGCATCCGCTGCCACCCAAAGCCGTGGCCCGCTGCCGAGGCAGTTTGCGACGAGACGATGATCTCGCCCGGGTGAGCAGCGGCCATCAGCCGCGCGGCAAGGTTTACGACATCGCCGATAACGGTGTATTCCCGCCTCCGGATAGATCCCACCTCTCCCGCAAACGCGAACCCAGAATTGATGCCAATCCGGTGCTTCAGCCGTAAACCCCGAGCGACGGCCGCGCAGTCAAACTCCACAGCGCAGGAGACGGCCGCCTCCTCCAGCCGCTCGCGGCTGACCGGTGCGCCAAACAGCACAATCAGCTTCTCACCCTCCTCGGCGACGTCGCTTCCCAGCAGGAAACCGCCGTACCGGTCCAGGACCTGTACCAGCGTCCGCACGTAGGTATCCAGTTCGTGCAGGCCTGCCTCGTCGTCGGCTGCGAGCAGGCGCGCAAGGCCAAGCACGTTGATGAACATAACCGTCACTCGCCGGTGTTCCCCTGCGGCCGACGTCGCGAAAGGAGCATCACGGAGAGGCGCCGGCAGGTAGTCGGCCAGGGCGGCTGGGAGCTCCACCTGCTTCTCCTGGTTCGGTATTTTCACTGCTCGTTTGTATGACACGCGGGAGATTCGGAACAGCCCGTCGCTTACCGGCGTCACGCTCGAGCCACGCGGCAACAGTTGCGCCAGTTCGCCCGTAACAACCACTTTGCCGGGGCTGGCTATCGGTTCTGCAGCAGCCGTCCGGTTGACGTCTGCCCCGCTCAGCATGTAGTGGAGCATTAACTGCGGATCGCCAATGGACGCCGAGTAGAAGCGGCCGGCGTGGATGCCGATCCTCATCCTCAGCTGGTGACGCGAATCGCCCGCTGCGACAGACCGAAAGTCCCTCATCGCACGTTGCATCTCCAACGCGCAGACTGCTGACCGCTCCGCATGACGCTCGCCCTCGAACAACAAAAGCATAGCGTCGCCCCCGAATTTCATCTGGGCTCCACCCCAGCCCTCAGCGATGCCGAGCATGCGCTCAAAGAAGCGGTTGAGGATGCCGACCATGACCTCGGCCCCTTCTTTACCTAGGGTAGTCAGCGCCTCGGACATGGCGGTGAAGCCCGTGATATCGCAATGCATGAGGGAACCCGTAAGCCAGGATCCCCAGACGGGCGTGTGGCCGCCATCCTGGCACCACTTGCGGATCAACGGCGCAGGCAGGAATGCGCGAAGCCTGTCCTGAGTTCCGAGAGGAGACGATTGCATAATGGCGCGCCCCACGGTTACCGTTCTCCCATCATAGCCGAGGCGACTCCCGGAATGAATTATCACCCGGTTTGACGGGAGGCTATGGCGAGCAGGCCGGCCCGTTCAGCGCTCTTGTCGTGCCGTTGAAGGGCGGCATCGGCGGCGTTCCGCTCGTTCCCGCAATCAACGCCGTCAAGTCGTTGAGCGCTATCCAGGGCGTGGTCGAACTCACTGGTCCGGGTACCAGGTCCCAGCGGCGGTTGTAGCCCTCGCTGCCGGGGCTCGAGTTCAGGTGCCGGGTCGGCACCAGGAAGCTCGTGATGTCCGTTATCGTGACCCTGTCCGTGCTTTGCGGCACGCCGCCGGAAGTGAAATCGCTTGGCCAAGCATCGGAGCGCGCCGGTATGGCGCCCACATCACAACGCACGAGAGGATCCGTCCCCACAATGTGGTCGTCCGGGACTTCGGCATCGTCTATATACTTCTCAATGGCCGATTTGTAGCCGTCGCCGTCCTGGTCGCTCCCGAAAGTGGCGTCCGCGTTGTTGCTCACGCACGGGTCGGTGCCGATCACTACCTCTCCATAGTTGAACAAGCTGTCTCCGTCAACGTTGCCTGTTAAGTTCTGCTGCTTTTCAGCCGTTGTCGTAGAACGCATGTTGAGGCACTGGCTGCCGCCGTTGTTGGGGTTCAGCGAGCTGTATTTCCACTCGGGCCAGTCCGGAACTCCGTCTCCGTCACAATCGGCGTTCGTCCGGCAGTCCGGCTCTGGGTCCGGTCCGACAGGCGCCACCGCGTCTGGCCCCGCTGCTGGGCACCCATCGTTTACTATCCCGTCGATGTCATCGTCGATACTGTTGGAGCACTGCGCGCCTGATTCTGCGACCCCCAGCGCCTCGCAGCCATCGTTAATGAAGCCGTCGTTGTCGTTGTCCAGCGTGTCGCACTCGTAGGGGTCCGGTAGCCCGTCGTTGTCGTCGTCTGGGTCGCAGGCGTCGCCACCGAAGCGGTCGCTTCGCGCAAACGGCTCCCCGATAACGGTGCTCGCCGGTCCCGTCGGCTGGCCCGCGTCGCTGCGCGCGAAGGGCTGAGAGAGCAGCGGATCAGAGCTTGTTCGGCCGTCGTTGTCGGCATCAAGCTGCGGAGGCTGGGTGCCTCCCGCCGGGGCGGGCGGCGGCGGGTTGAACGTCTGCGGGCAGTTGTCTAGCGACGTTATAACGCCGTCTCCATCCACGTCCCCGCACCCCGGGTCAGCGGCATCGGTCAGCAGATCCATTGGGGGCGTGACATTCGGCGGCGGCGGATCATTGTTGATGCCATCCGTGCAGAGCGCCGGATTATACAGCGAGTCCTCAGGTACCACCCGGTCGTTCGTGTCGTTGAGATCAATATCGCTGCAGTAACCGTCCCTGTCCTGGTCAGTGGTGGGAGGCGGGCACGCTGGCGTACCGGTGATGACCGTGCCCGTGGACCCCGTCGACACCAACGGATCGCTATCGCAGACATTGCCAATGCCGTCCAGATCGCTGTCCAACTGTGTCGCGTTTGGCACGTACGGACAGTTGTCCAGGTCGTTCGAAACGTGGTCGCCGTCCTGGTCAGGCCCGGAGCCTGGAGGACTGGCGACGTTCGGATCGCCGATCGAGGGACAGCCGTCGTTCACCAGGCCGTCAGCATCGTCGGTTATCGCGTTGTCACATTGCGCCCCGGTCTCCGGCGGCCCGGATGCGGGACAGCCGTCGTTCACTTTCCCGTCGAAGTCGTCATCGGTGGCATTCCCGCACTCCCCGCTCGACGGCGGATAACCCTCCGGACGGTCGCAACCTGTGGGAAGGCCGTCCCGGTCGGGATCGCCTGGGGGCGTGACCAGGCGCGGGTTCCATGGCGAGGCGTCACTACCATCGGCGATCCCGTCAAAGTCGTTATCCGGTTCAAATGTGCAAACGTCCAACTGGTTCTCAATGCCGTCACCGTCAGCATCTGGAAGCGCCGTCACCCGCGTGAAAAATAGCTGCGTACCGCCGCCGGAAGTATTCGTGAGTAGCACAGTGGGAGCCTCTGCTGCGGCTGTAGCCGGGTTGTCCAGGCTGATCCCGTACTGGTACAGCCGCTGATCTTGAGGCGAACAAAAGGCCGTGATACTCCCGCTCGAACTCGCCACGGTTGGGTCATCGAAGACCAGGAGCACCGGATATCCGTCCGATAGGCTAAAGGCAGGAAGTGTTCCTTTGTTATAGACCAGAACGTTCAGCACATGCGTTGCGCCCTGGAAGGTGGCGCTCCCAAACATGCGGGCCAGCGGCGTTACGTGGTCGTAGGGGTCCTCGTCGATCCGCCCGTCCAGGTCATTGTCGATGCCGTCGATCGGGTCCTCGTCGATCGAGTAGTCAGCGGGCGAGCCGCCAAAATCATTATTGATGCGGGCGGAGGCGAGAGGCAGGCTGGTGAGGAAGGCCGGATACTGCTCGACGCCGTTCACCAGACCATTGGCGTTCCCATCCGCAACCAGGTTGCTGAACCCCGTTCCCGGGGCAATCTGGTCCGCTGTATTTATGCTGGCGTCCAACAGGGTGAAGTTCACCGGGAAGACGTGATTGCAGACCGGCACCGGGTCAATCGCCGCTGTCATTGCCGCCGATAGCGAGGCCCTGATTGCGCCATCAGGGACCGCGCCGCCGCCGGCAATCGTCCAGTCCGGATCAATCAGGTTAACGATACCCTGGGGGCGATGCAGCGCGTGCGGCGCTGTCTCCACCAACCTGCCGCGCAGTTCTGAGTTGGCCGAGGAATTAGGTGATACGACGCTGAGTGTAGAAATCGTCGCCGTCTCGCAGGCGTCGCCTTGCCCGTCGCCGTCGGAGTCCAGCTGTAGCGGGTCCGCCGCCTGCGGGCAGACGTCGGCCGCGTCTGGAATGCGGTCGCCGTCAGCATCGGCGCAGTGGCCGTCGGCGAAGTCGGTTCCGCCCGTCCCGTCGTTGTCTACCCCGTCCGTGCACGAACCGAACGCTCCCACGCCCTCCGGGGTGATTGCAGCGTTGGCCCCGTTCGGGTCCCGGCCTTCTGCGATGATAGAGACGGTATTATCGCCACGGTTTGCCACGAACGCCCGACCGCTCAGATCATTGATCGCCACTCCGACCGGCGTGTTGCCCACGCTTACGCTGGACATCCCACCCGTTGCGCCATCAAGCACGGATACTGTACCGAAGACCGAGTTGTTGGAGACAAACACGCGGTCCGATCCCGGGTCGATGGCGACTCGGCTAGGAGAAGAAAACCCGGTGAGGGCGCTGGTCACGGCGTACGTGTCGCCGCGTATTACAGAAACAGTGTTGCTCACACGATTCGCCACGTAAATGGTGTTGCGGAAGGCATTCAGCGCGATTCCGAACGGTTGATCCCCGACGGTGATACGGGTGATCCCGTTCCCACCGTTGCCGTCGGTATCGATCTCGGCGTAACTATTGGCGTTGAGCACCGAGACAGAATCGTCGCCTTCATTGGTGACGTATACCTGCTGCGTCACAGGATCCACGGCCACTCCAGATGGGGCGCCCCCAACTGAAATACGGGTGATCCCGTTACCGGAGTTGCCGTCCGTTGATCACGGAGATGTTGTTACTGTCCCTGTTGGCGACATATATGCGGTTTGTCGTTGCATCAACGGCTACGCCGCGCGGTGCCGTCCCCACCGGGATCGTAGTGAGGACCATGTCATTGCTGCCGTCTACCACGGATAGTGAGTTAGAGCCGAAGTTACTGACGTACACCCGGTTAGTGATCGCGTTGACGTCCACGCCCGCCGGCTGGTCACCCACCCCTATGGTTGCCGAAACTGCGTTAGTAGCACCGTTGATGACAGACACAGAGTCAGCTTCCACGTTTGTGATATAAACCTTGTCCGAACGACGGTTGGCGGCCATTCCAGACGGGCCGGCGCCAACCCCCACGGTCGCATTCACGCCGTCGGTGCACCAACCATCGCTGTCCGCGTCCGTCACGCCTGTCCCGGTCACGCAGACCGGGTCTGACAACGTCTGGATACTCTGTTCCCGTGCATCGTCTATCTGCGTGGGGTTCGGGTCGCAGGCGTCGCCGATGCCATCGGTGTACGGTGGCACTCCGAACGGCTTCGGCGTACGGTTCTCGCTCTGCGCCTGCGTTGCGTTAGCCGTCGTCTGGCAGTTGTCGTTCACGTTCAGGAAGCCGTCGCCGTCCTGATCCGCAGTAGTCAGAGCGGGGCTTGGGTCGCAGGCGTTGCCCAGGGCGTCGAGGTCGGTGTCCGCCTGGTCTGCGTTTGCCACCTGCCGGCAGTTGTCGACGCCGTTGTCTATCCCGTCCCCGTCCGTATCCGCCGGATTCACCACCTGAAGTTTGAACACTTTCGTGCCGGGCACCGGCGTATTCAGCACCGCTACTCCGCCTTCATTCGCGCCTGTCCCCGGATTGTCCGTGCTCGTCGCGTTGATGATCGACCGGTACTCGAACCCGGCATTGCAGAGCGGGAACCCGCCGGGTGCCGCAGGCGACTGCGTGGGGTCGTTAACAATGACCACGCCGCGATAAAGCAGGTACCATAGACCGTGTAGTAACCAAAGTAGCGGGCGTGGGGCACCGCTGGCGTGCCGACGCCGTCTTCATCTATCTTGCCGTCAGAATCGTTATCTGCTCCGTCGGCCGGGTCCTCATCTGTCTGCCCATCTGCATCTTCGTTCACCCCGGTGCGCCGGTCCGGGTCCAGAACCGTATTCAGGAAGCGCGGGTACTTGTCGATGCCGTCGACGAGGCCGTTCGAGTTGCTGTCGGTGAGGAGCCCGGTGGTGTTCACCAGGTTCCCGCTGCTGTTATCTGTGCTGGCGTTGTAAAGCGTTATGGGCGCCGGCGAAGTACCGATGCCCGGCCGCACGCCGATGCCGCAGACGCCGGTACCCGGCTTCACGCTGTACGAGTAATCGTTGCTTCCGACAATCGCGCCGATTGGGATGCTACTCCCCGGCTGATAGTCCCACGGCTGGTATGTCCGCGTGTCTGCCGGGAACGGCTGCCCGGCCGGTATCGTGTAGTCGGTCTGGAAATTCGTGACCGAATACCGAGTCCGGACCTGCGGGTCGCAGACGTCTCCGATTCCATCCGCGTCCGTGTCTATTTGCAGGTGGTTGAAATTCACCGGGCAGTTATCTGTGGAGGCACCCAGCCCATCACCGTCGATGTCGGGGTTGAACGTCTGCGAGAATTCGGAAGTATCGCCGGCCTTTGTGGCTGTGGCGGAAATGAAGCCGTAGAGTGGCAGTGGGCCCGGGCGAGTGAATGTCCAAGGCCCGGTTGCCGTCGCGGCCGGCGTTGTCGACCCGAGATACTCCCTGCCCTCACCGTACCCAGATGGGTCGACGGCGTTCACGGAGTAGACGTCGATAGTCGCCTGATCCGGGTTCGGGACGTCCAACGTGCCGGTAACGGTAAGCACGGAGGTGCCGCCGTTGTAGGAGACCGATGTGATGACGGGGTAGTCCTGGAGGTTGTTGGCTCCGGTGTCTGCATCCGAGGGTGGATCGTTGGCCGCTACTCCATCCGGCGCCAGGTCTATTCCCAGGTCGCCGTTTGAGTAGATGGAGTTGCCGCGGATGCTGTTCGTTATGCCGCTGGCGACGTAGACCCCATCACCGGCGTTCCCTGTGATCGTGTTGCCGGCGCCGCTCGCCGTTCCGCCGATCGTATTTGCACTCGCGCTGATATACACGCCTGCGTCGCTGTTATTGCGGATGGTGTTCCCTTGGAGGAAATTGCCCGGCGAGAGGATGCCGACTCCCTGAGCCCCGTTGTTGGCGACAACGTTGCCGGCGCCGGCTGCGGTGCCTCCCACCGTTTGGCCGCCGTAATCGCTGCCGAACCAGATACCCTGGTATGCGTTGCCAATCGCGGTTGTGCCGTCGGCGCCTACGCCAATGTAGTTCCCCTGAGCCGTATTGCCCGTCGTTCCGGTGCCCTCGAAGGCGAGGCCCCTGTCTCCGTTTCCACCAATCACGTTCCGCGCCTCGGCCGCGGTACCA
>VBJS01000052.1 GCA_005880055.1 Chloroflexota bacterium | reverse complement strand
CGGCGCCCTTTGGCCTGCGTTACAACAGAGTGGAAGAAAACGGGAAGGGACCCGCTTAGCGGGTCCCTATCATGCACCGCACCCTCTGCGCTCGCCTTCCCCTCCACAGCCACCCGCTTATCCGGTTTGGCCGTTTCCCCTGAGGGTTAGGCGTAGCATAACACCGAACGAGAAAGACGGGAAGTGGAATTCCTGAACAAATCACGGATGCGGAAGAAATTATGTAGTGCAGCCGCCGGCGAGCGCAAGAGCCTGGCAGCATGCGCGTGACAGCGCCCGGCGACGACGGCGTCTGCGGGTTGGCCGATCATTACCTGGTTCGCCGCTCCAGCGCGCCCATTACGGCGGACAACTGGTTTGCGGCTACGCAGGTAGCCGTCAAGCCTGCGTCTGGCGCTGCTGGTACCGACGAATCGCTCGTAGTGTCGCCGCTTACAACCAACTACTTCTATGCTGTGCGGGCCGTCGACGAAGCGGGCAACATGGGTGCTCTCTCAAATGTCGTATTCATCGCTGGGACAGACCAGGACTCAGATGGCGTTCGCGACGTTGACGAGCAGAACTGCGGGTCCGACCCCGTTAACATAGCCAGCCGGCCGGAGCGGCTGGATGGCCCGTTCGCCGGCGTGGACGACAACGGCAACGGACAGGTTGATGAACCTCTTCCTGCCGGCGCGTCCGCTTACGACTGCGATGGAGACGGATACACGGGCGCCACAGAGTCTAACCTCTACGTCTCCGCTGGCACCACATCGGACCAGGATCCGTGCGGGATAACCGGGTGGCCCTCTGACTTCGTGTCAGGGGGTGCGATTAACAGCACCAATCGCATCACCATTACGGACCTAACCAGCTTCCTCGCCCCGCTCCGCCGGCTAAACACCAATCCCGGTGACAATGCGTATAACGCGCGGTGGGACCTGTCGACAGGGGCGGGACTTTTTCCCTGGGTTATCAACATCCAGGACATGACCTCTATAATCGCGGCGACCACCGGCCGCCCGCCGATGCTGTTTGCTGTGAGGGCCTACAACGGGCCGGCCTGTCCCTGGCCGCCCTAGCCGCCCACCCCAGGGAAGCGCCACGGACCCGGGTGCTGTCACGCGCATGCTGCCAGGCTCTTGCGCTCGCCGGCGGCTGCACTACATAATTTCTTCCGCATCCGTGATTTGTTCAGGAATTCCACTTCCCGTCTTTCTCTTTCGGTGTTATCCTACGGCTAACCCTCAGGGGCAATGGCCAAAACCGGAGAACGGCTGGCTGCGGAGGGGACAGGCGAGCGCAGAGGGTGCGGTGCATGATAGGGACCCGCTTAGCGGGTCCCTTCCCGTTTTCTTCCACTCTGTTGTAACGCAGGCCAAAGGGCGCCGAATTCTAGCCATTCTGCCTTAACCAAAACTTGACAAACTATCGAGCGGCGAAGAACATAAAGCTCGTATCCCAAGGGGCGGATTTGTGTGCCTGCGCCGCTGATTCGCTCTAATGCCACTATCAGCACCGTTCGTCGGTAGTCGAAAGCGGTGCAAAAGGGGGGCGCGGTGATGATCAGGGGCCCTGCGCGCGGCTGTACGAATATCGTTTCTTTACATCTCCCGCGGAGCAGGATCAGCGGCATCGCGCTTGCGGTGCTCGCTCTGTCGATCGCCGTGCTCGCGCTCGCAGACACGCGGTCAGGTCTGGCGTCCACGGGCGGACTGGTGAACCCCGGTTTCGAATCGGGCGCCGCGCCCTGGGTCATCAGCGCAGCCGATGTGGGGCTGGTCACCGGCACCGAGACTTCGGCGCAGTGCGCCACCTATGCCGATATGGGGAACCTAACCGTCGCCCCGTACAAAGGGTCGAAAGATCTGCGGCTGGGCGGTTGCAAGCGGATCAACGAGAACGAGAACAGGGGGCTGGATAAAGCGAGTCAGACGTTTACGGTCAAAGACACGACGTTGACGTTCGCCTTCCGCCTCTTCTCCTGGGAGCACCGGGGGTACGATCAATTCTCGTTCGACCTGAAGTCTGGGAATACCTCCGTGGGCAGCCTATCCAGCACCCTTACGGTACCTATGGCCGGCCTGCCGGGCGGCGTCGCGACTTGCAGCGGAGCCCTTCCCTGTACCTTCAACATCGATGTCGGAGACCGCGGTAACTTCGTGGCCACTAACTGGATCCCGGTCACGATCAATATCCCGGCGCAATACATGGGCCAGACGTTGACGTTGTCTTATAGCGTGCTCGGCGGCAAAGACAACGCTCACGCGACCTGGGCGTACTTCGACGCCAATACGCCGCCGGTCGCCAGATTCTCGCATGACACCATCGACGTACGTGAAGGCGACGTGGTTCAGTTCACGGATACGTCTTTTGACCCGGATGGGGACAAGATCGTCGCCTGGAGCTGGCAGATCAACGGCCAGTCATCCAACGAACAGAACCCCGTGTTCATCTTCCCGGATGAAGGCACCTACAGCGCTTGCCTCACCGTGACGGACGCCTCCGGTGACAGCAACCGCGTCTGCTCCGGTGCTGCGGCAACAGATGGCACTCAGGTTGCGGTGATGACGGTCAACAACACTGCCCCTCAGGTCAACGCTCTAAACCTCGAAACACTTTCGGGCCAGCCCGCCTCGCTCTTCGGCCGGGTTCTTGACCCGGGTTGGACGGACACGCTGTCCGCTTCCTGGCAGGTGAACGGCCAGCCCGTTCCGGCGACCATTCAGAACGATAACCTGGCGTTCCTCTCAACCGGAGTGATTACCGGCACCGCCACTACGACTTCCAACGTAAGCGGAACGCTCACCCTCCAGGACGGCGACGGCGGAACGGGATCTGACAACTTCAATGTGACCGTGGTACCCAATGACCCGCAGCGGTTCGAACCGGCGGACAACTCGCTTGCCACGGCGCCTGTGATGACGAGCGATGCCACGCACCTATCGTGGATTCAGGCGGCTGGGGACAAGGACTTCTTCGAGGTCCGTTTGCCGGACCAGAGCACCTTACCCGCGGGCGGCGAAGTGTTGGTGACATTGAAGGGGCCGGGCACATCCGGCCTGAACGCTGACTACGACCTCGTGATCCTCTCGCAGCTGCCTACCGGTGTTACCGGCTTTCGTAGCGGCGATGCTGGGCAGACAAATGTGAGCACATCCGGCTTCCGCAGCGGCGGTTTCCGCAGTGGCGGCTTCAGAAGCGGCGGCTTCAGGAGCGGTGGCTTCAGAAGTGGCGGTTTCAGGAGCGGGGGTTTCCGGAGCGGCGGGTTCCGCAGCGGCTCGGCCGTCTATCCGCTGTCTCAGACCGGGTTCAACGGCCTTGAGGGCGATACCATCGGCAGCGCCGACATTACACTGGACGAACTGGGGCTGGGCGCGCTGCCGGGCACCGTTTCCGTGGCCGCGTACTCCGGAAACCACGGCACCAAGCCTGAGGTTGCGCTGGCACAGTCGGACGTGAATGGCACCAAGTTTTACGTGGGCGTAATCGGCGCAAACGGCGCCTTCAGTAACACGCAACCCTACTCGCTCCAGATCGAGACATCGGTGCCGCTGGACCCAATACTCGCCCTGGGCGCGGCGGTCTGCACAAAGTCGCCGCTGGTTGGGTCTGGCTCCGCGACAAGCAGCGTGGTTGACCTGAACCCCGGCTTCCCGGCGGCCGGCCAGGCGAAGACCCTCATCGTCACTCAGCGAGAGCGAATGATCGCCCTCTACGACGACCCGGCGACGACGTCGACGAACGAAGGGCTGACCGCCTGGAACGCGCTCTTGCCGAAACTCCAGGCGTTAGCGCAGCAGCCGTCAGTATCGGCGGACATAATCTCGATGCCCAGCGTCTTTTACGACGATGCGGATAGCAACCCCTGCAGCGTCGACGCGACGAACGCGCTCGCCGCCGCGATACGTGGGCAAGTGCAATCCCGCCTCAGCGCGAACCCCACGATTCAATACGTGGTCCTGGCTGGCGATGATGACATCGTCCCTCAGCGCCGCGTCCCCGACCAGACCATCATCGGCAACGAGGCGAACTACGTAACGGACTCGCTGCTGAAGCCGGGCAGTCCCCTGCTGTCCAGCCTCCTGGGCGGCTATATCCTCACCGATGATTACTATGTGGACGCCCAGCCGACGGCCTGGCAGGGGCGCGAGCTGTACGTCCCGGATATGCCGATAGGGCGGCTTGTTGAGACCCCGGCCGAGATCGGCGCAGCCGCAGATGCATTCGTGGCGAGCAGCGGTGTTCTGGACTACAGCACCGCCTCGACGTCGAGCGGACTGGTGACCGGATACGACTTCTTTAAGGACGGCGCCGACGCCATCGCCGCCGGCCTGGGAGCGAAACTCAACGTCAAGACACTCATAAACGACACCTGGTCCGCCGATGACCTTCGCTGCCGCTTGCTCGGCCAGGCGGCGGGCAGCCTGACCGGCTGCTCAACGCCCAGCGTGTCCGCGCCTATGGCGCACTTCCTGCACTACGCCGCGCTTTCTGCCAACGGTTTTGGGACCAATAACTTCGGCGACATTGTAAACGGCAGCCAGGTGGCGGCCGCCGGGGGCGCGACGCCGGCGCTTCAGCGCAAGGTCGTATTCACCATCGGCTGCCACGGCGGCTTCAACGTGCCGGACCGTGCTTCACAGCCGGCAGACGGCGGCCTCGGCATCGATCCGTCGTTGGACTTCGCGCAGGCCATGGCCCGCCAGCGGGCCGTGTTCATTGCGAGCACCGGCTACGGCCTGGGAGACGATCAGGGCCTGGGCGGGCATGAACTGCTCCTCCGCAACTTCTCCCAGGAAGTGGTCAAAGGCGATGTCTTCATCGGCAACGCGCTGACGAAAGCGAAGAGCGGCTACCTGCTCAGTCTCCTCTCGATGACTCCATACGATGAGAAGACATCGATCGAGACGACGATGTTTGGACTACCGATGTACCAGGTGAAGGTGCCCGCCGGGACCGGCAGCGTCCAGACGTTGCAGCCCCAGACGGCTCAGGAAAACTTCACGCTGACCGTGAACGACGGCGGCGTTGCCACTACCACGACATATCCGATTGAGGACGTAACTACGGCGCAGGGCCACTACCTTAAGGCCGCCGGCGACACACAGGTCACGCCCTTCCGCGCGATCGAGCCGCGCGTCGTTATCCCGCTGCCGCCGGGGAACCCGGCCCAGGGTGTGGTCATAAAATCGGGGTCGTATACGGACGTTTCTGGCTTCGATCCGGTTATCTCGCTGCCCACGCAGGACTGGCTGCTTGACCAATCGGAGCCGCAGACCTGCCTGAACGCCTTCTGGCCTGCTGTGCCGGCGACCATCAACACCCTGGATTCCGGAGGAGCGCAAAGCCTGGTTATCACTCCGGGCCAGTTCCGCTGCACGAGCGGGACGGCGGCCACCGTCAGCGGCATCCAGCGTAAGTACACGTCGCTTACCCTCGACATCCTGCACTCGAACCCGGCCGACACGCAGCCGCCCGCAGTCCCGGACGTCACGTTCACCAGCGGCGCGAATTCCAGTGTGGACGTCGCGGTGACGGCGAACGACCCGAGCGGTATCGCCCGCATCGTCGTCCTGAAGTACAGCGGTGGCACGATGACCTCGACCGAACTGGCCCTGCCGCAGCCGTTGCCCGCATCCGGTACATTTACACTGCACGTCCCGAACGTGGCGGCGACCGATGATCTAGCCGGCGAAGTCATTGATGGAGCCGACAACGTTGCGTACTTCACGGCGAAGGGCTCCGGCGGATTCACGCCGCTCTCCGTCAATGCCGGCCCGGACCTCTATGTGACACCCGGTACGCCGACGAGCTTCCAGGTGTCGGTGCCGGACTTCGCCTCTCTGAAGGAGCCGTTCTACACAGTCCAGTTCGGTGACGGCACGTCTACCAGCGGACCCGTTCCTGGCGCATACTTCAGCGTTCCTCACACCTACACAGCCGCGACCGACTTCCCGGTCACGGCGACCGTAAAGGTCATGGATGCCGATGGCCGGCTGGGCTCCGACACAGTAGTCGTCCGTTTGCTCTGCGATCCCATAGGCGACGCCTTCACGCCGAATACGGACTTCGTCTCCTGCGACGTGAGCAACACCGCGTCGACGATCACGATCGCAGTACGCGTCGTCGGCACAATAGCAACGGACACCCAATACCGGTTGAACCTCAAGACATCGAGCTTCAACGGCCAGGTAAAGTACGATAACGGCAAGGCCGGAGGTGCCCTGACCAGTCTTGTAGTCACGTTCGGGGATGCCAGCGAGCTGCGCTTCACGTTCAGCCGGGCGGAAGTCGGCCTGTCTAGCGGCGGCCAGCTGCAGTGGTCGGCTGAGTCGCAAAAGGGCCAGCCTGGACAGCCGGGCCAGGGCATCCTGGACGACATGCCGAATTCTGGGTTCTTTACTGCTGTGATATCCTGAGGCGGCAGCCCCAAGCGGGCGCCGCCTCAGCATGGCACTACGACGAGCGGAAAGCCCGCTGCGCCTGCAGGGCGCGGCGACCGGCGGGGTGGGGTACGTATGCAGACAGCTTTTCGCTCCGAAGTCGACCCTCTAACGGCGTATCTCCCTGCCACCCTCGTCCAGCAGTGGGCGCGTAAGCCTGACCAGCCTCCCGTCTGGGGAGACTGGCTTAGCGGCTCCCTCATGTTTTGCGACATCTCCGGCTTTACCGCTATGTCCGAGCATCTCGCTCGGCTGGGGAAAGAGGGTGCGGAACTGATGGCCGCGGTCCTCAATCAGTTCTTCGAGCGGATGATCGGCATTGCCTTAGACTGGGGCGGCGCTCAGATGAAGTTCGGCGGCGACGCTATGCTGCTGCTGTTTTCTGACGAACGTCATGTTGAGCGCGCCGCTGCCTCCGGGTTGGAGATGCAAGCGGCTATGGCGGAGTTCAGGCGCGTGTCCGCCGGTGGCGACATATACCGGTTGCGCATGCGCATCGCCATTCACAGCGGGCGCTTCTTCGCGGCCTCGGTTGGACAGCCGGACGGCATCCTGCACTACCTGCTGGTCGGCCCGGACGTCAACCGGACGGCGGAAATCGAGGGCGCCGGTCAGCCCGGGCAAGTAGTGCTGAGCCGGCAGGCCGTTGCGCAGTTGGGCCCCGGCTGCGTTGTCGCTCCCGCCTCCAACGGCGTGTGGCGTATGCGCAACCTCCCGGCGCTGCAGCACCCCCACAATGACGCGACTTTGCGTGCGCCGCAGAAGGTTCTGCAGCGCTACCTGTTGCCGCCGCTGGCTGCGCCCCTTATAGAAGGTCGCCTGCCCAGCTTCTCTGGAGAACACCGGCGGGTAACGGCCGTATTCATCAACGTTCTTGGCATCTCACCGCTACTGGAAGCGGCAGGGGACTCCGAGGCTCTCCGCCAGACCGATGCCTATATCCGGCTGCTCATCTCGGCGCTCGAACGGCACGGCGGGTTCCTCGCCGGCAGCGACCTGGCGCACGAAGGCGATAAGCTCATCTGCCTCTTCGGCGCTCCGCTTTCCCTTGAGCGTGAGGAGGCGGCCGCCCTGCGTGCTGTTCTGGAGTTCGATGAGGCTCTCGGCTCGGCGGGGCTCAGCTTGCGTCATCGCATTGGTCTCGGTTCAGGAGCAGTTTTCGCCGGCGAGATCGGTTCTTCTAAACGCCGAGAGTACACCGTAATCGGCGATAGCGTGAACCTCGCCGCCCGGCTGATGGCGGCTGCCGCGCCCGGCGAAATCCTTGTGTCCAGGCCAACAGCCGAGCGGGCGGGCACCGAATTCCATCTGCAGCGGCTTAAGGCCTTGCGCGTGAAGGGAAAAGCGGCCCCGGTCCCTGTACTTCGCCTCCGCGGCAGCATAGCGGAGGCGGGGGCTGCCGCCCCTCAACAGGCCAGAGAAACGCCACTTGTCGGCCGGGAGGCGGAAACGAAGGCGCTTGCCCAGTCGGCCGAGCAGGTGTCGTTGGAGTCGCGCGCTCGCTGGGCCTACATTTGGGGAGAGCCCGGCATCGGGAAATCCCGTTTGACCGCCGAACTGCGGACCCGTCTGGTCGCGCAGTCGTGGCGGAGCGTAACCGCTTCCTGCCACACGTATACGTCTCGCACTCCGTTTGCCCCGTGGCGGGCTCCCCTGCAGACGCTGCTAGATATTGCCCCTGAGCACGGTGCGCATGCGTCGGCGTCCAAGGTTTCGGCCGCCGTCCAGAAGCACGCGCCCGAGCTGGTGCCGTTCGCTTCGCTGCTCGGGGAACTGCTCGCGCTTCCCGCCGGCGCGGAGCCCTCACTTGCCTCACTGGACGCCCGCGAACGTCGCCACGCACTGAACTCGCTCGTTGTCCAGCTGCTGGCTTCAATGTCCGCCGCCTCGCCGCTGCTCCTCCTTTTTGAGGACGCGCACTGGTCGGATGCCCCCTCGCTGGACCTGCTTGCCGCCCTTCTCAGGCGCGATGACGCGCGCCTGCTCACCCTGGTCACCTCCCGGGAAGCGCAGCCGGCTGAAATCGGGGCTTTGGGTGCGGCCGCTGTTATCCGCCTGCGCGAGTTGTCCGCAGACGCTGCTCGAACTTTGATCGGCGGCGGTGCTGAGTACTCACGAGCGGAGGCCGAACGCATACTGGCGAGGGCGCAGGGAAACCCGCTGTTCTTGCAGGAGATCGCGCGGATTGGCTTGGCCGCCGGAGCGCCGCTTCCGGACAACGTGAACGATGTTATCCTGGCGCGCCTTGACCGGCTGCCCCCAGAGCAGAAAACGGTCCTCCGCACGGCAGCGGTCATCGGCGAATCCTTTCGCCGGGAAGAACTGAACATCCTGCTTGGCGGTAGCCTCCAGGATGAGACCGTCGGAGAGGCGTTGGACGACCTTCGATCACTTGGCTTCACGAGGGACGAGGGCGCACACCCGGCCTCTTTCGCCTTCGCGCATATCCTCACTCGCGAAGTGGCATACGAGACGCTGCCGTTTGCTCAACGTCGCCACCTCCACCGGCGCGCCGCTCAACACATCGAAGCGCGCGAATCGGCCCGGCTGGAGGCCGTCTGCGACCTGCTCCTCCATCATTATGAGCTGGCGTCCGATACTCCAAAGGTGGTTCGCTACTCGGCGATGTCCGGCGACCGGGCGGCCGCCGTCTTCGCGACAGCCGAGGCGATGGAATACTACCACCGCTCGCTGGCGGCCCTCGCCGCCCTTCAGAGCGGCTTCGAGGGCGACCGCAGCCTGCTAATGGAGCGACTGGGCGATTGCCTAGATAACGCTGGCCTGCACAAAGAGGCGACGGACGCGTTTTCCGGTGCTCTGGGCGATTGGCGTTCCGGGCGCCGGTCGTGCCGGTTGCTCGGCCGCCCCCGTTCGCCACGTAGCCGCGAGGCGGATCTCTCCCGCAAGGTCGCTGTCTCCTGCGAGCGCCGGTCGGACTACGATGAATCACTCAACTGGGTGAACGAAGCTCTGCGCGTGCTCCCCGGCCGGCCGGGTTTGGTAGGAGCGCAGGTGTTCGCCACCAAGAGCCTGGTTCTCTTCCGGAAGGGCCTCTACGATCACGCCGTCTTGTGGGGCCGGCGCGGCCTCGACGTCGCGCGACGAAACGGCGAGCCGCGCCAGGTCGCCTACGCGCACCATATCCTCGCCGGCGCCTATATGGAGCTGGGTAAGCTGAAGCAGGCGCTGTTCCATGACCGGCTGTCCGCGCGCATTTACCATGAACTCGGCGATCTGCCGGGACAGGCGCGCGCCAATAGCAACCTGGGCCTCTCTTATCAGATGCTCGGCGTGCTGGATGCTGCGCTCTACCACTACGAAGTCGCCCTCCGCGCCGACGAACGGCTGGGGAACGTTAGTCACTCCGCCATCGTCCGCAACAACATCGGGGAAGTTCTCCTCGTCCAGTCCCGTCTCGATGAGGCGGAGGAGCACCTGCTGGCAGTCGTGAGCGCGTACAAGCAGGGAATGGCCCGGACGGCGCTTGCAGGGCTGGCTGAGGTAAACCTTGCGCGCTGCGCCCTAAAGCGGGAGAACCTGACCTCTGCCAGGCGCCACCTCTCCCGCGGGCTCCGCCTTCTGAAGAGCGTCGGTGCTGAAGGGCTGCTGACTGAAGCGCTGCTGCAGCGCGTGGAGCTGCTGCTGGCCGAGGGAAGGCCGCGCCAGGCCCGCCGCGAATGTCACCGGCTGCTCGCCGAAGTCCGAGAGCTCGAGGCGAAAGTCCTAGAGGCGCGTGCGCAACGCCTGCTCGGTCGCGCCGAAGCAGGGCTCGGTAGGCCGGCGCCGGCGATCGCCCATTTTCGGGAAGCTGTCGCGCTGGCGCGGCAGGCGGCAGCCGGTTATGAAGAGGGACTTGCGCTGCTGGAACTGGGACGGGTCACCCGGCAGTCTTCGCCGCGGTCGCGCCGGGCCGGACAACCGTTGCGCCGTGCCGCATCGATCCTCGCAGGGATGGGCGCCGCCGCGGATGTTGCTGAAGCAGAGCGGCTGCTGGCCGCGCTGGCGTAGCTGCCGCTGACGGTCTGCGATAACATCGCTCCATGACCCCTGCCGATAAACCGAGCGTTAGCGTGCTGGGCGCGGGAAACATGGGCACCGCGCTGGGCCACGTCCTGGCCGGGAACGGCCACGACGTCCGCCTCTGGAGCATCGAGGAGGACGTGCTGGAAGACGTGCGCGACAACCGGCGCAACAGCAAGTACCTGAAGCACATCGAACTGAGCGAGCGCATCCAGTCGGCCTGGAAGCTGGAGGAGGCGGCGGGCGGCGCCGGCATCGTACTGTTTTCGGTCACATCTCAGGTGCTTCGCGCCGTTGCGCGTGACGTCGCGCCGCACCTGCCGGCGGGCTGCATCGTCCTCAACGTCGCCAAGGGCCTCGAAGAAGGGAGCGACCTGCGGCTGAGCCGGGTACTCGGCGAGGAGCTGGGCGACGGGCGGCCGATGGTTTGCATGGGCGGCCCGGCAATGGCCTCGCAGTTCGCAGCGGGCGTCCCAACCGCCGTGATCGTTGGGTCCGACGACCCAGAGGCGGCCAAGGCTGTGCAGCAGGCGTTCCAGAACGAGTTCTTCAAGGTCGAGACCACGGACGACCTCGTCGGCGTCGAGCTGTGCGCGACGCTCAAGAACGCCTACGCCATCGCCCTCGGCATCTGCGACGGCATGGGGCTGGCGATGAACACGAAGTCGTTGCTTGTGCCGCTTGCGCTGAGCGAGATGGCCTCGCTGGTCGAGGCGCTGGGCGGACGGCGCCAGACGGCCTACGGCCTGGCGGGCCTGGGCGACCTCATCACCACCGGGTTCAGCGCCGACGGACGTAACCGCCGTCTGGGCGAGACGATGGGCTCAGGTGGCGACTGGCGTGAGTTCATGAAAGGCCCAACGCTGGAAGGCGTGCCTGCCTGCCACTCGGCGCGCGGATTGGCGCACAAGCACGGCGTGGAGACGCCTCTCCTCGACGTCATCTACACGGTCCTCTGCGGCGAGCAAGAGCCTCGCGAGGCGATGCAGTCGTTCCTGCGCGAGTTCGACTACAACGGTCGCTAGGCTTGGCGTCTGGGATGGCCGTGACCACGACCCTGCCGGACGATCTCCGGCAAGTGATGCTGGGCAAGGTGCGCACCACCCAGGGGGCCATCGGGCCATTGCTGGTAGGGTCAGCGGCGCGCGGCAGCATGGACCGGAACAGCGACTGGGACTTCGTGTGTGTC
>VBJS01000198.1 GCA_005880055.1 Chloroflexota bacterium | reverse complement strand
CCGATACGTACAAGGCGACGCGTATCGCGATGCCGGACGAGGAGCGCGAGGAGTTCGGCCGGCAGATGAAGCGCTGCCGCCAGGTGATCGAGACGTTCGGGATGCCGATCTACGAACTCGAGGGCTACGAGGCTGACGACCTAATGGGCACGCTCTCGGTACAGGCGAAGGAAGCGGGCATCGACTGCTTCCTGGTGAGCATGGACAGCGATATCGCGCAGCTGGTGCAGCCGGGGGTGCACCTGTGGATGTTCCGCCCTTACCAGCGCGATTCGGTGGTCTACCTGGAACCGGAGGATGTGAAGGAACGCTACGGCGTAATGCCAGAGCAGATGACGGACCTGAAGGCGCTAAAGGGCGACACCTCGGACAACATCCCGGGGTTGCCCGGCGTCGGCGACAAGACGGCGGCCAAGCTGGTCGAGCAGTTCGGCAGCATTGAGGCGATGATCGAACATGCGGACGAGGTGCAGCCGGCAAAGCTGCAGCAAACAGTCCGCGAGCACGAGGACCAGCTGCGGCAGAGCAAGCTTCTGGCGACGATCGTCTGCGACGCGCCCGTGACTCTAGACCTGGAAGCGGCCGACTTCTACGCGCACTATGACCGGGCGCGCGTGACGGAGTTGTTCCGGGACTTGGAGTTCCGGACGCTGATCGCGCGCTTGCCTGAAGGCGATGGTCCGCGCGCTGCAGCTGCCGTTGCGGCGGCGGGCGAGATTGAGGAGCGCTATGCGATGGTGACGAGCGAGGAGCAACTGGCCTCGCTTGCGGGCCGGATCGACGGCCAGAAGAATTTCGTGCTGGACACGATTTGCACGGACCGGGATGCGATGCGCTCGGAGATTGTCGGTTTCTCGATAGCGCTGGGGCCCGGCGAGGCGTATTACGTGCCGGTTGGGCACTCGCCGCGGTTGGGCGCGAACGGACAGTTGCCATTGCCGGATGTCCTGGCGCGTCTGGCGCCGGCCATCGAAGATCCGCAGATCAAGATCGCCGGACACAATCTAAAGTTCGATGTCGTCGTGCTTGAGAACCACGGCGTGCACGCGCACGGCGTCGAGTTCGACACGATGATCGCCGCCTTCCTGCTCGGTGAAGGCGGAGGCTCCGGGCGGCCGGAGGAGGGCTCGCTCTCGCTGAAGTGGCTGGCAGCCCGAAAGCTGGGCCGTGACCTTCAGGAGCCGGCCGACCTTCTCGGCAAAGGCGGAAAGAAGTCCAACCAGCTGACAATGCCGGAGCTGGAGGTGGAAGTATTAGCGCCGTGCGCCGGCGCCTGTGCGGACGTTGCGGCTCGGCTGCGGCAGGTATTCGAGCCGGAGCTGGCGGAGAAGGGGATGCGGAGGCTGTTCGACGAGATCGAGATGCCGCTCGTATGCGTGCTGGCGAGGATGGAGCTGAACGGCGTTGCCATCGACACAGGCGCGCTGCGGGAGATGTCTGAATCGCTGACGATGGAGATCAGGCGCATCGAGGAGGATATTTACGCGTCGGTGGGCCACGAGTTCAATATGGCCTCACCGATTCAACTCAGCCAAATCCTGTTCGAAGAGTTGCATCTGCCCAAGACCCGCCGCCTGAAGACCGGCGCCTACAGCACGGATGCGCAGTCGCTAGAGGGGCTCCGCGGTCTGCACGACATCGTCGACCTGATCTACGAGTACCGCGAACTGACCAAACTGAAGTCGACTTACCTGGATACGCTACCCTTCCTGGTGCACTCGCGGACGAAGCGGATCCATACAGACTTCAACCAGACGGGCGCGGCGACCGGACGTATCTCCTCGAGCAACCCTAACCTTCAAAACATACCGGTGCGGACGGCGCTGGGGGAGCAGATCAGGCGGGCGTTCATCGCCCGAGACGCAGGGCCGGAGCCGCGCCTGCTGTCGGCAGACTATTCGCAGATCGAGTTGCGGATCATGGCCCATATCACAGGCGATCCTGCGCTCGTCGAGGCATTCCTTCAGGATGAGGACATCCACGCGGCGACGGCAGCGCAGGTATTCGGTGTGGCGATAGAGGACGTGACACCGCTGATGCGACGACGCGCCAAGGTATTCAACTTCGGGGTGCTGTACGGGCTGAGCGAATACGGACTCTCGGTACGAGAAAGGATATCGAGGGAGGACGCAGGGAACTTCATCCGGACGTACTTCGAGAAGTACCCCGGCATACAGCAGTACGTCTCGGAGACGGTGCAGAAAGTGCGCGAGCTTGGCTACGTGGAAACGCTCTTTGGGAGGCGGCGCTACATTCCGGAGATACATTCCACGAACTTTAACGTGAGGAACGCAGCAGAGCGGGCAGCGATCAACATGCCGGTACAGGGGACGGCGGCAGACATCATTAAGATCGCGATGAACCGCCTGGACGCAGAGATGCAACGGCGCAAGATGAGGAGCCTCATGACGCTGCAGGTGCACGACGAGTTGATTTTCGAATGCCCGGGCGATGAACTGGAGGAGGTGAGGCGGCTGTGTCTGGACATAATGCCCCAATCTCTGGAAATGCGCGTTCCACTAAAGGTGGATACTAAAGTCGGGCGCAACTGGGGCGAGATGCAGTACGGGGAGCCGGTAGAAGTCGGCGACTTCGGAGGCTAGGCGTGCTGCGGCGCGCGCTCCTGGCCGGTTTGCTGGCCGTAGGATTGCCGGCACTTCTGGCCTGCAACAGCGGCGAATCGATCCGCATCGAAAACAAGAAGGAGCGGACGGTTGTGGTCTACGAGGACGGGCAGCCGACTGAGCTGATCGCGTCGGGCGGGTTCCACGACTTCGACACTCAGCAGTTCCGGGGCACACTCAAGTACGAGGTGCGTTACTTCTGCGATAGTTCGTCCTGCGATCAGACGTTGCTGGCCACGAAAACGGTGACCTGGGACGAAATCAAGGCGACGGGCGGCGCGACGATAGTCGTACAATGACTGGGCCGCCCGCGATCTGCGGATTGACAGCGGGGCGGATAATGGCACGCGGGCAGGGAAGATGCGATGCGCTTGCTGCGATCGCCGGTGGTCCATGCACTGGCGCTGATCCCTCTTGTAGCGGCGGTATACCTCTATCTGGCGGGGCGGGACGACCCATCAGCCTCGCGGCATTACTCCCAGGGGCTGCTTTTGTCCCAAGAAGCCCAGTGGTCTGCGGCTATCAGTGAATTCGACGCAGCCATTAGGCTTGATCCGGAAATGGCGCAGGCATACGCGGGACGGGGCGTTGCCCTCGTACGCCTGGCGCGCTTTCCGGAGGCACAGGCCGACCTGAGTCGCGCTTTACAGCTCGATGGGCAGCTGCGCCAGGCGTACGCGTACCGGATCACCACGGATATGGCGACGGGGCATCTCGAACTGGCGGTGACGGACCTGGAACGGTTCCGGACACTACCCGCGGCCGGGGAGCAGTGGGCCCCGTCTTTGCTTGACTGATCGGAACTGTTGGTCTCACGCTTTGGGCGAAGGGGTTCTGCCCGCGTATGCCTGAGTTACCAGAAGTTGAGACGATACGCCGCGACCTGTTGCCCTCAGTGCAGGGTCGCAGGATCACTGCGGCATGGGTCTCCGAGCAGGCGCCGCACCTGGTCCAACTGTTTCCGCCGGAGGAGTTCTGCCGTCAATTGCAGGGAAGGCTGATAAAAGACATATCGCGGCGGGGCAAGTACCTCGTGTTCAACCTGGACGCCGGTTTGATGTGGGTGGTCCACCTACGGATGACGGGGCGGCTTCAGCATCACGATGACGGCTGCCCGGACACGCCGTACCTTCGGGCGAGCTTCGGCCTGGACGACGGCACCCGGCTCTGCTTCATTGACCTGCGCAAGTTTGGGATGATGTGGCTGGTTGATGATTGGGCGCTGGTGCACAGCAGGCTGGGACCGGAGCCTCTGGAAGCGGAGTTCGAGCTGGCCGCGTTCCAGAGCCTGCTAAAGCGGCGAAGCGCTCCGATCAAGTCCGTGCTGCTGGACCAGACAGTCCTGGCGGGCGTCGGCAACATCTACGCCGACGAAGCGCTTTTCGCCGCGGGCATTCGCCCCACGCGGGCAGCAAACGGTATATCTAAAGTGGCGGCGGCGCGCCTGCATGCTGCCATACGCGATGTGCTCCGGACAGCGCTGGGCGATCGCGGCTCCAGCTTTCGCGACTACGTGGACGGCCGGGGCCGGGAAGGCGGGCACCAGCTAAACGTGAAGGTGTTTCGCCGGACGGGACAGCCCTGTTACGTCTGCGGAACGGAAGTCAGGCGGGTGAAAGTGGCGGGGCGCAGCACGCACTTTTGCCCTAGGTGTCAGCCCACCCGATAAGCGAGCGCCGGGGCTGCAAGCCCCGGCGCTTAATTGTCGCTCCTTTGGGTCAATCGTGGGGCGAAAGTGCCTTAGAAACGGCCCGCGGGTGAGTCGAAGCCGCGGAAAGGCTTCTCGCGTGACTTCCAGCGCTTCACTCTCAGCACTTTGGCCACTTCCATGTGGATATCGATGCGCAGGTCCATGGGGTCATCTTTGCGGCGGCCGTTCGGTGTCGCCACAACTCCGACATCGATGCCCGGGTGCGGTGAGCGCACCTTGCGCCGGGCCGCGCTGGCACGACGCTCAGGGAACGGCTGCTCGGCTGCGCCGGCGGTTGCTTCTTCGGCCGCCGGCTCGTGCACAAGCGCCTGTGGCGGTTCAACCGCCTCGGCGGGCTGCGGTTGAGCTGTTATCTCTTCCACGGCACGCACAGTATCGGTGTCTGACGTTGCGGCCGGGGCTGCAGTGGGCACTGGCAGATCCTGTGCGAGGAGATCCTCATGAGCGGGACTGTCATCCAGGCTTAGTTCAGACGAAGGCTCGATTCCGGTTACGGACGTCAAGACATCGGCTTCGTCTTCGAACTCGCGATCGATCTCGGCGGTCGGGTCGACGGACGGCGCCGCAGATTCGGCTTCAGGGGTCTCGGGCCAAATGATTCGTGTTTCCTCGAGCGTTTCATGATGACCGTTGGCGGACGGTGGTTCGGTCGGCGGCAATTGCTCCAGCGGCGCGCTGGCGGAACCCGGGCCGCTCGGTTGGAGTTCCGGAGTCCGCCAGTCGGTCATGTCAAGAGTCTCGCTGAAAGGAATGGGCTCCTCGGCGAATAGCGCCTGGCCCGCGTCTCCGTTCTCAGCAACCTCGGTGGCTTGCTGCTGGGCCGCTTGCGCCTCAGCGAAAGCGGCGGCGATCAGACGCTCGGCAGCCTCGACGGGGTCGTTGCGGGCAACGGCAGGAGGGTTACCCGGGATGAGGCGCAGGCTTCCCGCTGTATCAACTTCGATGCGAGCGCAGACAGCCCAGTAAATGAGCGCCTGGGAGAGGTCCATCCCCCGTTGCGCCTCGTGCCGAACAAAGGACTGAGCGGTATCAATATCGACGAACGAGAACGGGTAGACCACGCCGGGCCGCTCGGCATCACGGATGAGCACGATCGGCTCGACGGTAAGCGGCTGGTCAATGGTTTCCGGGTCTGGAGGGAGCGTGAAGGCCCAGAACGGGATGATGCCCTGGTCTAGGCGGCCGCGAGTCCAGTTGTGAATGAAGGCCTCGGCGTCTTCGACCCCAGAGAACGAATGGAGCTGGAAGGAGGCGAGGCCCGAGGCGTCGGAAACCATGACCATCAGCGGCGGTTGGCCGTTATCCGGCAGATCTTGAGCCAGGGTTTCCAGAAGCTGGACATCTGCGGACTCTTTATCGCGAAACGGCACGAACTTGAGTATGTTTGTTATTCCCACGATGTTCCTCCCTTTGGGCTATTAGACTTTTGCAGTCCAGCCGGCGTGACCGGCAGGTGCGTGTTGGTCAAGTGTCGCGCACGCAGGTGAATAGACCGGTGAAGGCGATTGTTATGAGGGTAAAGATTCGGTTAAGAGCGCCGTCGCTAACGGTCCAGGCCGAGGATGTCCCGGGCGACCGCCTCGTCCCCGGCCCGGACCCAAATCTCGCATGCGTACGGGCTTGTGAATCGCGATGAGTCCGTGACGGCAACCAGACGGGCGTGGATGCCAACGCTGCGAAGGCTCCCGGCCGAGAGTTGAGCTTCGGCTGTTCCCGCGGCGGTGGTAAGCAGGACCATGTCTATCTGGCCGGGCCTTCGTTTCCGGATTCCGGAGAACCAGAGTGTGATGACGACGAAGACTAAGAAAGCTGCGAGCAGAAGCCACCAGATGAGAGCCAACCAGAGTCTCAGGGCGAGGGCAAGTGTTGGCCTGTCCACTGGGCAGCTGAGGGGACGCCCGCGATGCCTTCGGCCTTTGATATTGCCCTTACAACAGCGCGCTCGACGGCGCGGGCGGCCAGCGCGCCGAGCTGAAGGACGTCCGCCGGCTGCTCGCTACTTCTTGTGGCGACAGCGAACATGGTGTCGCCATCAACGGGGCTATGCGCCGGGCGGATAGTAGCGGCCAGGCCTGCCTGAGCCATGACTGCGAGGCGCCGCGCCTGGTCCTTGTTGAGCATCGCGTCGGTTGCGACCACCCCCAGCACGGGCGGCTGCGACTGCAGCGTATCAACGGTATCGACGAAAGACCCGGTCTGCTCGCCACGCGGACCGGCGATGAGGTTGCCGGTCGAAGGATCACAGACCTGGCCGAAGCAATTGATGACGACGAGGGCGCCAATGGTGATCCCGGAGGCCGTGCGTTCAGCCGCTGTGCTGAGTCCCCCTTTGAGCGCGCGCTCCAGGCCAAGCACCTTGCCGACCGTGGCGCCGGTGCCCGCGCCGACGCTCCCCTGCTGGATCTCTCCATCGGTTGCTGCCTGGCAGGCGTCGTAACCCGACTGGGCATTCGGCCGGACATCCGCGCGCCCAAGCGATAGGTCGAAGATCACGGCAGCGGAGACGATCGGGACGACGCCGACCTGCAGCGGAAATCCGATTCCCCGTTCCTCAAGCCAGCGGACGACCCCTGTAGCGGCATCCAGGCCGAACTCGCTGCCACCGGTGAGCAAGATGGCATCCACACCCTGCAGGAGCGTGCCCGCTCGCAGAAGGTCGGTGTTACGGGTGCCGGGAGCGCCGCCACGCAGATCGACGGCGGCAGCATTTCCGGGTGGACAGAGGACTACGGTGCAGCCGGTGGGCCCGTCTGCGTTTGTCCAGTGGCCCACCCTGATGCCGGAGACCGCAGTTATGGCGTCTGCTGGAGTCATATCGGAACGCTGCCAGGGAACATGGCGTCTTATATACTTTAGACAGGGCATGATGCAACCCGCGAGCGCGATCGCGCGTTGTCATTAGTAGAGGGCCAGAACACTAGCAAATAGACGGGGATGTGATGAGCGGAATATCTGACGCGCCTGTAGTAGGGCGCATAGTGCGGATTTATCAGAACAGCAGCCGGCAGCGGAAGGCTTTGCTTGCGCTGGGCGGCGTTCTGTTCTTAGTTGGCGTTGCATTGCTGATCGCCGGCCTCGTTACTTTGATGTCCGACGATTCCACAGCGACGCCTGCTCTCCTGAAGCTCTCTCCGACGCCGACGGCACAGCGACCACCGACGGTTACTCCAAAGCCGGCGCCGCCGCTGGCGGGGCAAGCATATCGCATGGTCATTGATAAGCTCGGAGTCAACGCCCCCGTAGAGGCGTTCGGGCTGGACGCCCAGGCGATCCCGCAGGTGCCCACGGGGGCAAACGCGAAAGACATCGTGGCTTGGTACAACTTCTCGGCGGAGCCGGGAACGGGAAGCAACGCTGTGTTCGCCGGACACGTTACCTGGTTTGGGGAGGCGGTGTTCTTCAACCTGACGAAGCTGGCGGCGGGTGACACCATAAGGCTTGAGGGCGCGAACGGCAAGCAACTGGTATACAACGTCTCGAACGTGTTCTCAGTTGACCCGGATGACCCGAACTCCTTGCAGGTGATGGCGGGCACTCCTAAGGATATGTTGACGATAATAACCTGCGATGGCAGTTTCCAGCGCACGGGCGACCCGGTATTCGGGGGCGAGTACAACTCCCGGCTCGTTGTCCAGGCTCAGAAGGCGGGAAGCGCTGCAGGCGGTGGTTAGCTGGCCTCGATGGGCCGGGGAGATCGTCATCGGGGCTGACTACACCGAGCGCGACAACGGAATCGCGCCACTGACTCCCTGTGGCTGACCGGCCGCGCGCTTCCCCACGCCGGAAACGGCTGATGCTGTTTCTTGCGCTTGCTAGCTTTTTGGGCGGCGGCGCGCTCCTCTACGGTGCGTACCGCGCTGCCACGGATGGTTCCTCGCAGGACCTGGACGCTGTGGAGCGCGGCGACGTCAACTCGGTCACATCTGATCTGGGCACGGTGGCGCGACCGATGGGCGACCAGCCCTACCGGCTGGTAATCGAGAAGCTTGGAGTGGATGCGGCGGTGGGGACGTACGGACTGGATGACCGTATGCTTCCTCAAGTGCCCTACCAGGCTCAGCTGGTGGCCTGGTATAACTTCTCCGCGGAGCCCGGCACGGGGGACAACGCCGTGTTCGCGGGACACCGGACCTGGAACGGAAACGCAGTGTTTCGCCGGATAGACGAACTGGCGATCGGCGATCAGGTAACGCTGCGTTATAACGACGGCCGCTCGCTCGTATACCAGGTGACGGCGAGCGAGTTGGTCGACCCCGCCGGCGAAGACGGGCGCAGCTGGATGGCGCCCAGTGGGTCAGACGCGCTGACGCTGATCACATGCGGGGGCGAGTACTACAAGACGAATGACCCAATCTTCGGCGCTGACTACAGCGGCCGGCGGGTAATACGCGCAGAGCTGGTCGGCAGCCTGCCCGCTTAGCCGCAGGCGCAACGTTATTCCACCGATTACTAACCGAATTCTTATGGAATCCCTCACTCTAAATCGAGAACTACACGTCTATAATCGAGACCACTTCTTGAGTAACACTGCCGTCAGTGAATTTCTTACGCAGGCTTCGGTGGGTTTCGCCGGACACTACGAGATCCGGTGGCAGCCGTTCGCCTTTTGGCCGCAGGCTGCTTATGACCCTGGGACTGCTGGCTATCGTCTCGGGCGTGGCTCTCCTGGGAGTGGGTGGGTTGCGCGTCGCCAGATCGGGAAACGAACACCGCCTAGGGACGGCAGTTATCCGAAGCCAGCCGGACGAGGCGGGTGGCGTATACGACCGGACGATCGTAACTCCTACGCCGGTGCCCGCCACGCCGGCCCCGGTGGCCGCAGATCTTCAGGCGCCTGACCCCGGTCCGCTGCGCGATTCGCCGTACCAGATGGTGATTGACAAGATCGGTGTGAATGCCGGCGTTGTTACATACGGCCTGGATGCCAACCAGATCCCTGAGGTGCCGTACGATTCCTATGACGTCGCCTGGTACAAC
>VBJS01000072.1 GCA_005880055.1 Chloroflexota bacterium | reverse complement strand
ACGGCCGGCGTCCCATCGGCGAGGGTGACCGTGCGAGCTGCGCCCTCAGGCGCGTTCATGGAGGCGCTGCCGGCCGCCTCCTGGAGGATTGTTACAGTCGCATCCGATGAGGCGTACGTGAGGACGAAGACGCCGCTGTCAGCGGCGGTCACGCCCCGAGCGAATAGCATTGATGATGCCTGCTGGTAACCGCGCTCGTCCATGTCCGACGGTTCGGAAAGCCTGAGCCCCAGGACTTCCGATGCCTGCTCCACTGTTGCCGGTATGCCCTGCAGGACGTCCGCCGGAGGCACAGCCGTAGGAGGAGCGCTGTCAGTGCGAACACCGGTCTTGTCTCCAATGAAGTCAACGAGACCAATGGCCGGGTGATGGGCCAGTCCGGCGCTCGGGAGTGGGCCAACAGCGGCGATCAGGAGCGCCACCGCTGCGCCGGCGAGGGCCAGACGTGGCCAGCCGACGGAGGAGCCCTCGGGCGCAGGCTCGGCGTTGCGAGCAGTTAGCCGGGAGCGCACCAGAGACCAGACTCGGCTTTCTGAGTGGACGGACGCGTCCTGGCGCATCCTGGCGAGGGCCCGGCGACGCCGCGCGGCCTCGATGACCTGCTGGCTGCTCGTGCCCGTTGCGTGCCAGGCGGTTTGCGCCACCGGCAACCCTTCCAGGCTGGGAACAGTGGCCCTGTTACCGCGAAGCCCGGAGAGCCGGCGGAAGATGGAGAACTTCGGGCCAGGCTGCTGCACACGGGACTCCACGGTGTCCCAGACAGCCTCGCGGCGCGTCTGGGCCACGTCCAGGAGTTGCTGGGAAAACTGCTTACGCAGCCGGATGACTGATTCCATGCCGTGGAACTCGGAGGCAGCGCTGTCTTTTGCGAAATCTTCGGGGTTCGGGTGCGAGTGAAGGCGCTCAAGGACGCGGCGCCAGACGATGCCTTCGTACTGGAGACCGGCTTCGGCCGCCGCGCGGCCGCACTGAGCGCGAGAACGGGCTACGGGGGCGGCGGCGCCTGCCGCTGGTTGAGTATTTCATCGAGGGCGCGGGCCAGCCAATCGGCCCGCTCCTGTTCGTTCATGGGTGACCGGCTCCGCTGGACTGCATCTTTTCGCGCAGCTTGCGCAGGGCACGGAAGATGGTCACTCTAACGTTCACCTCGCTTGTGCCCAGGACGTTCGCTATCTCGCGGTTCGTTAGCTCAGCGTCAAACTTGAGGGCGATGATCTCTTGCTCCCTTCGGGGCAGTTGGCGGACGAGCAGGGAAAGCGCGTCCAGGCGCTCGCGGTGGAGGATTGTCTCCTCTGGGCCGCGCGGCTGGTGGTATAGCTCCTGCTCCCAGGCCGCGTCCTGCGCTGCTTTGGCGGCCGGCTTTTCTTTACGCCAGTGGGACGATACTTCGTTGCGGGCGATGGTGAAGAGCCAGGAACCGAAGGAGTCCGGGGAGCGGAGGGATTTCTTCTTGATGAACGCCTTTTCGAAGACATCCGAAACGATGTCCAGCGATATCTCCTTGTCCTGGACGCGGCCGTAGACGTAGGCGAAGACCTTCGGGAAGTACTCGTGGTAAAGGTCCGAGAACTCTCCAAGCTGGCCGTTCTGAGTGCCTGCATCGGCCGGCGATATCTGGGCCGGTGATGTCACTCGGGATGCGGCGACCTGCGGCTTCGCGGCCCGTTCGGTTAAGGCGATATCCATTGTCGACATCTGCTCAGTCCTGTTCCGCCCCGTATCTGAGCGAGGCTAAATGGACGCTTTTTCGCGTCACCATCTGCGGGATGAACAATAGACGCGGCCGCAAGCGAGGCGTTACACGTTTCAATAAGTAAAGTTTGGGTTACTTTTACGCGCATGCGATTGGTGAAGAAATTTTCTACAATGGCGATTCTTGACATGATCTCCGTTCGCTTCATGAAGAGTATCTCACGAGTAAAGCGAATTGACAGTTAACAGGAGGAGGAAGACTGGTTAACAGCCCGTGAATTCAGCGCTACGCCCTCTCGGGCTAGGGTGACGTAGCCGAAGCTTTCGAGCCGCCACGTGATAACGTAGCCGAGGCTTCCAGCCGCTACACGATAATGTAGGCGAGGCTTTCTAAACTCGGCGGTGCGGCAGCCAAAGCGGTTTGCGGGTCGCTCAGTTCGTATCGGCGCCGGCTGCTTGCGCTATCGATGCTCTGCGCGATAAGCGGCATCCAGCAGCTCAATTACGTGGCCCACTCGCACGGGCAGGCGGTTTCGGCGCAGGCCGGCCTCGATTTGCGCCATGCACCCTGGGTTAGCAGTGGCGACGACGGCGGCCCCGGACGCGCGGACTTCATCAATTCTTCGCTGGAGCAGTTGTAGGGACATCTGCGGCTGAGTGAAGGAGTACACACCGGCACTACCGCAACAGCGGTCGGCGTGCTCCATCTCGACGAACTGGACGCCTGGGATTGACTGGAGGATGCGGCGTGGAGCCTCGCGGATTCGCTGGGCGTGGGCCAGGTGGCACGGGTCCTGGAATGTGACGGACGCCTCCAGGCGGCCGGTAGGCGGCCGGAAGGGGAGTTCCAGGAGGAACTCATGTATATCTTTGACCCTGGCGGCGAGAACCCGAGCCCGCTCCGAATAGACGGCGTCTTGAGACAATAGCTCGCCGTACTCCTTCATCGCGGCGCCGCAGCCGGCGGAGTTCACGACGACGAAGTCGCAGCCGTCCTCCAGGAAGGCATCGATGTTGCGACGGGCGAGGGCCTGCGCTGTTTGTCTGTCGCCGTTGTGGGCCTGGAGGGCGCCGCAACACGACTGGTCCACCGGTGCGATAACCTCGCATCCGTTTGCAGCGAGAACGCGCACCGTGGCGCGGTGAACGCGGCCGTAAGCGAGGGGCATGATGCAGCCGGTGAGCAGCGCGACGCGGGCGACGGGCTCGCCTTTCGGCCGCGCCAGGACGCCTGTACCGGTGAACGGACGGCCGGCGATGCTCGGCGCCAAAAGCGCGCGGTCGCGGAGCAGCGGGATGCTCTCGGCCAGGGCGCGGAGGCCGGAGCGGCGGTAGAAGCGCAGGGCAGCGGCCAGGGCCCGGAGGCGGCCCGGCCGGGCGATGACCTCTCGCAGAAAGAGGGAGCGGAGGCGCCAGGGTACGGGCGCGCGGCGACTCTCGATCACGGCCGCGCGGGCGTGCTCCATGATGCGGCCGTATGGGACGCCGGAAGGGCAGACTGCCTCGCAGTTACGGCACTGCAGGCACATGTCTAGGTGGCCCATCGTGTTGCCGGCCAGGTCGATACGGCCCTCGCTGAGGGCGCGGATAAGGTGCAACCGCCCACGGGGAGACTCAGTCTCCAGGCCGGTTTCGAGGTAGGTGGGGCAGTGCTGAAGGCAGAGGCCGCAGTGCACGCAGCGCGAAAGGTCGGCCTCGCTGCCGAAGGCGCTCTGGTGGATCGGCCCGCCGGGCATCAGAGCCTGCCCACAAACCTGCCGGGGCTCAGCGTCCCGTTGGGATCGAATTCGCGCTTCAGGCGCTGCATGAGCGGGAAGGAAGGCGGCACTTCTCCGAATACATCGATCCGCGACTTGAGCGACGGCGGGCAGCGGCGGACGAGCATGCTTCCGCCTATCTTCCGGAAAGCTGCCGTAAGATCCGTGAGGATCGCCTCGGCGTCTCCCGCCGTCCAGAAGGCGCGCGCCAGGCCGATCGTGGGATAGGCGACGATGCCGGGCTCAAGCGTCTCCCCCAGGCGCTCGATGAGGACCGGGAGGTCTGAGGGCAGGACGGTGATCTCGCACTCCAGGGTCACGCTCGCGGCTGTCTGGAGTTCGGCTTCAGCGCCGGCATAGCGTTCCGCCTCTGCTTCTGACAGTTGCTGCGCGGCGCCGGCGAGCGTGGAGAGGGTCTCCCAGCAGCGGTTGACAGCGGCCTGCGTCCCGGCGAGGTCCACGGCCAAGACGTAACCGCCCCGCGGAAGGCCGGTTGCCGCGCGGTTGAGCAGCGTGAAGGCCTTGACGCTCATCCCCTGCCGCTCCAGTTCACGAGCGAAGGCGCAGGCGGTGGCGGCGTCATCGAAGGCAAGAGCCTCCCGCTGTTCGTGGCGCGGCTGTGGCGCGAGCTTAAACGTCAGCTCCACGATCACCCCCAGGGTGCCGCGGGAGCCCGTATAGAGCTTGCACAGGTCGTAGCCGGCCACGTTCTTGACGACCTTGCCCCCGGTACGCGTAATTCGCCCATCCGCCGTCACCACTTGCATCCCGATCGTGAAGTCGCGCGGTGTCCCGTAGGCGTGCCGGGAGGCGGAGGCGCCAGCCGTAGCCACAATGCCGCCGACCGTGGCTTCTCTTGAGGCAAACGGCCCGGACGGCAGCATCTGCCTGGATCTGCGGAGCTGCTCCTGGAGCGCAACGAGCGGCTCTCCCGCTCGACAGGTGACGGTGAGGTCGGCCGGTTCGTATTCGACGATGCCGGTGAGGCCGGCGACGCTGAGGGCAATGTCGTACTTCGAAGGCCGGTTTCCCGTCTGCATCATCGAGCCGGCGCCCCAGGATATCACAGTCAGGCGGTTCGTGTTGCCATAGCGGAGGACTTCAGCCACGCCCTGGTATGTCGACGGGCGAACCACGGCGCGCGGTGTCAAACCGTCAACAGCGAAGGCGGTGCAAGCCGGGCCTTCCTCCGCCAGGCCGGCGCCGGCAATAGACTGAAGTTCGCCGATGAGAGAGACCTCTTTCACCATCACACGTAGGCCCCGGGCCCGGCTTTAGCTATCGCCGCTCGCATATGAGAAGAGACCTCGCCGCAGCCTTTAGAGGTAGGGAAGACCTTGCCGGGATTGAACCCATCGCCGGCGCCGAAGGCGGCCTTGAGGCGGGCCATTACCTCTAGATCGTCCTCCGAGAAGATCCAGCTCATGTAGCTTCGTTTCTCGAAACCCACCCCATGCTCGCCGGAGATCGAGCCGCCGGCCTCGACGCACAGACGCATGATCTCTTCGCCAAGCTCCAGCACGCGCGCGGTCGCGCCCGGTACGCGCTCGTCGAACAGGACGTTGGGATGAAGGTTGCCGTCCCCGGCGTGGAAGACGTTGGCCACGGCGAAGCCGAAGCGGTCGCAGGCCTGGTAGACCTCGGCGAGAACAGACGGCAGTTTCGTGCGCGGCACCACGCCGTCCAGGATGTAATAGGATGGCGCCTTGCGGCCGAGGGCGCCTAACGCGCTCTTGCGCCCGGCCCATAGGCGCTCCCGCTCTGCTGGGTCGGTGCCCGTGCGCAGCTCTCGCACGCCGAACTTCTCGCAGATCGAGCGCACCTCGTTCGCCTGCTCCTCGGCCTCCTCGGACAGCCCCTCCACTTCGATCAGGAGGACGGCGCCGGCGTCGGGCGGGTAGCCGCAGTGAGCGAACTCCTCAACGGCGTCCATCGTGTTTTTGTCGATCATTTCTAGCGCCGCGGGCAGGATGCCCGCACTGATGATCGCGGACACCGTTTCGGAAGCCTCGCTCACTCTATCGAAGATGGCGAGGAGTGTAATCGTTGCCTCCGGCTTGTGCAGCAAACGCAGAGTCGCCTTTGTGACAATGGCGAGGGTGCCCTCGGAGCCGACCAGAACCCCAGTCAGGTCGTAGCCCGCCTGGGTGGCGCTGATCTCCGCGATCTCCCCGTCAGCAGTCACGATCTCCAGGGCGAGCACATGGTTCGTAGTCGTACCGTAGCGCAGGCAGTGGGGGCCGCCGGCGTTCTCCGCGATGTTCCCGCCGATGGTGCACGCCTTCTGGCTGGAAGGGTCCGGCGCATAGTAGAGGCCGTAAGGCGCCGCCGCTTTGGAGATATCCAGGTTAATGACACCCGGCTCCACCACGGCTAGCTGGTTTTCGGCGTCAATCTTGATGACGCGGTTCATGCGGGTCATCACGATGACCACGCCGCCCTCGCAGGCGAGTGCGCCCCCGGAGAGCCCGGTGCCGGCTCCGCGGGCGGTTACCGGGAGTCCGTAACGCCGGGCGATACGCACCGCTTGTGCCACCTGCTGCGCGCTCTCGGGAAGGACGACGGCCTGGGGAAGGGCGCGGTCAATCGTCGCGTCGTATTCGTAGACGAGCAGGTCTTCGGGAGCATGAAGCACCCAGCGGCGGCCCAGAGCCGACTGCAGTTCGCGTATGAGGCGCTTCGCGGCGGTCACGAAGCTAGTCTAGCAGGCAGCCGATAGCCCATAAAGCGTGAAGCAAGCGATCGCCAGCACCGGCATTCAGGTATCCTTAATGCCTACTCCTGCGTTTATTCTGTTGATAACTCGTACCGGCTGTTGAGAACGGCAAGCCTTACGGCTGATCCGCAGAGTGGGGGAGATGGCGGCACCGACCAGCGCGCTGCTGACAAAATATATTGCACAATACCGGGCGCTCGGCTTGCGCTGCCTCCTCACCTTCGCCGGGCTGGCTCTGGCTGCCCTGCTCATCCTGGGGCCCTCCGATGGGAGACCGCCTCGCGACGAGAAAGCGGTGGCGGCGCAGCCCTCGCCGACGCGGAGCCCGAGACCGACAACGACCCGTTCCCCGGCCGCCACGCCGACGCGGGCGCCCCGAACTCCCGGGTCTACGAATGCACCGGAAGCCGCGCCCGATCCCGGTCCGGGGCCGGCGGACGCGGGTGGGGACCAGCCCAGCGCTCCGCTGCCGCCGGTGTACGGCGGCATACCGGAGAACGTCAATGCTTCTCCGGAGTTCCTCGGACTAAAGGACCAGCTGGCGGCAGAAATAGCGGCCTATGACGCGGCAGACCATATCGATGTGTCGGTGGCGGTGACGGACCTCCAGACGGGCGAGACGATCTCTGTGAACGGCAATGATGCTCATCGCACGGGCTGCACGATCATGATGTTCGCGCTGCTGGCGGCAGTGAACGAGTTCCAGGCAGGGCACGGCGATCCGGCGGCGGAAGCCTACCACATCCGGCGAGGGATAGGTGGCAGTTACCCGCCGGAAGTTCGGTACCTGCTGGATGACATGTTTGGCTCGTACTACTCCGGGACACTCCAGGCGAGGCAGCTGATGGCGGGTTGGGGGATGCACACCTCCTACTTTGATCACCTGCCCTATTACGGGAGCAGCGACGATCCGCCGCCGAATATCCTGACGGCGCTCGAGGAGAACGATATCTTCGTCCGACTATATCGTGGTCAGCTCTTCAACGCGGACTGGACGGCCTACACTTTGCAAAAGCTGACGGAGATCGCGCCGTACCTGCAGTACATCCTGCCGGGGCGCCTACCCTCAACCGCGACGGTGACTCACAAGATCGGCTACTACGCGGACAATGACGGCTGGGTGAACAACGATGCGGGTGTCGTGACGTTTCCGGGGACGGACGGAACGACCAAGGCTTATGCGATCACGTATTTCTCGCAGCAGGGGAGCACGGAGTACCAGGGCTACTCGTTCGGTGCCAGAATCTCGCGTACAGTCTGGGATTACATGGCGCCCAAGTATGCGCCCCCGCCTACCCCGGCCCCCACTGACACGCCGGTCCCCACACCCGGGCCGACGCCGATCACAACTCCACCTCCTACCCCAGTCCCGACGCCCACTGCTTCGGCGACTGCAACCCCTGTAGCAACGCCGACCCCCGCGCCTTCACCCTCGGGCACGCCCGGCCCAACTAAGACACCAAAGCCGTAAATTTCAGGCGTCCTCTGCCCAGCCCCTGGAGCGTTCTAGCGCGCGCTTCCAGTCCGCGTACATCGTGTCGCGCTGTTCAGGGGTGATCCGCGGGCCGAAGCGGGCGCCTTCTCGCCAATTCTTCGCCACTTCGCCTGCGTCTTTCCAGAAGCCGGTGCTGATGCCGGCTAGATAGGCCGCCCCCAAGGCCGTGGTCTCCAGAACGGCCGGGCGGATCACATCCCGCCCGAGCAGATCGGCCTGTATTTGCAGCAGCAGGTCGTTCGCCGCCGCCCCGCCGTCCACTCGAAGCTCTGACAGCTTAACGCCAGACTCTCGTTCCATCGCTTCGATGACGTCGCGCACTTGGTAGGCGATCGCTTCGAGCGTGGCGCGAACCAGATGAGCGCGGGTCGTGCCGCGAGTGATGCCGACTATCGTGCCGCGGGCGCGTGCATCCCAGTGGGGGGCGCCGAGGCCTACGAAGGCGGGGACCACGTAGATGCCGCCAGAATCGGGAACGCTTGCGGCGAGCACCTGCGACTCTTCGGCGCTGGAGATCAGCCCCAGTTCATCGCGCAGCCATTGGACGGCCGCCCCAGCGATGAAGATCGATCCCTCGAGCGCGTAGGTGATCTCGTCGTTCCCGCTGGCTCCCGCCAGTCCCCAGGCGATGGTCGTCAGCATCGATTCTGCCTGGATCTTGCGCTCGCCGACGTTCATCAGGAGGAAGGCGCCGGTGCCGTAGGTGTTCTTCGCCATCCCGGGCTGGAAGGCGGCTTGTCCGAATAGAGCCGCCTGCTGGTCGCCGGCTACGCCGGCAATCGGAACGCTGCCGCCGAGGGCAGAGGTCTCGCCAAAAACGCCGCTGGACGGCTGCACGGACGGCAATAGTGAGGACGGCACTTCCAGGGCCTGGAGCAGGTCATCGTCCCAGCAGCGGTCGAAAATATTGTAGAGCAGTGTGCGGGAAGCGTTCGTGTAATCAGTCCCGTGCAAGCCGCAGAGCTTGTAGAGAAGCCACGAGTCCACGGTTCCGCACATGAGGTCGCCGCGCTCGGCGGCGGCACGGGCGCCGGGCGTGTTATCCAGCAGCCACTTGAGCTTGGTGCCGGAGAAGTACGGGTCCAGCAGCAGGCCCGTGCGCTCGCGAAACAGCCGCTCCTTGCCGGACTGGCGGAGTTGCTCGCAGATCGCGGCGGTGCGGCGGTCCTGCCAAACGATTGCGTTCGCGATGGGCTTGCCTTCGCGGTCCCAGATGATGGTTGTCTCACGTTGGTTCGTGATGCCGATGGCCGCGATGTTCGAGGCGGTCACTCCGGCCTCCCGCAGCACATCCCGCGCCGTTGAGAGCTGGGTCTGCCAGATCTCGTCGGGGTCGTGCTCGACCCAGCCCGGTTGGGGGTAGATCTGGCGAATGGGCCGCGGCGCGATTGCTGCCGGCTTGCCCGCTTGATCGAAGAGGATCGCGCGCGATGAGGACGTGCCCTGGTCCAGCGCGAGGATGAAGTCAGCCACGGCGCCGAGGTTAGCACCCGCCAACGGCGGGCGTCGAGATTGACGGGCTGTGTTTGCGGGTGGGATTATCGAATGACGCCGTGCCTAGGCGCGAGCTATCGATGAGCGTCAACACCAGCATCGTCGTCCAGTATCTGTTCGGCCGCACGCACGACTGGATGCTGGCTTTCGCCGAGAAGCTATCCGACGAAGAGCTGGCCTGGGGTCCGCCGGGCGGCGCCCCGACCCTGGGTTTCCACCTCTGGCACTCCGCCAGGTGGGCGGACCTTCTCCAGTCCCGGCTACCCCAGATGACGCCGGCGATGCAGGAACGCCTCGCGTCTCGCGGGCAGATCTGGGACGTCGAGGAGGTCTGCGCGGCGTGGGGTATAGATGGGGTAGCCCTGGGCGAGAACGCGACGGGGATGGGGATGGCTGATGAGATTGCGGCGGGGCTGAAACTTCCCGCCAAAGAGGAGCTGCTGCGCTATGTGGGCCGGGCGTTCGATGCGGCGAAGGAAGCTGCAGCATCGGTGGATGATCAACAACTGGACAGTGCCTGCACAGACCTCTACGGCAGGCCGTCAACCCTCGCTGCCGTACTTCTTGGGCAGGTCACGCACCTGAGCCGTCACCTGGGCATGATGGAGGCCCTTCGGGGCGTGCACTCCGGCCGAGGAACGGCCACGGTGTAGGGAATGGCTCGGACTGGACGGAGCTTCTGGGGAACAATCACGGCGTTGTCTGCACCGGCGCTCGAGATGCAGGCAAAGCTGCAGGAACAGGCGGGCGTGGAAGGGTTGTTCGCCCCACAGGTGTATGGCCCGCCGTTTGTGCCGTTGGCTGCCGCTGCGCTGGTCACCAGCCGGGTCAAGCTGGCTTCCGGCATCGCCTTGGCGTTCGCTCGGAGCCCCTTCGAGACGGCGATGGCCGCGCTGGACCTGGACCGCATCAGCGGCGGCCGCTTTGTGCTCGGCCTTGGGACAAGTGTGCGCTCATGGAGCGAGGGTTTCTTCGGGATGCCGTATGGCAGGCCGGTGGAGCACATGCGAGAGGTCGTGGAGATCATCCGCATGCTCTTCCGGGAGGCGCACACGGGGCGGCTGACGGACTATCAAGGGGAGTACCACCGGCTGGACTTCCGCGACCTGCAGCCCCCTGCACCGCCGCTGCGGTCTGATATCCCGATATGGATCGCGGCGCTGCGCGGGCCGCTGTTATCGCTCGGCGCCGAGATTGGGGACGGGGTGATCGGCCACCCGATCTGGTCCATCGACTGGCTGACGAGGAAGATACCGGCCTCGCTGGAGAAAGGGTTGCAGCGGGGCGGCAGGCAGCGCCAAGACATCGAGTTCAACGCCTGGCTATGGGTGGCGATCAACCAGGACCGCGCACAGGCCGTGGAAGACGGCCGGGCGACGGTCGCGTTCTACGCGGGAATCCCGCAATACGAGGAGTACTTCGCGGCACACGGCTTCCGGGAGGAAGCGAGAAGGCTTCAGGAAGGCGTGACGCATGGCGATTACCTGGGAGTCGCAAACCTTGTGCCGGATGCAATGGCGGAGACTTTTGTGGTCTGCGGGCCAGTGGATGAAGTACGCCGCCGGATAGAGCCGGCCTGGGAGGTGGCGGACTCGCTGACGCTGGTGCCGCCGGCTTACGGGCTCTCACTGGACAAACTCATGAGCTACGCGGGAGCGATCGCGGCCACTTTCTACGGCTAGCCATGGCGTTGCGATTCTTGGAGCGACATCTCGAGCGGGTGCTCGCTGAGCGCGGGCGAGGGGAGTTGGTGGAAGCAGCCGTGGGCAGTATCTCGCTCACGGACGATGGCTCGACGATTTACGTGCACCTGCTCCCACGGGAAGGGTGGCCGGGCCGCCGGCAAGGGCGAGCGTTCGTTCTCGCCTGGGAGGACTACGCGCCGGCCGGATCAGACCGAATGCATTGCTACCGCTGGCTGGCGGGCGAGGCTAAGACGAGCATCGAGGAGAACGCAGAGCGTATCATCCGCTGGCTGGAAGGTCGGTAGACCCCGCGGAAGGCGGCATTGTGATGTGCCGCCTCGCGGATCGATACTGATGTATGCGGTCAGAGCAGGCGCCTGAGCGTCACTCGTCCCGCATCGCCTGCTTTACGCGCTGCATGAGCTCAGGAGTGGCCTCTACAATGCCATGCTCTTTCGCGTGCTGCTCGGCGTTGCGAAGCAACTCCTCTTCGTTAGCGCCGCGGACGACGTGGGCGCAGCCGCTGCGAGGGTCCACTTCGGCGCAGTTCACGATCTTGCCCATCGGAATCCTCCTCCGTGTCAGACGCTGCTTTGCGGTCCTTTCCGCGCTGCGCAATCTATTCCTCCGCTTCCCGGTTGTCAACCTGTAAGGCATAGCGCGGCCGTGGGCGCGTAGCGCGCGCTTTACCCAGCGGCACGCTCTGGCTATTCTTATGCCGGAGGGAAACATCGCAGACCACCGGCAGGATTACAAGAGCATTGAGTCGGGCACTGGGATTTTCCGCCTTGCGTATTCTGCGGCAATTCATCTCACCGGGCGCAACCGCGCTGAAGCTGCCGGAACAAGCGCCCGGATCATCGTAGGCCCGCGCAATTGGAGGAATCCCGCATGAAGTTCCTCTCGCAGACGTTCGACATCCGCACGGAACACGGCCCGCAGTTCGTGGACATAACCGATAAGGTGATCGAGGCGGCGGAGAGCTCGGGCCTGAGCAACGGGTTCGCCGTCGTATTCTCGAAGCACACGACGGCCGCGATCCGCATCAACGAGGCGGAGCCGCATCTGATCCGAGATATGGAACAGATGCTGGAGCAGATCGCTCCTTCCCGGCACGACTATGCACACAACCGCTTCGCCCACGCATTGAGCACCAACGGCGAACGGCCGAACGGGCACTCGCACTGCCAGCACATCCTGCTCGGCGCCAGCGAGTCGGTGCCTATTGTGGACGGGCAGCTGGTGTTTGGGCAGTGGCAGCGAATCTTCCTCGTCGAGCTGGACCACGGGCGCGACCGCCAGGTCGTCGTGCACTTCGTCGGCGAATAGCTTGGACTTGCCGGCGCCGCTGCTCCGGCACCGCCCGGAGATCGAATCCTGTCTGCGTTCATTTCTCGACCGGCCCGCGACGCCGGAGCTTTATCGGATGCTGCGCTACCACCTGGGTTGGGAGGATGCGGACGGACAGCCGTCGAGCGCGTCAGGCAAACTGCTGCGGCCGTCCCTCTGCCTGCTGGCCTGCGAGGCGGCAGGCGGTGAGCCCCGGCGCGCGCTTCCGGCAGCGGCGGCCGTGGAGTTGGTACACAACTTCTCGCTCGTGCACGACGACATCCAGGACCGGGACAGGGAGCGCCACCACCGGCCGACAGTCTGGGCTCTCTGGGGCGAGGCCCAGGGTATCAACGCGGGGGATGCGCTGCTGTCGTTGGCGCGACTGGCGCTGCTGCGGCTGCACGACGAAGATGTCGAAGCCGCAACGGTCCTGGAGGCGGGACGCGTGCTCGATGAACGCACGCTGGAGATGGTGGAAGGCCAGGTTATGGACCTTGCTTTCGAGCAGGCGGGCCAGATCACTGTTGACGATTGCCTGGCGATGATGGAAAAGAAGACCAGCGCGCTGTTTGATTGCGCAGTTTACCTTGGAGTGCTCGCCGCGACGGGTGATCGGCAGGCTGCGGAAAAAGCCGGCGCCTTCGGGCGGCAACTGGGCCTCGCGTTTCAAATCCGGGACGATCTTCTCGGCATCTGGGGTTTGCAGACCCGGACCGGCAAGCCGGCCGGCGCCGACATCGCTCGCCGTAAGAAATCGCTGCCGGTAGTCTTCGGCCTCGCGGCCGGTGGGGAGATCTCGGATTCGATCAAGTCGGTCTACCAGCAGGAGAGGATTTCAGAAGACGATGTCGCTCAGGTGGTGCG
>VBJS01000071.1 GCA_005880055.1 Chloroflexota bacterium | reverse complement strand
CACCCGTCCGACGGCCCGGGCCGCGCGCGGATGGCCCACCTGCTCAGCCAGCCAGCCGTAGCTGCGCGTCTCCCCAAGCGGTATGCGCATCGCCTCCTCCATTACCGCCCGCCGGAAACCCGCGATGCCGTTCCAGTCGATACAGAACGCCAGGTTCGCGTAGCGGCCGGACGCCAAGGCGCAGACGCGCTCCGGCACGTCAGCAAGCTCTCGCTCGGGCGCCGACTCCGAGGCGCCGGCTTCCAACACCCGGCGGAGCGCCTCCTCACGACTGGGCAGCGGCAGCGTCGTTTCCCGCAGCCCGTGCTCGGAGAAGATCAGGCCGACCCAGCCGCGTTCCGTTTCGCAGATATGAAACCTGAGTGATGTCATAGCGGGCCTCCGATCCTGACTTTGGGCAAAGCGATTATACCCGCCTCCGTTTGAGATCCGCTCACTCATCGCCCACCGAGAAGCGTCACGCTAAGATAGGATCAGATGCGGCTCATCCTCTCCTTGACAGCGCTTCTGTTGCTGGCCGTTGCCTGCGGTGGCGGACAGGCCTCTACGCCTTCGCCGGGCGTCAGCCAATCGCCTACCCCAAAGCCGGCAACGGCTCCGCCGACCCTCGCGCCCACAGCCAGCCCTACTCCAGTCCCTACGCCCGCTCCGACGCCTGCGCCTACACCGGTCGCGACGCCCGGCCCGGCCGTCGATCTGTCGCTTAGCCGAGCACGCCAGGGCGGCTTCCTGGCAGTGCGTCTCCTCAACCCTCCGCCGGCCTTGACCGCCGCGCGCGTGATGTTTCGGGAAACGCCGTATCCGATGCTGCCGGAAGGCGACCACTGGTACGCGTTGATCGGGCTGGACACGCAGATGGCACCCGGCGATTACTCCGTGGAGGTCGATGCGCCCGACCGCGCGCTGGCCGTTGCCAGTGCAAGCATCGGCGACGGCGGCTTTCAGTTCGAGTCGCTTACGTTGCCGCCGTCCAGCACGGATTTGCTTTCCGACACGACGGCCGTAGACCAGGAGCGCGCGACGCTGAATCAGATCTATTCTGGGCTCACGCCGCTGCGAAAGTGGTCAGGTCCTTGGATCATGCCGGCGGTAGGCATCATCAGCAACCCATTTGGGCTTCAGCGCTCTATCAACGGCGGCCCGTACTACCCCCATACCGGTACTGACATCGCGAACGACAAGGGGACGCCGGTAGTCGCCGCCGCCCCTGGAACGGTCGTGCTCGCCCGGCCGATGTACCTCTACGGAAACGCCGTCGTGATCGATCATGGCGCCGGCGTCTTCAGCAGCTATAACCACCTGGACTCCATCGTCGCTACGGAGGGCCAGCAGATCGCGGAGGGTCAACTGCTTGGTCTAATGGGCGAGACAGGTTTCGTGAACGGCCCTCATGTGCACTGGGAAGCGATTATCAGCGGCGTGCGGACCGACGCTACTCTCTGGACGCAGGCGGATATCGAACCCTAGCCATCCATTTCGCCGAGGCCGGCGAGCACCAGCGCGCAGGCGACGATCCCTGCCGTTTCGGAGCGCAGTATCCGCTGCCCCAACCCCACGGTGACCGCGCCTTCCACGCGTGCCTGCTCCACCTCCTCCGGCTCGAACCCTCCTTCCGGGCCGATGAACACGCTGACGAGCCGAGGCCGGACCCGCAATCCGCTCAGGTAAGCGGGCAGCCCCTGCGCCCTCTCGCCTTCCCAGGGCAGCAGCTTGAGCCCGCCGGCCGTCCGCACGGCCTCTTCCATCGCTGCCGGGGCGTCGACGCGCGGCAGCCGCCCGCGTCCACACTGCTCCGCCGCTTCCACGACCATCCGCTGCCAGCGTTCGCTCCGCGCCGAAGAAGTTTCGCCGTTTCCCTGTACCACGGAGCGCGCCGCGATTACGGGGACGAAACGGGCAACGCCCAACTCCGTCCCTTTCTCGAGGACGAGGTCGAAGCGGTTGGCGCGGATGAGCGACTGGTAAAGCGCGAGCTGCACCTCCGGCTCCGGCGGCGCCGCCCGCTCCCGGAGCACGAGCGCTGTCACCGCGTGGCCGGAGATACCGGTGATCTGCGCCTCGTATTCGCGCGGACCACCCTCGGTCAACACTATCTGGTCGCCGCGCTTCAGGCGAAGAACGCGGCCCAGGCGGTGCGCCATCTCTGGACCAAGCGTAACGTTCCGTGCCCGCACCGAACCGCGCGGCACGAAGAACCGCCTAAGGGCGTCAGCCACCGTGCTTCACGGCGATGATGGCGCGCCAGACGCCGTCCTCACGGGTCTCCTCAACACGTAGTCCCGTTCGCTCAAACGCCTTCGTTAGCCCGCCGACCGCATCCTCCAGGAATCCGCTCGCTATTAAGGTGCCGGCCGGCGTCAGTGAGGCGGCCAGGAGCGGCGCCAGCCGCTCCTGCGTCAGCCCGCTAATGTTGGCCGCAATCACGTCGAAGCGGTGGTCCCCAGCCCCTTCCAGCGTTCCCTCACGCACCTCGACGAGGCCTTCAACCCCGTTGGCAGCAACGTTCTCGCGGGTCGCCTTGACAGCCTGCGGATCGATATCCAGCGCCAAGACACGACGCGCGCCGAGCTTCGCGGCAGCGATCGAAAGGATCCCAGAACCCGAGCCGAGATCGAGAACTCTCATTGCCGACCGCACCCGCTCCTCGATGGCGCGCAGGCACATAGCGGTGGTCGCGTGCTGGCCGGTGCCGAAGGCCATTCCGGGATCGATCTCAATCACCACATCTGCGTCCCGAACCTCGTAGCGGACCCAGCTCGGTTTCACGATGAGCGAACGGCCGGCCCGCTGCACGCCGAAGCCCTTCTTCCAGGAGTCACGCCAGGATTCCTCTTTAAGACGGCGCGACCGCCGCCAGCGGGGCGCCTGTTGCAGCGGGGCCGCCTTCAACGCCAGTTGCAGCGAACGGCGGACGCGCAGCGCTTCTTCTGAGGCCGGCAGGTAAGCCTTGACAAGCGCCGGCGCGTCACCGTCCACGACGTAGGCGTCGAGTACGGAATCCAGCCGGTGCCCGAGTTCCATGGCGACGCCGCCCGGGCACGCCTGGCGCAACACGTCGGCAGCGACTTCGGCGTCGATGCCGGCGACTTCCACCGCAATCTCCAGCCACTGCTTCGGACTGTTAGCCGTCACAGCTCTTTTCCCGCCGGACGCCCGGCCGGTATTCGCTCCCGCGGAGGATGGCGTTCAGCCCAACGCGTCTTTGATCTTGCCCAGGATGCTCTTATCGCCGTTCCCTACCGGCGTCCCGAAGCTCTCTGCCAGTGCCCGCAACAGCTCACGCTGCTCGTCCGTTAGGTCCGTCGGGATCAGTACGTTGGCGCGCACCAGCAGGTCGCCCCGGCCGCCGGCCTGGAGATGCGGAATGCCCTTGCCCCGCAGCGTGAAGATGCGCCCGCTCTGTGTACCCGGCGGCACCTTCACCGGCGCGCGGTCACCCTCAATCGTAGGCACTTCAGCCTCGAAGCCGAGGGCGGCCTGGGCCGGATTCATCGGCAGATCGTACACCAGGTCGTCGTCCTCCCGCGCAAACAGCGGGTGAGCGGCTACGCTGATGTACACATACAGGTGCCCCGGCTGCCCGCCGTTCGCGCCCGCGTCTCCTTCGCCGGAAAGGCGCATGCGAGAGCCATCGGCCACACCCGCCGGGATTTTGACCGTCAGGCTATGCTGGCGCCGCTGTCGCCCGGACCCGCGGCAGTCGTCGCACGGGTTCGTCACTATGCGCCCCTCACCGTGGCACTGCCCGCAAACGGTGATGTTCACAAACTGCCCGAAGAAGCTGCGGCTAACGCGCCGCACCTGTCCCGTCCCCTCGCAGGCCTTACAGCGCGTCAGCTGCGAGCCCGGTTCGCTGCCTGAACCCGCGCAACGAGTACAGCGCTCGATCCGGTCGATCGTCAGCTCCCGCTCGCAACCCTTGGCCGCCTCCTCCAGCTCGATCTCGATATCGACGCGGCGATCCGCTCCCCGTTGCGCCTCGCGGCTGCGACGAGCCGACCCGCCGCCGAAGAAGGCCTCGAAGATGTCGCCGAAGCCGCCGAAATCGGAGCCGTCGAAGCCGCGCCCGAAGTCGAATCCCTGCAGGCCCGCGTGACCAAAGCGGTCGTAAGCCGCGCGTTTTTCGGTATCGGAGAGCACTTCGTAGGCCTCGCCGATCTCCTTGAAGCGCGCTTCGGCGCCGCCGTCCTTGTTGCGGTCCGGATGGTACTCCATGGCCAGCCGCCGGAACGCCTTCTTTATCTCTTCGGAAGAGGCGCCGCGCGGTACCCCGAGGACCTCATAGTAATCACGCCTGGTGGTGGCCATATCGAACGCTATTGTATCAAACGCAAGCCTGCGTTCGATGGTTAGGCGGCGCCGGGCCGCGTCGCCGGCGAACTTACTGGGCGCTTCTTTAGCTGGTATAGTTCTCGCTGATAAGCATGGGGGATGGAACAATGCGCTTCGATGAGATCTATGCCGAGCCGGCGGAGAAGGTCTATGGCCGGTACGCCTCGCACGTCAACCATCGCTTCGCGAAAGTCGTCCGGCTCATCGGCTTCAACAAGGTCTTCACCGGCGGACAGGGCGCCTGGATATGGGACCAGGCGGGCAACCGCTACCTGGACTTCCTGAGCGGCTACAGCGTCTTCAACATCGGGCGCAACCACCCGCGCATCAAGGCAGCCCTCAGCGAATGGTTGGCCCGCGATGGGGCGAGCCTTGTCCAGATGGACTGTAGCCCGCTGGCGGCGCTTCTGGGCGAGAGGTTGGCCGCCCTCGCCCCCGGCAGGCTGGACACTTGTTTTTTTACGAACAGCGGGTCCGAGACCGCCGAGGTGGCGCTCAAGATGGCGCGCAAGGCGACCGGCCGCGCACGCATCCTCTACGCCCGCTCCGGGTATCACGGCCTCACATACGGCGCGCTGTCCGTCACGGATCACGAGAGTTGGCGGCGCGGATTCGAGCCCCTGCTGCCGGAGACCGCCGCGATCCCTTTCGACGATTTGGACGCGCTGGAACACGACCTGAGCGCGCGCGATGTTGCCGCCTTCATCACGGAGCCGGTGCAGGGCGAGGCCGGCGTAATCATCCCTTCCGACGACTACCTGCCTGAAGCATCGCGCCTCTGCCGAAAGTACGGCAGCCTGCTCATCATCGACGAGATCCAGACGGGGTTCGGCCGCACCGGCCGCTGGTTCGCCTGCGATCACTGGGACCTGGAGCCGGATATCATGCTCGTCTCCAAGGCGTTGTCCGGTGGTTACATCCCGATTGGTGCCGTGATAACCCGCCGGGACATTTTCGATAAGGTCTTTGAAGATATGGCCCATTCGGTTGTGCACAACAGCACCTTCGGTGAGAACGCTATGGCGATGGTCGCGGGCCTGGCGACTATCGACTTGATGGAGGACGAGAAGATCGTGGAGAAGGCGGCACGGGCCGGCAGCGAGCTACTCCAAAGACTGCGCGAGGCGGCCTGCGGCTTCGAAATGGTCAAGGAGGTGCGCGGCCGAGGCCTGATGATCGGCATCGAGTTCGGCGCCCCGCGTTCCCTGCCGTTGCGGGCCGGCTGGGACCTGGTCCACCGGGCGGCCGGCGGCCTCTTCGGGCAGATGATCGCGATCCCGCTCATGCGCGATCACGGCATCCTCACGCAAGTGGCCGGCCACAACCTGGACGTCCACAAGCTGGCGCCGCCCCTCATCATCGGCGAGGAGGAGATGGAGCACTTCCTCACGGCTTACCGCAAGGTCCTCGCGGATCTCCACAAGGTCCCCGGCCCGCTCTGGGACCTGGCGAAGACTCTCCTAAAGAACAGCATCTCCTTTTAGCCGCCCATCCGCGCGGACAGGCGCGCATTTGTTAGGGGCGGACCTGTCGCGCGCTACTTTATCTGTCCCCTGATTTCGCCGGCCGGGTAGGCCGTCGTGTGAGCGTTGGCGTAAGCGCCTCCGGACTCAAGTGCAGAGACGAGGTCGCTTAGCGAATGGCCGGCGAGCGGCCCCACCAGGTCCGAAGCTGTAATCGTTCCTTCCGCCAGCACTCCCTGCGTGCGCCCGGAGATCGTTGGCCCGTGGAAGAGGAACGCGACGACGGGCCCGTTCGCCCCCGCCACCGCCGTGTGGATGTGCGCGAACATCACGTCATCGATATTCGCCACGATCAGCTTGTAGCGCAGCTCCGTCCCCTCGGCGTTGAGGTGAAATATCGCCTGGCCCTGCGCATTGCTCACAACAGCGGGGGTCTGAACCTCCTGCCCGGCCGAAAGATGGGCCGTGAACGTAGTGCCGGCGGCGGCCTGCGTGGTGAACGGGACGCAGATGGCCAGTAGGGCCACCAGGGACAAGATGAGCAAACGTGCCCGCATGAGGACCTCCTTAACTCCGCTGCGTGGAAAGCGCAGCCAACCAACTCTCGATGCGACATACGTTCAGCATCCGGTAAGCGATTGCCGGGGCCGCCAGACAGGGATTGCAAAATCGTTACAGATGATTACCGGGCAGGGTCCCGAACCGCCGATGGGGTTGACAAAGCCATGGTATCCCTATATGCTCATTACAGCATATACCTATAAGAGGAAACAGATGCCACGTCTAGCCCAAGCCGAACCAACAACCTGGACATGCTGAACGCGATGTATTTCGCTAGCCTCGTCCCGCAGATCGAGGGTATCGATGGCTGGCCCAGTGCTCTTCGCGATCAGATGGCGCCGGACCTCCTCGCCGACCTCGATTACCTCTACAACTATCCGGCCGGCGACCCCGGGATCATGGGCACACTCGGCGACAACCTGTCAGCCGCTCCCGAGCGCTGGCGGAATGTGGATTCTGTCCTGCAATACCTCCGTGACATTCCCGCCGGTTTTGGCGACCTGGAATCAGCGCCCGGCGTCCAGGGCCTGGTTTACCTGACCACCTTCCGTTACCCGGAGCCGGCGGAGGTCGCCGAGTACCAACCGCTGGAACCGAAGCAGGCCATCGAGCGCCGCATGCGTAGCTTCGATGACCGCGATGCCGACGCCATAATGGCCGCCTTCGACCGGCCCGAGGATCTGCGCGAGCGCATGATCACCCTCATAGACCGCGTTTACCACGAGCACTATGTCAAGGAGCTGCCCCACCGGTTGCCCGCGCTGGAACGCAGCGTCGCCGCGCACCGCTTCGAGACCGGGGATCCCGCTCAGATAGCGACGCGGCTTACGGGCCGGGAGAAGTCGTGCTTGGAGGCCGTCTGTCCGGGACCTTTCCAGCGCCATGTCTTCATGCCCTCGCTGGATATGGGTCCCTACAACTCCTGCGCCATCGCCGGCGGAGTCCACGTCCTCTACTACCCGCTCGAGCCGGAGTTCCGTGGCGAGTCTACGGAGGAAGCTGAGATCACAAAGCTGGCGCGGATTCACAAAGCGCTCAGCGATGAACAGCGCCTCCGCATCCTGGGACTCCTCCGCGAGCGCGAGATGTACGCGCAGGAGATCGTCGAACGCACCGGCATCCACCAGTCGGTCGTATCCCGGCACCTATCGTTCATGAAGGCGGTGGGACTGGTGACCGCCCGCCGCCAGAACAGCATGAAGTTCTTCTCGCTCAACCCGCAGATGCGGGGCGAGCTGACTAAGACCCTGGATATTTTCTCGCCCGCAATCGGGCGCTGAAGGGAGACAGCACATGTGGGACGACATCTACGTTAGACAGAAGCTCCGCCAGCTGGAGAACGAGCGTCCATGGCGGCCGAAGCTGGTGGCCGAACCTCCCCGAAGGCCTGCTGCCGCTGCGATCATCCGGCGCACAGGCCGGCTGCTCAGGGAGATGGGAGAGGGCCTGGAGTCCTGGGCCGCGCCGCCGGCCTGTGAGGCGGAGGCGCGTGACTGGCGCCCGCACCGCCGGACGCCCTAACCGGCAACCCTGGGGCTAGATTATGGCCTCGGCGGTCAACTGAAGCGCCAGCCCAGCCACGAACAGCAGCCCGAAGCGCCGGTTGTGGATGAACGCAGCGCCCACGAACCACAGCGGCCAGCCGCGATAGCCGTCCGGCGGCTGCTCCGGCTTCGGCGAGCGGTAGATGCGAATAACGAGAGATAGCAGCGGGAGCGCGCCGGCGACAAGGACAAGCAGCCACATCCCCTGCCATACAGCCAACGCGGCTGCGGAAACGTACATCAACACCGAGAGTGCAACCGTCACCCGCCGGGCAAGCCCTTCTCCGAGTAGAATCGGCATCGTGCGGATGCCCTTCGAGCGGTCGAAGTCGAGCTTGTCCAGGTGCTTGCCGAAGAGCACAGTCGTGACGCCGAGCCCGTACGGCACCGAGGCCAGCAGGACCCAGGCCGGTAGCGACTGCGCCATCACGTAGTACGTGCCGCCGATCATTAGCGGCCCCCAGATCACGAACACTGCGATCTCGCCCAGCCCGACGTATTTCAGCGGGTACGGCCCGCCTGAGTAGAAGATCAGCAAAAGCGCGCCGGTTAGCGCAAAGAGCAGAACGCCGGGCCCGGAGGTGATAACAAGCGCCACTCCGATGATGGTTGCCCCCGCCAGGACCAGGAAGGTAACCAGTGCGAACTCTCGTACGCTGTGCGGCTCCGCGCTGAACGGATGAGGACCGTAATTCACGCGCGGCGAGTCCGGCGAGTCGATCCCGTGGCGGTAGTCCCAGAAGTCGTTTACGAGGTTTGACCCGGTGTGCGCAAGCACCAGCCCGAGCACGACCAGCAGGAGGAGCGGCAGGCTGAACTCGTCGTCGCGTATCGCCAGCATGCCGCCGATAAGAGCCGAGATGGCGCTCATAACAACGACGGACACGCGGCCCAGGATCAGCCAGCGGCTCAGCGGGTCCACCGCCGCTGTATCGACGCGCGGAACGGTGTAAAGCGCCCGCAACCAGAGCCTGGGGCCTGATAGAGTGTCTGTTGGGGCTGCGCGGGTTGCGCTCGTCATCTGATGCCTCCGGCGACGGCCGAGTGGAAGGCCGCCACGCGGATTACATTCTACCAGTCGTTTGTGAAATACGGAACGAGTGAGGCCGTCACTCCACCAGCACTTCCACCCGTTGACAGACGTTATTCCCCATTCCGTGGGCGTTCCAGCGTTGCTCCAACGGCTGCTCGTTGCCCTCGCTGTCGGTCGCCCGCACGCACAGTGTGTACCGCCCGGGCTTCGCTTCCCACTCGAAGCGCCACGGCCGCCAGGCGTATGGCGAGACAGGATCGCCGAGCGATGCCTTGGACCACGTCGCCCCGCCGTCGGTGCTGACGTCCACGCGCGAAACGTCCAGCCGCCCGGCCCAGGCGCGGCCGCTAATCGTCGCCGTCCCCGCCGCCACCAGGCGCACCCGCGTCATGAAGTCCGGGATGCCGGGCGGGACCATGAGGGCGCGCACGTTGATCAGGCTCACCGGCTCGCCCAGCTCATCAAGGGACTGCGAATACCGGTACGAGCCGGTCATCTGGTAGCCCTCGAACGGCTCGGCGATCGCCTCGATGCCCGCCAGCCACTTCACGCTGGTCATGCCGTACCAACCCGGCACCAGCAGCCGGAGCGGATAGCCGTCTCGTAGGACAGCAGCCCTTCGGAGCGCATTGCCTCTTGAACCGTCAGGCTGCGCTGGTACCACTGCACCACGTCCCCCTGCACGCCGCGGTCCAGCCCGGTGAACAGAATCTCGATCGCGTCATCCTTCACACCGGCATCCTCCAGCAGGCCACGCAGCGGCGTGCCGGCCCACTCTGCCGTGCCGATCGCCTCCGCATGCCACGGCTGGCTGACCGGCCGCGGCGCCATCAAGGCGCGCCCGTTACCTGCGCACTCCATTGTCACCGGCAGCGTGACTTTCGGACGCTTCCTTAGCTCGTCGAGTGACAACGAGAGCGGCCGCGAGACCAGGCCGCCGACCTCCAACCGCCAATCGTCCGCAATCACGTCCGGGATATCGAAATGCACAAGCAGGTAGTGCATTCCCACCGGCGTGATGTCGTAGCGCAGCGCCTCCAGGGGCATCCCCCGGTTGCGCAGCGCCAGCCGCACCTCTTCCGGATAGAACTCGGCGCCCGGCGCCACGCCGCTGCCATCACCGACGACGGGCAGGTCCGGCGCCGTCTTCTCTCGGGTCACGCGAGACCGGCGTTCCAGGCCACCATCAGCAACCCAATCGCCAGCAGCGCAACGCCCAGCGGCGCGCTCAGGCTCCGGCCCCAGGTGGCGTTCTTCTCGACCGCCATGACGCCGCCCAACAGCAGCATCCAGCCCAGGTTGCCGACGCCGAAGGCGAACATCAGCAGCATGATCGACCAGCAGCAGCCGACGCAGAAAACGCCGTGGTTTACGCCGAGGAGGAAGGCCTCGCGGCGCTCGCTGAGGCCGGACCAGTGCGAGTTGATAAAGCTAAACGGCGAGCGGCACTTGTCCAGACAGTGGTACTTCAGCGGCGTGAATTGATAGGCGCCCGCTACCAAGAACGTGACGGCGGCGATCAGCCAGGAGCGGTCGTCCAACCACTCACTGCGGTCGACGGCGACGTGTATGAAGCGGTCGCCGGTGTGAGCTGCCAGGCCGAAGAGCGCCCAAGTGCCCACGTAGCCGAGCACGAGTAGCGCTACCAGCCGCCGGGAGTTCCGTCGCTGCCGCACCATCCGGGCGAACATATTAATCAGCGGCAGGCTGGTGGGCAGCATCATGGCGAAGGTCATGAGCGTCCAGCCGGAGACGAAGGCGACGGCGACCAGCAGGCCGCGGGCGGTGAGACCGAGGTTCGCCTGCCCGAGCTCTTCATGGCTGAGGTACTCGCTGTACGGCGACTGTCCCCAGGCGAAGAGGACGACCCAGGCAAGCACTACCGTCCCCAGCAGGAGGGGCAGGAAGTAGGGCCGGTTATCGACGCGAGGGGCTAGCATCCGTCTGTTTGGGCACGGCTAATCCCGTCGCCGCGCTGGCCAGGGCCCGGGGCAGAGTCAGCCGGCCACGACATCTAGGCCACGAAGCGGAAGCTGCCCTGGATGGCGTTGTGGCCCTGCAGGTCGATGTCCTTCATGCCGTACTGAGAGCTCTTCCGCACGTACTTCGAGGCCTTTGCTACCCACGCCGGCGCACCCGGAATCGTGGTGAAGATGCTTTCGTTGAGAGTGGTAACAACGCCCGTTGGACCTCTGTACGGCTCCATCTCGGTATCGGCGACGGTGCCGATCTTTAGCATCCCCTTGCCCTCCTTGAGCTCGTACGTGATCGGAACCCGCTCTACGGCGACGACTTCGCCAATCAGCGACGCGGTGTCGGCGAGAGGGCCACCAAGCTTTCCTGTCCACGCGTCCAGGAGAGCTTGATTCTGCTCATCGCTGGCCTTGTCATCCACGAACAACGCGACCTTCCAGTTTCCCTTGAGGACGTTCCCGGGGATGTGAGTGACGACTGCGACAGTGCGCCCGGTGACCGCGGTGCCGTTCACGGTTCCCTGGTCAACGTGCCAGGCCATGACGGAATCGCAAGTTCCGTCGCCATCCGGGTCTTCGCCGATCCAGCAGGGGCAAAGGACGTTGCAGGTGCAAACTTCCAGGAGTGTTCCTTCAAGATTGTAAGCCACGGTTAAACTCCTTCTGAGATTGACAAGCGTTGAACGGGGGCCGTGAATGTCTTTGCAAGATCAGCTCACCACCTCCTCTCAACGCGAAAGTCTAGCCGTCAGGGGGAGTGAACACAAGGAGGTGCTATACATGACTAGCGCGACTTCCAAAACTGCTTCAGAGACGTCCGCAACTTGGCTAGTGGCATGGGCGCCTGGACGCGCGCCGGCCTCCCGGTAACGGCGTAACTCTGCGCAGGCGGCGTGCCCCGCTGCCTGCTCCGGCGTTGATCTCCCCTTCCGGCTAGCGCTGAGCCGCCGCTTGCTGGCCGCCGGGCGCCTGCTGGAAGACGACGTTTGTGCTGCTCTCCACTAGGTCGTAGACGGGCCGCGGGTACAGGCCGACAAGGAAGACGGCGCCGATCAGGACCGCGACGGCGGCGTACTCGCGCCAGGGAATGGGGAACCGCCGCGCCTCATCGGGCTTCTCCAGGTACATCTCCTTGATCACTATCAGGTAGTAGTACAGCGACACGAAGCTGAAGAACACCGCTACTCCGGCCAGCCACAGCAGACCCTGATCCGCTGCTGACTGGAACAGGATGAATTTCGTAGCGAACCCGGCAAAGAGCGGCATGCCCGCCAACGAAAAGAGCGCGATCGACAGCGAAAGCGCGAGGAACGGCGCCCGTTCTGCCAGCCCCGCGAAATCCTTGATCTCCTCTTTCCCCGTCCAGTTGTAGAAGATGATGATGCAGACGAATGCCGCAAGGTTGGTCGCCGCATAGCCCACCATGTGCAGCACCAGGGCGCTCCCCGCGGCCGGCGAGAGAGCCGCGATTCCCATCAGCAGGTACCCTACCTGCCCGATGCTAGAGTATGCCAGCAGCCGCTTGATGTTGTGTTGCTGAATCGCCACGAAGTTGCCCAGCGCCATCGTTGCGGCGCTAAGCGCCGCGATGAAGTAGCGCCAGTCGTCGATCAGTGGCAGGAAGCTCTCCGTGAACAGCTTCAAGAAAAGCGCGAATCCGGCCGACTTGGAGATTGCCGAGATGTACGCCGTGACCGGCAGCGGCGCGCCCTCGTAAGCATCCGGTGTCCACATGTGGAACGGAACCGCCGCCACCTTGAACCCTAGCCCGGCGATCATCAGCGAAAGCCCCAGGAACAGGCCCTCCCGAATGCCGCCGGTGCCGCCCGCCAGCTTGTCGCCGATCGCAGCGAATTCCGTGCTGCCGGTTGCGCCGTAGACCAGGCTCACGCCGTAGAGGAAGATCGCCGAAGAGAAAGCGCCGAGCAGCATGTACTTCAATCCGCCCTCGTTGGACCGCAGGTCGAACTTGGCGTACGAGGTCAGCACGTAGAGGCTGAACGAGAGCAGCTCCAGCGAAATGTACGCCGTCAACAACTCCCGCGCGGCCGCCATCCCGTTGGCGCCCACAACGGCGAGCAGGATTAAGGCGTAGTACTCCCCTGCGTGCAGCAGGCGGTCCTTCACGTAGCGGGCGGAGGCGATGCAGGCGAAGAAGCCGATGCCGGCAAAGAAGACGCGGAAGAGCGTCGTGTAGTTGTCGACATCGATCAGGTTAGCGAAATCCTTCTTGTCGTCCACCCAGATCAGCGAGACCGCCGCCGACAGCGCGCAGCCGCCCGCCGCGACGTATCCAAGCATCTCCTTCTGCGCCCGGTTGGAGAACAGGTCGATAAGCACCAGCAGCGCAGCGTAGGCGCAAAGGATGTACTCCGGCGCCAGCAGCCACCAGTTGAGGTGCAGAGTGCCCGTCATCGCGGGCGTGCCCCTTCCAAATCACCCCGAACATGGCTCAACCTCCCGCCCCCGAACGAAGCCGTTCGGAGTGGGCGATCAATTGCGCCGAGCCGAGCGCAGCGAGCGAGGCCGGGGGTTCGGGGGCGTCCCCCGACATTATTCGCGGGCGGGCAGGGTGGGACGCGTCTACGCCCGGGACACAGGGAGCCCCGCCTGTCGATCTGAGCAGGAAGGCGTTTGCAAACCGCCAAGAGGCCTCTTCGCGAAGGAATCTGGGGGGAAGCGCGGTGGTGGGTCAGGGCGTGCGATATAGGCGATCGACCCCAGACGCCTGGACCCCGCGCTTCCTTCTTCATTCTTCCCCCTTCCTTCATCCTTACGACCCTATCCCCGGTATCCGCTGCACGCTATCGCTGATTCGATCGATGAACGGCGCCGGCCACAGCCCCATGAAGGCGATGAAGACAATCAGCAAAGCCGCCGCGAACTGCTCGCCCAGTCGCATCTCTTTCAACCCCTCCCAGCGCTCGTTAAACGGCCCGAAATACGCGCGGGCCAGCATTCGCAGGATGTATGTCGCTGTAATCGCCGCCGCCAGAATTCCCAACCCGCCGGCCCACCAGTAGCCGGCCCGGAAAACGCCGACAAAGATATGGAACTCGGCCACGAACCCGGCAAGACCCGGCAACCCCAACGACGACAGCCCGGCTACCGTCCAGAACGCGGCGTGTCTTGGCATCCGCTTGGCCAGCCCGCCGAAGATCGTCATGTCCCGCACGTGCGCCTGGTCATACACCGCTCCGACGCTAGTGAACATGAGCGCCGTCATCGCCCCGTGCGCGAACATCTGAAGCACCGCGCCGTTCACGCCGATCGTGTTGGCGGCGGCCAACCCCATCAGGACGTAACCCATATGGCTTACGCTGGAGTAGCCCACCATGTACTTGAGGTCCGTCTGCGCGAGCGCCGAGACCGCTCCATATAGGGCGCCCGTCACGCCCAGTACCATCAACACCGGCGCCCAGAAATCCGCCCCCGCTGGGAAAAGCGTCATTCCCACGCGCAGGATACCGAACGCGCCCAGCTTCATCAGCACGCCCGCGTGCAGCATCGAGACGCCCGTGGGGGCCGCGACGTGCCCGTCCGGCGACCAGGTGTGGAAAGGCCACATGCCGGCCAGCACACCGAAGCCGATCATGTAGAAGGGGAAGAACGTCTTCTGGAAGCTCTCCCCGTAAGCCACGGAACCCAGCACCGGCAGGTCAAACGTGCCCTTGTCCGCCTCCACGAAGGTGGCGAAGATCGCGACGAAAATGAGCACGCTCCCGGCAACCAGGTAAAGCACGAGCTTCATCGCACCGTATTCCTTAGTCCGCACGAACGTGCCAAAATCGCTGCTGGCGCCCCAGATTGCGATCAGCAGGTACATCGGCAACACGGCGACTTCGTAGAAGAAGAAGAGGAAGAACAGGTCCTGCGAAACGAAGACGCCGAATACGCCGGAGACCAGCACAAAGAGCAGGACAAAGAAGTCCTTGTTCCGGTAAACGATGTTCCAGGAAACGAAGACTGCCGCGAAAATCACCAGCCCCGTCAGCAGCACCAGAGGCGCCGCGATCCCGTCCACGGCCAGGTGCAGCGTGATGCCGTTGTCACGGAGCAGCCCCACGTTCTCCAGCCAGTCCCACTGCAGGTCGAACCGCAACCCCCGTCCGCCGTTGTACTCATAAGCAATGAATACCAGCAGCGACATCGCGAACATGGCGCCGGAGGACAGCATCGCGAAGTACCGGGTGAGCTGTGGGCCCGGATACTCCGATGGGATCAGCATAAAGACGACGGCGCTCACCAACGGCAGCACGACCAGCGCCAGCAGGACGTATTCCATCAGCCCGCCGCCCCGCAGCCGGCGGGATGGAGGCGCATGGAAGACGGAAGATGGAGGGACTGGCTGTCATTCTGAGCAGCAACGCGCCCGCAAACCGTACAGCCGCATCTTGGCGAAGGAATCTGGGGGATGGCGGAGTGGTGGGTCAGATGGAACGGAAAACGCATGCCGGTGACAGACCGGTACGTCAAATGATGCCCGAATCGCGCCGCCCCGCGGCCCCAGGTAAGATGCAGGACAAACCACGGCAGATGACGGAGCGAGCCTTCTTGCTTCCTGGTCCTCCGCTCTCGGTCCTCGTTCATCACGCCACGAAGATCAAGAAAACAATTGCGATAACCACTACACCTGCCGAGATGGCCAGCGCGTAGTTCGGCAGCTTGCCGGTCTCCAGAAACTTCATCTCGAACCCCGTAAAGTAACCCAGGCGCGCCGAACCGTCCACACCTGTATCGTTCACTATCGTCCGGTCGAACCAGGCGATGAGCGATCCCACCGCGAGGATGACGCGGTCGATGGCGAACTGGTAGATGTCGTCAAAGTAGAAGCGGTTGAGCAACAGGATGTGCAGTGGGCGGAAAACCTCTGACGCCCGTCTCGCAGGCTCCGCCCGCCCTGCCCACACCAGCCAGCCCACGACCAGCCCGCCGCCGGCGAGCAGCGTCGACGCGATGGCGATCCAGACATTGAGGTCGAACGCCTCCGGCTCCCTGGCGAAAACGAACTTGCCGATGCCTCCCGGAAAGCCGAGCGCCTCGCCCACGAAATCGAAAGCCACGAAACCGCCCACGAGCGTCAGGCCGGCGAGCAGGAGCAGGGGCACCGTCATAACCGGCGGCGCGTCGTGCGCGTGGTGATGCGCCTCCTCATTCTTTGGTTCGAACAGGAACGTCAGGATATAGAGGCGTGTCATGTAGAGCCCGGTGACGAACAGGCTCAATAGCACCACGAGGAAAATCAAGACGTTCTCGCCAGATTCAGCGGAGTGCAGGACCTCGTCCTTCGCCCAGAATCCGGAAAGCGGGATGATCCCGATCATCGCCAGCGCGCCGATCGCGAATACCGTCGAGGTCACCGGCATCTTACCTGCCAAGCCGCCCAGTTCTCGGACATCCTGCTGCTCCGTGGCGTGGATCACCGAGCCGGACGCCAGGAACAGCAGCGCTTTGAAGAAGCCATGCACCAGCAGGTAGAACATCGCCGCCGTCACCGAACCCGCGCCGAGCGCGACAAACATCAGCCCCAGGCTGTTTAGCGTCGAATACGCGATCACACGCTTGATGTCCGTCGCCGCCAGCCCGATGAATGCGGACAGGAGGACAGTGGTGAGCCCCAGCGCCAGCACTACGTCCAGCGCCACCGGGTCCGCAAGGTCGAACAGCGGGAACATCCGCGCCACCATGTACACGCCGGCCACCACCATCGTCGCGGCATGGATGAGCGCCGACACGGGCGTGGGGCCCTCCATGGCGTCCGGCAGCCAGACATGCAGCGGGAACTGCGCCGACTTGCCCACTGCGCCGGCGAAAAGGAACAACACTGCCGCCGTGAGGTATGTATCGCTGTAGCCGCCGGAACGCGCGTAATCGAATATCTGCGAGATATCGAAGGTGCCCGCTTCCTTGTACAAGAGGATGATGCCGATCAGGAACCCCATGTCGCCAATGCGGGTAGTGATGAACGCCTTCTTGGCTGCCTCCGCCGCCGAGCGCCGCTCCCACCAGAAGCCGATTAGGAGGAAGGAGCAGAACCCGACGCCTTCCCACGCCGCGTAGAGAAGCAGCAGGTTGTCCGCCAGCACCAGGGTCAGCATGGAGGCAGCGAAGATCGACATGCAGGTGAAGTACCAGCCGTATTTCGGGTCCCCCTTCATGTAGCCCACCGAGTAGACCTGCACCATCAGCGTCACAAAGCTAACGACGGCCAGCATCACAATCGCCAGCTGGTCCACGTGGAAGCCGAGGTTGATGCGGAAACTATCGAAGGAGATCCACTCCCAGCTCTTGCCGCCGCCGGCGAACCCCGGCTGGTCCACCTTATCCAGCAGATCCACGAGCACCGGGAAGAAGAGCACGAAAGACGCGAAGATTGCCCCAATCGCCAACCAGTCCCCGCCGCGCGGCAAGTATTTTCCAAACAGCAGCAAAACAGCAAACGCCGCCGCCGGAATCGCCGGGATCAGCCAGACCTCAGACATTCCCACGGCTACGGCTCCCGTTCCCAGACCAACGGCCCGGTGATGTCATTCTGAGCAGCAAGGCAGCCGGGGACGGTAAAACGTCGGTCGCGAAGGAATCTGGAGGTGGGGCTGCGGTGGTCGGCCGCGTTTCGAGAGAGCGCGTCAGAAATGTCATTCTGAGCAGCAAAAGGCTCGCGAACCGTCCGCCGGCCTCTTCGCGAAGCCCGTCCTGAGCCGAGTCGAAGGAGAATCTGGGATGATACGGACTGGTGAGTCAGGCGGCAAGACAATCGGACAGCGCGCTCGAACCGCCGGGATTCTTCGCTCCGCTCAGAATCAAGAATCGTGGGCGCTCCTTCTTCTTCCGCTACCATTTCATCGTGTCCGCTTCGTCCACGTTGGCCGTGGCTCGGTTGCGGTACATGCGAAGGATTATCGCCAGCGCTAGCCCAACCTCCGCTGCTGCGATCGTGATGACGAAGATAGCGAAGATCATCCCGGTGAACCGCTGCGGCGACAGGTAGACCGCGAAGGCGATAAAGTTGATGCTCACCGCCTGCAGCATCAGCTCCACCGACATCAGAATGAGCACCGCGCTGCGTCTCGCCAGCACCCCGTACATGACGAGCGAAAACAGGATCGTGCTGAGCACCAGGAAGCGGTCGATTGGGATCATGGCCGCCCCTCCTCCCAGCCGCCGGGAATCAGGAAGAGGGAAGCGGCTGCCTTGTCATTCTGAGCAGCATCCGATCCGCGAACCCTGCCAACGCAACTTCGCGAAGCCTGTCCTGAGCCGAGCCGAAGGGGAATCCGGGGAGGGGACGAGAGGTGGGTCAGGTGATATATCAACAGCAACTGCGCCGGCAGCGGACAATGAGGAAGAAATCCGATCTGCACCTTCTTCCTAGTTCGTTCGCCTTCCACCGTCGTCCTCACTCCCCTTCCTCGCCTCTCGCCAGGATGATCGCCCCGATCAACGCCACCATGAGCACAAGTGATGCGATCTCGAACGGCATCGCCCAGTTCCGATAGAGCACCTCGCCGATGTCATTGAAGGAGATGACATTGATCTTGTCCGTCTGCCCCGGCCATTCCGTGCTCAGTACTGCGACTATCGAAGTCACCATGAAGGCCCCCGCAGCCAGCACCGCGACCGGCTTCTGCGGGCCATCCACTGCCGTCGGCAGGTCTCGCACCCGCGTCAGCATCATCGCGAATAGGATAAGGATCGTGACGGCGCCGCCGTAGATCAGCACCTGCACGATCGCCAGGAACTCAGCCGCCAGCAAGACAAAGATGCCGGCGACGGCGAGCAGCGCGACGATCAGAAACAGCGCAGAATGGACCACATTCCGCGAAACCACGACGCCCAACGCGCCCGCGACCGTGAGGGTCGCGACGGCATAAAAGATGACCTCTTCGTAAGTCATTGAGGCTCACCCGTAAGGGGCTGCTTCGGACAGAAAGAAAGCCCCCGGCAAACCGAGGGGCCTTCCAGTCCGAGCGTTATCTTCAACCGGGTGCCTTTACCCCTCGCCGCCTTCCTTCGCCGCCTCCCCCGCGGCAGCCGCGGGTTGCGCCGCTTGTGCCGCCTGTTCGTCCTCTTCGCCTGCCTTCGGCGCCCAGCCGGAGTGCGCAACCCCCATGGGCTCCCGGAATGGGTCCTCGAGATCGCCCGTACGTGATTGCCGCAGCAACTCGGGCAGGTCCATCACCAGGTCCTGGCGGTCGTAGCGCGATAGCTCCACGCCCTCCCAGGTGTTGTTCATCACGATCGCATCGAAGTTGCAGACCTCGACACAGATGTCGCAGCGCATGCAGCGCGCGTAGTCGAGGTAGAACTTATCGACGATCTTCTTGCGCTTGCTCTTGCCCTCGGCGAACTTCGGGTTGTCCTTCATCGTCACCGTAATGCAGTCCACAGGGCAGTAGCGCGCGCACACCTGGCACCCCGTGCAGAACGGCTCCGTCTTCTCGAAGTCCCACAGCAGCACCGGGAATCCGCGCGAGCGGTGCGGCAGATCTTTCTTCTCCGTCGGATACTGCACGGTCACCGGCTTGCGGAAGGCCGCCCGCAGCGTCGTCCCGATCGCTTTCACCATGCCAAGCATCTACAACACACTCCCCACTCCCTGGAAACCGGGCTGGTAGTGCACGCCCGACGCTCTCGCCGCCCGGTATGTCAGGTATAGTGCCGCCCCCGTGGCCGGGAAGGAAAGGATGGCCATCACTGGATCGGGCCAGACATACACCAGCACCAGCCCGTTGATTATGATTTGCAGGAAGGCGAACGGCAACAACAGCTGCCAGCAGTAGCTCATCAGCTGGTCGATCCGCAGCCGCGGCATACTCGCCCGCATCCACATGAAAAACAGGATGAAAGCCGACGTCTTGACCAGCATCAGGACGAACTGAGCAATCCCCGGCGCGCCGCTCCCAATCGGCCAATTCCAACCGCCGAGAAAAATCAGCGAGCCCAGTATCGAGATCAGCACCAGGTTCACGAACTCACCCATCTGGAACATAGACCAGCGGATGCCGGAATACTCCACGAAGGGCCCGCCGACGACTTCGGATTCCGCTACCGGTATGTCGAACGGCTGCCGGTAGAGCTCCGCCAGCCCGGCAACGGTGAAGATGATGAACGCCAAGGGCTGGTAGAGGATGTAGGGCACGTCGCTCTGGTTGTCGACGATGTTCGCCAGGTTCAGCGTCTGCCCCACCATCGCGACGGCCAGCACCGCCATCACCAGCGGTATCTCGTAGCTGATAAGCTGAGCCGCCGCGCGGATGCCGCCGATCAGGGCGTACTTGTTGTCGGACCCCCAGCCCGCCATCACAAACCCGACGATGGATAGGCCGGAGACGGCCACGATGTAAAACAGCCCGAGCGTCAGGTTGCGCACAAAGATGTCTGCCGTGAAAGGCAGCGTCACCAACGCCATCAACACCGGGACCACGATCACGAACGGCGCCAGCTCGAAGGTCCAGCGATCGGCCGTTTGCGGCCGCACGTCCTCTTTCGTCAAAAGCTTTATCGTGTCCGCGAACCCCTGCAGCGTCCCATACGGCCCCACGCGCATCGGCCCCAGCCGCATCTGCAGCCGCCCGATAACCTTCCGTTCCAGGTATGTAAGCGCGATTACCCCCACAGGCACGAGCAGGCCGATCACGCCCATCCGGACGAGCCCGTCCACCCAGGCGTTTCCCGCGATCATCCCAAGAATCACCGGTCCACCTCGCACAAAACGATATCGATGGAGCCCAGGATGAGGATCACGTCTGCCACGTAGTGCCCGATGGACATCGACCGCAACGCTGAAAGGTTGGAGAACGATGCCCCGCGCACCTTGTGGCGGTACGGCTTGTCCGAGCCGTTCGAGACCACGTAGACACCGTACTCCCCGCGCGGGCTTTCCACCCGCATGTACACCTCTCCCGCCGGCACGCGGAGGATGCGCTTCATCCCCTCCGCCATGATCGGCCCGTCCGGCAGGTCGTCCAGCGCCTGCTCCACGATCCGGATCGATTGCTTCATCTCTTCCAGCCGCACATACATCCGGTCATAGACGTCGCCCTGTCTGCCTGTCGGTATGTCGAACTCGAAGCGGTCGTAGATGGAGTACGGTTCCGCCCGGCGGATGTCGTGGGCCAGGCCCGTGGCCCGCAGCATCGGGCCGCTCAGCCCCCAGTTGATCGCGTCCTCCTGGCTGACAGGGCTCAGACCCCGGCAACGCGCCAGGACCACCTCGTTCTCCATCATCAGCCCGTCGATGTCCTGGACGCCGCTTTTCACCTTGGCCAGCACCTGGCCGGTCCGTTCCCGGAAGTCCTCGGGCACGTCCCAGGCTACGCCGCCCGGGCGGAAGTAGTTGTACATCATCCGCTCGCCGGTGATCTCTTCGAAGTAGTCCTGTATCGTCTCCCGGTCGCGGAAGGCGTACATGAACGAGGTGCCGAAGAGGCCGATGTCCGTTCCGAAGGCGCCGAGGAACATGAGGTGGCTGGAAAGGCGGTTCATCTCCGCCAGGATCACGCGGATATACTGTGCGCGCTCGGGTACGGGCAGCGAGCCGAGCTTCTCCACCGCCTCGACGAAGCAGTGCTCCGTGTTGAACTGCGCCAGGTAATCC
>VBJS01000070.1 GCA_005880055.1 Chloroflexota bacterium | reverse complement strand
CTCGCCGACGGGCAGGTCAAGTTGTTTCCCGGCGCATACCTACCTGACTGTCTGGCTGTGTGCGGAGCCCACACCCAATGGCTCATCAGCGGGAGAGGGCAAAGCCAACCTACGCCCGCCAGAACGAAGAGACCGCCGACAGAGACCGTCCGACCAAAGCGACTGGGCCATCGAGGATACTCGAAAGTGGCGGCAGTGGGCGGTCTCTGGTAAACATGGGCAGGCGTGCCTGCGCATGGCTTTCCAGCCGTGCGACTGGCGGTATAATCTCCGCGTCGATAAGCCCCAGACAGGAAAGGAGTAGCCCCCATGCCCAGCCCTGAAGACGTTGCTCGAGAGTACCTAGAGGCCTGGAACCGCCGCGACTGGGACTCGTTCAAAGGAGTGCTGGACAGCCAGTAGGACAGACGCAGACTGGCCCGGAAGCGGGGTTGGCCGTTGGTCAGATGTTTGCCACCGCCTTTCCTGACGGCCGCATCGACCTTCGGCATATTCATAGCGCGGGTGACACCGCCATCGTGGAGTTCACCGGCCGCGGCACCCACCAAGGCGATCTTATGGGAATCGCTCCGACCGGTCGTCAGATGAGCCTCAACGTCTGCACCATCCTTACCGTCCGCAACGACAAGATCGTGAGCGAGCGGGAGTACATGGACATGATGACGATGATGCAGCAACTGGGGGTGGTTCCAGCTTCCGCGACCGCATAGCGCCCTTCGGAGCGGCAGCCGAAAGGCAGCCTGGACGATGTCGGGCCGCATTCCGGGTTGACGCATTATCGACCGCTGTGTATTCTGGCTTAGCTGCCAATGGAACGCCGGGAAGATCTCAAGCGGTTGCTGAGGGAGATAGCAACGCGCAGAGCCGGTCTAACGGACCCATCACTGGTGAAGCGAATGCGGGCCCGGGACGAGGTGCAGGCGGTCATAGGCAAGATCAGTCGGCGGTACGGTCAAATCGAGGCGGAAGAAGCGGTACGACTCTTCGAGCTTGAGGGTGTGCTGGAGCGCATGAGCCGCGTCTCAGCCGAGACGCGATACGACTAAAGCCCCCCCGTTCCCAGGTGGAGTGGGGTTAGCCGGACATACCGTCGCGGAGGCCCCCCTCCCGGTGCGCCTTCTCCGCTGGCAGTCCTGTAGGGCCTCCTGCGCGATCTGGCGAACCGCTAGAGCAGCGTCGCCTGGAATCGGCACTGACTAGCTTGAACTAGGGGACAGCAGCGGCGACGTTCGCCGATGCTAGAATGTGCCGGTGACCGAAGCGCAGACAGACGTCGAGCTGCCGCCCAGGAACGCCATCCTTATCCTCCTCGATACCTTGAACAGACACATGCTCGGCAGCTACGGAGGCCACGAGTTTGGAACGCCGAATCTCGACGCCTTCGCCGCCCGGGCCATGCGCTTCGAGAAGCACTACGCCGGGTCGCTGCCGTGCATTCCGGCCCGTCACGACATCCTCTGCGGCGCCCTCGACTTCCTGTGGAGGCCGTGGGGGTCGATCGAGGTCTGGGAAGACTCCATTGTCGCCTATCTGAGGCAGGCCGGCATCGTGACCATGCTGATCTCCGACCACCCCCATCTCTTCGAGACCGGCGGTGAGAACTACCACACAGACTTCACCGCCTGGGACTATCAGCGCGGGCACGAGAGTGACCCCTGGCGAACGCGACCCGACCCGAGTTGGATCGGCAGCCCGATGTTCGGCCGCGGGCACATGCCCTATGACAACTCACGCGGGCACTTTCGAGACGAGCCGGATTTCCCCGGCCCGCGGACAATGACCGCCGCAGCCCGCTGGCTCGACGACAACGCCGGCCACCATGACCGCTTCTTTCTCTTCGTCGACGAGTTTGATCCTCACGACCCGTTCGACACACCTGAGCCCTATGCATCGCTCTACGACAAGCCGTGGACCGGCTCCCATCTGATATGGCCTCCGTACATGAGAGGCGCTGTCGAGCAGGGAGTGCTGACCGACAGGCAGGCGCACCAGATACGCGCCTGTTACGGCTCAAAACTGACGATGATCGACGCCTGGTTCGGCCGCGTAATCGATGCGATCGAGCGCAACAACCTCTGGCAGGACACCGTTGTCGTCGTCTGCACAGACCACGGGCATTACCTTGGCGAACGAGACATCTGGGGCAAGCCAAACGTCCCTGTCTACGAGCCCCTGGGCCACATTCCGTTGATGATCGCGTGGCCCCGCCAGGCAGCCGAAAGTATCACAGCACTCACAGCCACCGTCGACATCTTCGCCACCCTCGTCGAGCTCTTTGGAATTGAAGTGTCGCACCCAACGCACGGCCGGTCGCTGCTGCCGCTTATCGGGGGCGATGTGGAGTCCGTCCGGGAGTTCGCGCTCTGCGGGGTCTGGGGGCGCGAGTTGCATCTTATCGATGACAACTGCAAATACGCCCGGGCGCCAGCCGGACCGAACGCGCCACTATCACTCTGGTCAAATCGCTGGTCGACGATGCCGGTACCGTTCATGCCGAAGCTGCGGCTCCCCCTCCCCGACGAAAGGGCGTACCTCGACAGGATGCCGGGTTCGCGAGTGCCCGTGATACGACAGCCGTATCGAGAGGGCGACCTGATGCCTTACTGGGCGCTGGGGCCGTTTAGCGGCAACCACCTTTACGACCTCTTCAACGACCCCGAGGAGGAGAACAACCTGGCTGGGTCGAAGAAGGAGACGGATTATGCCGACCGGCTCAGGCAGGCCCTCAAGCAGATTGAAGCGCCGGGCGACCAGCTCACTAGGCTCGGCCTGGATTGATTTCGGTTATGCCCCCAGCTTCAACTGCACCGACGTCCAGGCGTTCTCAACCAGACGTACATGATCATGGCTGCCCCGCCGATGTCCACGCGGACGACGCCGGTACCTGCCCGGTCTTCCAGATCCAGGGCATGACCTGCTTTAACGCTCTGGACGATGATGACAACGACAGTAGCGACAACAGGGCGGCCACAAGCGCGTTCGGGGTAGTAAGCTCCCCCAGGGCCGTATTGATCGTGGACATCGCGTAACCAGCGCGACTCGCTGAGCAGTTACAGCGGGGAAGTCTCAGAACAATACTCAATTTGTGGTATTGACAAACCGATAATTCGATGATACGTGGGTGTAGCTTGTCGATGACATAAAACGCCGGCCGGGTTTGCGGCAATCTAGGCCCAAGCCCCCAGGGAGGTACGCAATGGCTCGTTCGTGTACTTTTCGGTCCCACTATCCGCCGCCCAGGCGCGTTCCGCTAATCTTCCCGGCGCTCCTGATCGCGTCGATTCTCATCGGTCTCGTTGTAGCAGGTGGGAGCCAGACCAGCCCAGCGATAGCCGCCGCTGGCCACGTTTGGGCCCAGCGGGCGCCCGTGGCCGCGGCAGGAGTCGCACCCGCTGCGCACGTCGCGGGCTGCCCAGCCACACCTGACTTCAGCTTTAGTGTTCCTGACCCCGCCGACGACTCGTTCGGCGCGGGGCTTAAACATGAGATCACTGATGTCAGCGTAGAGGGCGATGCCACAACCTTCTGCTTGACGGTAGACTTTGCCGACCCGGTCGACCCCGCGGACGCCGCCACGGGGCAGGAGCTTGTCGGCTTCGTTGACTTCGACACTGATGCAGATGCCGCTACGGGCTTCCCGAGCAACGCTGATTTCTTCTGTCCTTCACACGCTGGCATAGGCAGCGAGGCGTTCCTCGACATGTTTAGCGTCTCCGGGGGAACTGGATCGATCTTTGACTACAACACGCTTACGACCACACCTGTGCCCGTCACCTTCGATACCACTTCGTTCACCGCCGTCATTCCACTTTCGGCGATCGGAGGCGACAACTCCTTGAACTTCACGATGGTCCTGGGGACGCTCGCTGAACCGACAGACTGCGCTCCTGACGGCGCCAGTATCCACTCGCCGGACGGCTCGATAGTGCTTTTCGTGCCGTTGGAGGTCAGCCTCGTCATCGACCAGACCGGTACGGTTGTGCCCAAGACAGGCGCCGCCTCTCTCAGCGGCACTGTCGACTGCTCGAAGCCCTCTTCTGTAGGCCTCAATGGCAGCCTGCGTCAACGATCGGGTAGAGGCTCAATTACCGGCTTCTTCTCCAGCACGCTGCAGTGTGACGGCACCACGGTGTGGCGTGCGATGGTTACCTCTGATAGCGGCCCCTTCGCCGGTGGGCCTGCAGACGTCTCTGTCAACGCTTTTGCCTTCACTTTCGATGAGTTTGCCTCCGCAGACGCATCAGCGACCGTGCGCCTACAAGGGACGAGGACCACGAGCGGTGTCTGTCCTCGGACTGGCAACGATGGCTTCGAGGCGGGTGCTGTGGACAGCAACGTCATCCCCTGCTGGACCGTCACCGACCTGGGCTCAGGGAGCTGGTGCAATCAGAGCGGTACTGTGCCCCCACAGGGCCCGTGTTCTGGAAGCGTCGCCGCTGTGGCCGTCCCACCTGAAGGGCTGCAGGCGGCGATGACAAATCAATCCGGGCCCGGCTCGCACCTCCTCTATCGCTGTGGGGTGTTGCGCTCAGGGAGCATCAGCTTCCAGCTCTACTTGAACAACCTGGCGGGCATCTTCACTAGCCCGCCCACTCTTGATCCAAACGCCTTCCCCAATCAGCAGTTCCGCGCCGACCTCGTGGCGGCAGCGGCGGCCTCTGCGGACCCGTTTACCGTCGCGCCGGGGGACGTCCTCCTCAACCTCTACCAGACACAGCCCGGCGACCCGCCGGTCTCTGGCTATCTGCAGGTCTCAGACGACGCCAGTTCCCTCGTTGGCCAGGAGGTCTGCCTGCGCTTCGCCGAGGTCGACGACCTGGGTAACTTTGACGCCGGCGTAGATGATGTGAGGATCGACCTGCGTACCGTTCGTACTCACTAATGGTGACCGGGGGCGCAGACTGCAACCAGTCTGCACCCCGGCTGGGCGATCGGGAACAAGAAAACTTGGCAATCGAGAACATTTTGGTGGGCTAAGGATGGCGGCGACACAGCCACGCCAACTGCGACTGCTATACCAACAGCATTACCTGGTGTTCACGACGACAGGCTGAAGAGATATCGACCGCCGGCAGCGTGATCCTGAGCGACGGTACTCCCGACGTGAAGAATATCGTCGTCCAGATCCGTAACGAGGGCGATCACACCGAGTCTACGGTGTTTACATTGACATCGTGCCGCCAGGCGGCATAACCGATCCTTACGGCTGCACTCCTAGCGGCCGCATCATCGATACCGTGGTCACGCTGGGAACGAGTAACCAGACTAACCAGACGACCGTCAGCACCACCCTGACATTCGACTGCGCGGACGTCGCAGGCGCCCTCGATCGGACCTACACCATCATGGCAGCGGCCGACGCCCACGCCGATGACACTGGCGCCTGCCCGGTCTTCCAGCTCCAGAGCATGACCTGCTTCAACGCCCTGGCTGACGATGACAATGACCCTGGCGACACCACGGCGGCCACAACCGGGTTCAGGATGAAGTAAGCTACCCGGATCTGTATTTGTTCCCCGGACGGCCGGGCACGAATGGCCCCCGGGTGCCGATTGCGCGGGTACCGCCCCTGTTGGCCTTTACAACGCTTCTGCTCGCCTGCTGTAGGAGCCAGTCACCCGTCTACAGACGATCGAAAGCTGCCGCCTTACAGGCGCTAGGCGGCCTTATACTGGTGCCCAGATCGGCCTATGGCGGAACAGAAGGGAGGGCTAAACGATGGCTCGAATACTCATCGCGCCGGGCGTCTTCGCCCTCGGCATTGTGGCGTTTGTAGCGTTCATATTTTCCTTTTCCGGCCTGACTGCATCGCAGGCCGTTCAGAACCCGACTATCTCGCTGGACATGGATCCCGCGGGCAACTCCTATTCCGACCCCGGCACCGGCGGTAACAACAGCATGACTGTTGGAACCGTGGATACCAGCAGTAGCGGCTGCCCCGGGAACTACCTTACTCACATACACACTGTCCATCTGGTAATTCGCAACATCGAAGACCTCGTTGGCTGGGAAGCCCGCTTCAACTACGACGGGGGCAAGATGAGACCAAATACGGTCAACTTCAGGCCGTTCATGGATAGCAACACCGGCCAGCTCCTGTCCTTCCTCACGCTGCCGATTGATTCTAACGGCATTCATCGCGACACAACAGTTGCCGCCACTATCCCCCCTGCCGCGCCCGGGCCGCAAACGGCTGTGATGGGCTCTTCCTACGTAGGCGCCCAGGCCTTCGCCGTCTCACCGGACACCCCTGCCAAATCTCCGCCCGACGACGCTTCCTATGACGCTCCTACAGGCGGCGTGCTGGCGGCGCTGAATCTTCAGGTGCTCGCGGGTAATCAAGGTCAGACGCTGACCATGGACCTGGACGATGACAATCCGAATACCCCGGGAAGCGGAGTGAGCGTATTCAATGGCTCCGGGTCTGTCGATGTCCACCTGAGCGAAAGCGCACTCGGCGACGGCTCCCATGCCGAGGGCGTTGGCTGCCCCTCCACGACCCCTACCGCGACGCCGCCTGCAGAGACACCCACGCCTACGGCTACACCGTCCTCTACGGACACGCCTACGCCGCTCCGCGCTCTGAGGATGAGTCTTGACATGAACCCGAGTGGCAACAGCTACTCCGACCCAGGAGCAGGCGGTGATAACAGCATGTCCATCGCGACCATCGACCAATGCGTGGCGACCCCGGCGCCGGGAGACAACGGCACGCATATCCACCCAGCGCAGCTGATCGTGCAGAATGTTCGAGACCTCATCGGCTGGCAGGCGCGGGTGAATTATGACGGCGGAAAGATGAGACCCGCCTCGGTCAATTTCACTCCTTTTATGGATACAGCAACCGGCCAGAACATCTCCTTCCTTAACCTTCCGATCGATTCAGCCCTGGGCGTGCATCGCGATCAAAACACTGCCAGCAACATACCGCCACCGGCGCCGGGGCCTCAGACCGCGGGCTTCGGCTCAGCATATGTCGGCTCTCGGGACTTCCCCATTTCTCCTGACAGTCCTCCCAAGTCGCCGGCAGACGACAGCAGCTATCGAGCGCTTTTCGGCGGGGTGCTTGCGACGGTGAATCTGCAGGTCATGGCGGGCAACGCTGGCCAGCAGTCGATGTTCATGAACCTGGATGATGACAGCCCGAACGCGACGGGCAGCGGAGTGCTGGTCTTCGACGGCACCGGTTCTCAGGAAGTCTACATGCAGTCCTCTAGTCTGGGTGATGGCTACCACGGAGAAGGGACAAGCTGCGTGCCGCTCGACTGCATCAACCAGGAGTGCCCCGAGCCGGTTAGCGTGGTTGGCCACAACTTCACCAATAACACGGGACAGACCGCCACCGACCTGCACGTCACCTTCAGCGGCCCTGTAGCCGATGCCCAAGTTCTCCGAAGCCCCGCCGGCTGTCCGGTGCCCCCAACAGTTATCTTCGCCTCCAGCAACATCGACGTCCGCTGGGACTTTGCCTGCGTCGACAACGGTGAATCGGTCATTCTCGGGATCACCAGCGTGCCCCCCGCGACGCCGCAGTCCTTCTACTGGACGATCTTCGGCACCCCGATTAACACTCCGCTCCTTACGCCCACCGGATCTCCCACCGTTACGCCAACACCGAACCCAACGCCAACCTCTACGGCCACAGCCGCCGGCCACGATTCACGGGTCAGGCGCATCGGCGGCGTGCGCAAGAGCGTGGGCCTGTCGCCAGGCCAGATCTCGACTGATAGCGGGAGCATAGTCGTCCAGAACGAAAGCCCGCACACCGACAGGATCGGCGTCTACGTCGACGTCACGGCGCCGCCTGGCTGCGACCCGAACGGGCGTTTCATGCAGACGACGGTCACGCTCGCTGCCGGCGCCAAGACGACCATATCGGTCCCGGTCAACTATGAGTGCTTCGATCCTAACGCCGCCAAAGGCCAGAGGCTCACCTGGGTTGCCGTTGCAGATCACAGCGCAGACGACCTAGCGTCCTGTCCGCCGGGCAGTTTGCTGAGCGTCGCCTGCTTCGACGCCCTCGCCGACGACGACCAGGACCCCGCAGACAACCGGGCAACGCGCAACGGCCCCAAGGTAATCGCGCAATAAACTAATAGTTCGGGAGGTCCGCCGCCCCACGATATGGATACCTTCACGGAGCTACGACAGCTCGCTGAAAATCTGACCGAGTTAGGCGATACCGCCGACGGCCACGCTTGTCCGCCGGGCCATAGACCGCTTCTCTGCGCGAAAGTTCGAGGCCGGCGAGGAACTTCTGGAGCGGGCGCTCGAGGAACGACGTAAGCACGAGCACAGCAGACGATTGTCCGCCCACCCATGGTACTCATAGAGCTGCCTGATCATCTCCGGTTTGCTGCCCGTGGTCCCACTTCGGTCTTTCTGCCCATCCACACGACGAATGAAGCAAGGCGCAATCTACCATTTCGGCACTCTGACTTACACTGCCAGCACGGCATTGTGCCGCGAGCAGAGACCGCGCAGGATGTTCCCGGCGACTGGCGCCTGAGATATTGCCGGCCCGGGCGCCGCGTTTGGCATGCACGCAGTGAACTTCTGGTTCTACTACACTGCCACTCTCTTTCTAGAGAGCAAAACACACTTGACAGAACACTTCGAGCCGTTATTATGTTCATCCGTTGAGCCTCGCCCGTTGCTACCAGGGTGTGCCGCCAACAAGGGAGGAGCCGCTATGCGAAAGCTAACGACACTGGCGGTTGCAATGTCCGTCATTGGCCCCTTGGTTGTGGCGTGAAACATGCCTTCCTCGGATTCCTTGTCGCCGCTGTCATCTCCCTCGCCGCTGACAGCGCAGTCTCGGCCGCTGGGTCCTACTACGTGGACAGCGTCAATGGTAACGACGGCAATGCGGGCACGCAGTCAGCCCCTTGGCAGAGCCTATCCCGAGCCAACAGTCAGGTGTTGGCACCGGGGGACAGTCTCTTCCTGAAGCGAGGCAGCTCTTGGTCGGGCCAGGCGCTCCTTGTGCCGGAGAATGGCACGGCCGGCAGCCGGATCACCGTCGATGCCTACGGCAGCGGCGCGTCACCACTCATCAGTGGTGTCTCCAGCTGTGCTTACGTCTCTGGCGACTACGTCACGGTGCGCAACCTGACGTTGGACGACTGTAGCTGGGCTGGCATTCAGTTCGCTGCCGGGGCTACCTTTGGCCTGGCCGAGCTCAACACCGTGAGCCACAACGCAGCCGGGGTCCACGTGGCCACCGGCTCAAGCGATAACACGATCCAGAAGAACATTGTCGTCAACAACAACAAGATGTCTGTCCTGACCCCGTGCCCGCCCAGTTGCAGCGATGACTCGGGGGCCTTCGGGATCCTGCTCAACGGCAACCGCAACAAAGTGGCCAACAACACGGTCTCGGGCAGCGACACCTTCTCCTACGACTTCGCCCGGGACGGTGCGGCCGTCGAGCTCTACAACGCCTCAGCGAACACAATCCAGCGCAACGTAGCCATCGACAACGAGACGTTCAGCGAGCTTGGTGGAGCGTCGACCACGGACAACACCTTCATCTACAACTCTGTGCGCTCGGCCACCCCGCAAGCGAAATTTGTCGTCCTGCCCGGCGTTGCCCTGAATACAACGCTGCGCAACAACAGCGCCTATCTGACCGATGCGAACAGTCAGGGCTTCGTCTGCTACAGCGGTTGCAGTCCTACCGTCCTCCACATGCGCAACAACCTCGTCAAGGCTGTCCTCAAGGCCGGCTACGCAGACGGTGCCTTCGATGACGGCTACGGCATCTACAAGGGTCCGGCCCAGTTCAGCCCCGGCCCCAACAGCACGCTGGCCGATCCTCTTTTCCACAGCCCGACCGACCTGCATCTGGAGCCAACCTCGCTGGCGATCGACAGCGGTTTGCTGCTGGGTTACAGCACGGACGTCGACGGCAACCCAGTGCCTTCTGACAAGCCCGATCGCGGCGCCTACGAAGCGCAGGCAGCCCAGACGGCAGTCTGCCCGGACTTCAACGCTGACGGCCACGTCGACATCTTCGATATCTCGAGCCTGACCGCCTGGTTCGGCCGCCCTGTACCGCCCACACCTGTCCAATACGATATCGCGCCGGACCCGCCAGACGGCTTCGTCGACATCTTCGATATCTCGAGGATGACCGGGCTGTTCGGAGAACACTGCACCTGAATGCGCTCTCCATCGTCTCGCGGCAGAAATCTGGGGCCCGGCCCAGTGCTGGTTGACTCGACATCCCCGGCTGTGAGGCGTCGTAGCGCTTCTGTTGAGGCTCTACAGATGTCGTTCGCGACGATGAGTTTTGGCGTTAGGGGGGACTTCGACGCTCCGTACGGGGCCGTCTTCTTGGGCAATGTTGATCCTCCTCGGCAACGCATGCGCTGGCAACCAGAGCTCGTCGCAGCTTTGCCAGGCGAGGATTGTATCGCCTGCAGAGGTTGATGGATACGACAGAGCAATCTCAATCGGCCGGATTTACGGTGAAGTAGGGTTAGTCCATCCGTGTTTGTTTCGCGGAATCGCGTAACGAACGTATTCCCGGGTCCCCGCTTGCTTTGCTACCCACCCTGTGCGCCCCTCCCGGGTGGTCTGCTGAACCGCCGACAGAAGCCAGTCGCCCGATCATTCAGTTTGTGCCGCAGCGGTTAAGCAGGTACGCCTTGACCGACCACGTGACGAACAGTTGGGTGTACAAGAACCCGATGCCCATTTCACGCAGAGTGCTGGCTCATCGGCTGTAAACTCGGTACCCAGACGACTGCTTGACAGAACGTAGTATCAGGCGTAGGCTTACCGCCGTCCTCACTTAGACGGCCGCCCACACAAGCGGCTGCGCTTAGCCCTCCGATGACCGCCCTTCCATCACGGAGAGAAGCTCACGAAGAGAGTAATTGCGCTGGCCGGCCTTGTGTTAGTGGCAGCGCTTTTGGCGTCGGATGCGAGGCAGACCCACGGTGCCATCACTGTTGTGGCGGGCGCCGGTGACATCACGGACACAGGCAACCAGGGCGTCGCAACGGCCAACCTGATTAATAATCTGAACCCTGACGGCGTGATTACGCTGGGGGATAATCAGTATCAGGATGGCTGTCTATCGAGCTTCCAGAGCCGCAGCGGCTACAGCGGCTCTTGGGGTGCCTTCAAGTCAAAGACTCGCCCGGCTATCGGCAACCACGACAGCCACACCACTTCTTGCTCGACGGCGGCTAATGGGTACTTCGATTACTTCAACGGCGTGGGTTCGGGGACTTGCGACTACACCTGCCGAGCCGGAAAACGAGGAGAAGGGTGGTACTCCTATGACCTAGGAGATTGGCATTTCATAGTGCTGAACAGCGAGTGCAACGGAACGGCGTACGACTTCTGCGACCACACAGCGCAGCTGGACTGGCTGACGAATGACCTGGCCGCGAACACGAAGTTCTGTACGCTGGCGTACTGGCACCGCCCGATCGTGGCGCCGTCGAGTGTTCATACCGACGACGAAGGCCACTTCGCCGACCCGTATATGGGTGGCGACAACGTGTGGCAGAAACTTTACGACGGCGGCGTTGACCTGGTGCTCCAGGGGCACGACCATCTGTTCGCCAGCTACGACCGCTATAACCGCGCCGGGAACGACGCCGATCCCAACGGGATCAGGCACTTCATCGTAGGCACAGGCGGCGTGGGCCTTTACGCGGTGAGTGAGACGAAGCCTGGACAGAACGCCACCGACGACGCTGACCTGGGTATCCTCAAGCTGACACTCAATCCAGCGAGCTACTCTTGCGAGTTCGTCCCAGTGGATGGCTCGTACTCCGGCACCGGAAGCCCGACCGGCTCGGATAGCTGCCGTATGGGCAGCGCCCGGGATTCGGACGGCGACACCTGGAGCGATGTCGCCGAAGGGATCATTGGCACGGACCCTCACGCGGCCTGCGGCGTGAACGCCTGGCCCCCGGATATCAACAACGACCGCTTTGTAGACATCGGCGACATCTCTCATCTGACAGGCGATTTCGGTGATAGTGTTCCGCCCGGGCCCGCACGATATAACATAGCGCCCGATCCGCCGGACCGGTTCATCGACGTAATCGGCGATATCAGCCGAATGACCGGGCTGTTCGGGAAGAGGTGCAGCTGAGACCGGTGGGAAAACCGTAGCTGTTGGCCGGACAGCCGAGGGTGAAAGGGGGGCCCCCGGTACCAGTTTCGCGCCTTGCCTGTGGGCCTTCCTGCGCGGTCTGGTGAAGGGCTACGGCGCCAGTCGCCCGATCTTCCAATCTTGCTCGGGTGCGTCCCAGTGGCCCTCCTTTCACGGGCCCGGCTGAGGCTACCGACTGATCGCCACAACGCTCGGTCGAGCACGGATCAGCGTGTTGTTAGTTGAATTGCTGTCATCATCCGCCAGGGCCGCATTACACTGGCCGCTGAACACTTGCTGAAGCGTGGCGCAGGACGCGAAGTCGTCTGCGTGAACGTCA
>VBJS01000197.1 GCA_005880055.1 Chloroflexota bacterium | reverse complement strand
AGAAATACATACCAGAAATCCAGTAGTTCCGGCGATACTCGGGTCTTGGTGTACCGGTGTCTGTTACCGAAGCGAAGTTCTCACCCTCGATCTCGCTGCCGTCAGAGGTGTGCGACGCTGCCGAAGTGGCCGGTCAGCTACGTGATGTCGGTGATGGCGGCGAAGCCGCCCGGCGGGTCGAGGGCGGCGTTGATGACCCCAACGGCAGCGCCGAGGTCCATCTGCAGCATGACACCGGAAGACTAACCCCCCAACCCTTGGTGCGCCGGCAGGCTACTTCACGCCATCCGTGAGTGTGGACTTCGACTCGTCCGCCGCCCGCCGGCAACACGCTTAATCTGTTCGTAACCCGGAAGCAATATTTCGTTCCATCCACCGTAACAATGGACACCGACCATAGGAGCATGGCGGCACGGCGAATCACACTAGGCAACCTCACGATTGACCGGAGCGAATACACAGTCCGAGTCGGGGAACCCTACATCAACCTGACGTTCGTCCAGTTCGAGCTTCTATGCATGCTGGCCGCGAATGCGGGCAAGGTGATTAGCCGCGATCGTCTCCTCTCAGCCATCTGGCAAGAAGATTCGGACGAAACGCACAAGCTCACCGTTCACATCTCCCGATTGCGCCGGAAGCTGCGCGGGACGGCGCCTTGGAGCCTGGAGACAGTCATGAAGCGAGGTTACATCCTTCGCGACGGTTCCCGTACTGCGACCGGACCTTCCGTCCGGAAGCGGGTGGCGATGAGGACGGCTGGAGCACGGCCGTGAGTCAATCGGCGATTCCGCGGTTTTGCCCGTCTTGCGGCGGCGATCGCGATCCTGCTGCCGCGTTTTGCCAACACTACGGCAGGTCCATCGCGACGGCAAACGGCTATCCCCAACTCGCGACTCGGGCCGCCGCGACGGAGGCTCAGCCGATGTAGGCATGAACGACATAGTGCGGCCACCCCGTCCACCAACAATGACAAGTAACAGGAGGTTGTATGGAAACCGCGATTGATAGCGCGTTCCTAAGAGTGCGCACCAACATGAACAACCCGGTTCATCGCAAGAATTTAATCTTGCTGATGATCGGGAAGGCGATTGGCCTGGCGATAGTTTTCGGCCTGATGCGCACCATCATCCCGCAGGCCGCCCACGCCCAGGGGACCGATCCCACATCCGACCCTCTGGCGACCATCAACGCGGTCAATACGGCCTGGGTTTTGATAGCCGCCTTCCTGGTGTTCGCAATGCAGGTCGGCTTCGTGATGCTCGAATCCGGCTTCGCTCGGGAGCGGGAGGCCGTCAACATCCTGGCGGAGGGCATCGCGGACACCTGTATCTGCGGGATCTTCTTCTGGGCCATCGGCTTCGCGTTTATGTTCGAAGACGGCAATAGGTTCATCGGCACACACGGCTTCTTCCTCCAGGGTCTCCCGGCGACCTACGGCACCACGGGAGTGCCGCTGCTCGCATTCTGGGTCTTCCAGTTCGCCTTCGCCGACACGGCGTCGACGATCACCTCGGGCGCCATGGTCGGCCGCTGCGGGTTCATCGGCGACCTCCTGTACAGCGTCGGCGTAACCGGGTTCATCTACCCGATTGTCGGACATTGGGCCTGGGGGCCGGACGGTTGGCTCGCCCTGCGCGGCTTCCACGACTTCGCCGGCTCGACGGTCGTCCACACCATCGGCGGCACCATCTCGCTAGCCGGCGCTATCGCCTTGGGCCCACGCATTGGGCGTGTCTTCCGCCGCGACGGCGGCGGCCCAATGCCCCCACACAACATCATCATCGGCGCGGTCGGGGGCCTTATTCTGTGGTTCGGCTGGTACGGGTTCAATCCAGGAAGCACCCTCTCCGCCCTGGACGCCGCCGGCATCGGCCGTGTGTCCTTCAACACGACGCTGGCCGCTTGCTCGGCCGGCCTGGTCGCTCTGTTCTACGCGTATCTGCGCAGTGGGAAGTGGGACCTGGGCCTCACCGTGAATGGGTTTCTGGCCGGTCTCGTCGCGATTACCTGCCCCTGCTACTGGGTGCAGCCTGTCGGAGCCTTCTTCATCGGCATGATCGGAGCAAGCGCGATGATCATCGGCCTCGAGACGCTCGAGCAGCTCCGCATCGACGACCCAATCGGTGCAGTGCCGGTGCATATGTTCGCTGGGATGGCCGGCACGATGTCCCTGGGGCTCTTTGGAGCAGGCGAATTCGGCCTGCCAACGCCAACCGGTGTAGACACCAGCTCTGTCGTAACCGGCCTGTTCTACGGTGGTGGGGGCCACACCCTCCTCGTCCAGGCATACGGCACCTTCGCCGTGGCGGGCGCAACGCTTGCGGTCTCGCTGGCTCTGATGTACGGGGTCAAACTGACCCGCACCCTTCGCGTACCGCAAGCAGGCGAGCTCGAAGGTTTGGACATCCACGAGCACGGTGTGGCAGCCTATCCCGAGTTTGTCGTCAACCGTGGCCTCTCGCCGTACGCCGGGCTGCCGGCGTCGCTCACCAGCAGCCATCAACCGTACGTCAAGCCCGTCATCCGACCCGTCGCCGAGGAAGGAGTCGCCTCGTGAAGAAGGTCGAAGCGATCATCCGCCCCGAGACTCTGCCCGGCGTGCGGCAAGCACTCGAGCAGGTAGGGGTGACTGGGCTGACGATCGTACAGGTACTGGGGCACGGCGCTCAGAAGGGAGTCACACAGCAATGGAAGGGCAATACTTACAGCGTGGACCTGCTTCCAAAAGTTGAGCTGAAGACCGTGATCCCGGATGAGAAGCTGGAGGCTGTGCTCAAGGCAATTGAGCAGTCGGCGAAAACGGGCGCTGTCGGCGACGGGAAGGTGTTCATCTCAAGTGTGGAAGAAGTGCTGCGCGTGCGCACCGGAGAGCGGGGCGCGGCCGCAGTCTAAAGTAGTGAAGACGAGTGTCTTGAGTATCTAGTAGCGCGCGTTGCCTATGCCGCGCAGGTTACTGTCATTTGACAACACGATTCCGGGGCACGGAGCCCGTGCCCCGGAATCTTCGTACCCGGAGCGTTCAGCGCTGTCCGAAGAGGTCGCTCAGCTTCGAGATGGCGGTGATGGCGGCGAAGCTGGCCGGCGGATCCGGGGCGACGTTGTGGCCCGCCGGCGCGAGCCGCCGCCATCGCCAGCCGGGGCCTCGTGAACGCCAGCCGCCCGTAAGTTTTCCGATTTACACCATCCGGGGCCAGTCTACGCGCCTCTGGTCGGCTCGCCACCGCCCTCGACCGAGCAGAATCTGGTTCCGCGATAGAGTGGTGCATCTCTGCCGTAGAGGCCGGCGAGGGCAGTCAATGTCGTTGAGGGTGTTCGTCCGTTAT
>VBJS01000069.1:16454-26934 GCA_005880055.1 Chloroflexota bacterium | reverse complement strand
GAAGAATCCGGATGTCGAGCCAGAGGGACCAACAGCGGACATACGTGACGTCCAGTTCACACATTTGCCGGTACGTCAGGAGATTCCTGCCGGAGACCTGCCACAGCCCCGTGATGCCCGGCTTGACCTGCAGGCGGTCGAACTGCCAATGGTCATAGGCCTCGAACTCGTAGGGCAACGGCGGGCGGGGGCCGACGAGGCTCATGTCTCCCCAGAGCACGTTGAAAAGTTGGGGCAGCTCGTCGAGCGACATCCGCCGGAGCCAGCGCCCGACGCGTGTGACGCGGTCGTCTCGGGTCAGCTTGAAGATCGGGCGACCGTCATGCGCGATCTCGGCGGGGAGGTTCTCACCGCGCATCATCTGAGTGACAAGCCGCCGATGGGCGTGGTCTGACACGCCGTCGCGCATCGTTCGAAACTTCAGCACGCTGAAGCGGCGCCCGCCACTGCCGATGCGTTCCTGGCGAAAGAAGACGGGGCCGCGCGAGTCGAGTTTGACGATTACAGCGAGTAGCAGTAACAGCGGTGCCAGGATGAAGAGACCCAGCGCAGCACCCGCTACATCCACCGCCCGCTTGATGACGAGCTGTTGTGCCTTGAGGGTCTGGGCGGTGAGCTCGACCAACGGTTGCCCGCGGTTCCACACGACGCTCGGCTGCACGCCGGCCAGCTCAAACGTACGCGGAACTGTAAGGATGTGGCAGCCTGCGGCGATGGATTGCTCGACCACATTGCGTAATTCCACGTCGCTCAGGTGCCCGCAGACCACGACTGTTTCCACTCCGTACTGTTGGATCAGGCTCGGCAGGTCGCCGAGGCCGCCCAGCGCGCGGGCGTTGGGGGTTGCGGCCGAGTCGACGAATCCCAGCACGATGTAGTCGCCGCGCGGCGCGAACGCCGGGCGGCTCGCGAGCTCGGCGCATTCTCGCTCGGCGCCGATCAGGATCGCGCGGGAGGCGGCCGGCGTTCGGTTAACGATGCGGGCGTCTACGGCATCGATGCCGAACCGAATCGCGACGAGGCCGAGCCAGACCACGATCGTCGTCACCGAGTACTGGGCCGCGACGAGGCCGAGGCCCCGGTTCCAGATGGGGGCCCAGAGTGGGAGCGCGGTGGCGAGCGCACAGCCCCAGAACAGGCGGGCTGCGTCGCGCCGCCGATCGCCGGCGCCGTAGTTCCCCGTGACCATGAGCCCGAGGATAAGAGCAAGGGCGTACTGCCAGCCGTCCAGGTAACCGGCGGGGAGGAGCTGCTGCACCGTGTCGCCGATCCAGTCGCCGAGTAACGCCCCTTCGCCGACGGACCGGTACAGCTCGCGCAGGATGGCGAAGGCGGTGAGGTCGACGGTGAGGAGGACGGCGAAGCGTCCAACGGCGCGGGCGAGGTGGCGGCGCAGCGTGGACGGGGCGCGGCGCTGGAGAGACAGCCGGTCGTGTTGGACCTCGCGTGGCGTGTACTGCGGCGCGTTTACGCCGACGCTCGGCCCCCCGGACCTGATGGCCCGAGACGACTCGGCTGCAGACACGCTATCCGTGAGTACGGGATCCACAGCCTGCTCGAAACTCCTCAAGGGCGAAGGGACGAGCGTACTACGAGTGGAAGAAGATACCGGCGACAGGGTAAGTTGCCTAGGTGGTGTGATCTAGACCAACGTTTCGCCAGCTGCGCGTATCAGGTGCGAAGGCGACGCAGGGAGAGAGGTTCCCGCGGGACGCCGCACGGACCCTGGCGTACTGCGGCGCGGCCGGCTGCCGGAACAGTTCGCCATCATCGGCCAAGAGTTCGTGGGGGTCACCGATCCGGGTCATCCTCGGTGCCCTGGCGTGCCGAACGTGAGATCACGAACGGGGAAGACCGAACCCCAATCACTCGCTCTGGGGCTCCCCAAGGCCACCGACGAGCGCGCGTCCCTCCTGACTTGGGCGGGCCTAGAGTCAGAATATCGTATAGATGAAAGGAGCGAGGACCGAGCCCTGCGACAGCACTAGCATCAGGCTCACAAGCAATAGAAAGAAGACAATCGGAGCGAGCCACCACTTCTTCCGGGCTCTCAGAAAGGCCCATAGCAAGCGAAGGTTGGATGGAATGGCCATGTGAGTCCGCCTCTGCTACGTTCTCAAAATGGTTTGTCTGGCCGTGTCGCTGGGCCGTCCGCATCCACCTGTTCCCAATAGGTAGCCCGGCGGCGATCGATCTTCAAGCCCATCCCGTTTCCGGAGAAAAGGCGAACAAGCAGACCTACAGGCGTGATCACCACGAAGAACGTAAGGGTGAGCACGATCGTCGTTGCAACCGTGGAAAGCACATCCGTCATCTTCATCCATATCCGCTCGACTCGTCCAAGATTGGACGGTGCCCCTACCGCCACCAGGGCGAGCACCACTGCGGTCACCATGAGGATTACCCCGACGCCTCGCCTACGCCACACTAAGAACAAGCCCAGGATGAGGAGCGCAGCTGCAGTCGTGAGCCCAAATCGTCGAAGCTCCATGGGCGTCTTCGGACGATTCGGCTCAATCCAGTTCATGGAGCCGCTTCCAATCAGTAGTCTCTACCAGTGCCCGTTGCCGATCCTTGTAAAACACGAGGTCCTCCATCACCAGCACGTCGATCTCCGTTCGCATGAAACAGAGGTAGGCATCCGCTGGTGTGCAAACGATGGGCTCCCCGCGGACGTTGAACGACGTGTTGATCAAGACGCTGCATCCGGTACGTTCCCTGAATGCTTCGAGCAGCCGATGGTAGCGTTCGTTGACCCTGACATTCACGGTCTGAACGCGGGCTGAATAATCAACGTGCGTGACGGCAGGGATGTCGCTCCGTACCACCTTCAGGCTTTCAATTCCGAACAGGTTCTTCTGGTCGGCCGCAAGGTGATTACGCCGCTCTGAACGAACCGGTGCCACGAGCAGCATGTAGGGCGAGGGCCGGTCGAGCTCGAAATACTGCTCAGCGTCTTCCTCAAGAACCGAAGGCGCAAACGGACGAAAGGACTCCCGGTGCTTGATCTTCAGGTTCATGACGGACTGCATCGTTGGGTTACGTGGATCAGCGAGGATGCTGCGCGCCCCGAGGGCCCGAGGGCCGAATTCCATCCGGCCGCTGAACCACCCGACAACGTTCCCCTTTTCTATTAGTTCGGCCACCAAGACCGAGATTTCCTCGGGAAGATGCCGCTCATAGTGGTACCCTGCAGCGTTGGCCCACTCGGCGATCTCGTCCGTCGAGAACGCGGGTCCCAGAAAGGAGCCACCCTGCGAATCACCGCAGCCGTCCACGCGCCGAGGACTCGCGGCCACTTGATACCAGGCGAACAGCGCGGCGCCAAGGGCTCCCCCCGCGTCGCTTGCCGCCGGCTGGATCCAGAGGTCATCAAAGATCCGCGCCGCGAGGATCTTGCCGTTCGCTACGCAGTTGAGGGCAACGCCACCCGCGAGGCACAGGTACCGCTCGCCCGTCTCCTTTCGAATGTGCCGCGCCATGCGCAACATGGCTTCCTCTGTCACGTCCTGAATGGAACGCGCCAGGTCCATTTCGCGCTGGGTCAGCTTCGTCTCAGGCTTACGCGGGGAACCGCCGAAAAGATCATGGAACGCCGCCGACGTCATCGTGAGGCCCTGACAATAGTTGAAGTAGTTCATGTTCAGTCGGAACGAGCCATCTTCGCGCAGATCGATCACTTGATCCAGAAGGATCTGCGCGTACTTGGGCTCGCCGTAGGGCGCCAGCCCCATCACCTTATATTCACCCGAGTTCACCTTGAACCCGATATAGGACGTGAAGGCGCTGTACAGAAGTCCCAGGCTGTGCGGGAACCGTACCTGCCGTAGCAGCTCGATTCGGTTCCCGCAGCCGACGCCCCACGCCGTGCTCGTCCACTCCCCAACCCCATCAAGCGTTAGGATGGCAGCCCGGTGGAAAGGCGAGGGGTAGAAGGCAGAAGCCGCGTGGGACTGATGATGCTCCGGGTATAGCAATTCGCCACAATAGCTCACCTGGTCCCTAATGAGATCGCCCATCCAAAGCTTCCGCTTCAACCAAAGGGGCATCGCCAGCATGAATGAGCGCAGACCCTGGGGCGCGAAGTGGAGGTAGGTTTCGAGCAATCGTTCGAACTTGAGCCAGGGCTTTTCGTAGAAGGCCACGAGCGAAAGGTCGCTGGCCTTGATCCCGGCTTCACGCAGGCAATAGCGAACCGCCTGAACAGGAAATCCGTCGTCGTGCTTCTTGCGCGTGAAGCGCTCTTCCTGCGCGGCGGCTATGATCCTTCCATCCTGCACGAGACAGGCGGCGGAGTCATGGTAGAACGCGGAGATGCCGAGAACGTGCATGAAAATTGTTGCCTCGGAGCTGTCTCTTCGTGCCCGCACAGCGCAAAAGCTTAGGATTTGCTCGCTAGACGCATTGGGAATCTCCGCACTCGGTCAAGCCACGTCCAGCGGGAGGTAGTCCGAGAGGCGGAGACCGCGGTATGGAGAGCACTTCGCTCACAACCCTGTCCTCCAGATTGCTGCAAGTCCTTGCTCGGAAAGCGAGTGGAAGCGATATTCTCACGCCTGATTTTTTCGGTTGCTTTTGCGCACCCAATAGAGCGTTCACACGACAGTCATGCAGCGTCGTCACCCCTCCGGAACGCGTTATGCCCGGGAAACAAGAGTGTGTGACTTTGACAAACGCGTCTGCACCCGCAGCCGGTTTCTGTAGTCATGGCCTTCCATGTCGGGGCGAGAAGGATCATCTTGGCGCCAGACCGCATCGCCGTCGCGTGACGTAGGCCATGCGTAACCGAGCTGGCCCGGGGAGAGTCGTCCACTTGACGTCGGTTCACGGCCCTCATGATACGCGCATTCTGCACAAGGAGTGCTGTGCGCTGGCTGAGGCCGGCTACGACGTAACTCTAGTGGCTCCGGCCCCGCATGACGAAACCGTGCGCGGCGTGAAAATCACTGCCGTTCCACCCGCGCGCAGCCGCCCCGAGCGAATGACGATCGGCGCTTGGCGGGTCTACCGCGTCGGCCGCCGGCTGGATGCGGACCTATGCCACCTACCCGATCCTGAACTCCTCCCTTGGGGGCTCGTGCTGCAGGCAACGACGGGTAAGCCGGTCATTTATGACGCCCACGAGTACACGAACATGGACGTGAGCGACAAAGCCTGGGTGCCCCGCGTGGTTGCTGGGCCGCTGGCTTGGTTCAGTGACTGGGTCGAGAAGTCGATCGCCCGACGTCTCGCCGGGGTCGTTACCGTTAACCCACATATGGCCGGGCTGTTCCGTCGCGTCAACCCGCGGGTCGCGGTGGTTGCAAACTACCCGCCTCGGCCGACGCAGCCCACCAGTGATCGCGCGCCCGAGCATGACACCGTCATTTACGTGGGCGGAATGGGAGCGATCCGTGGCTACGCCCTCCTCATCGAAGCGATGAAGCTGCTCCGGGCCCGCCGACCGCGGGCGGTGTGCCACATCCTCGGTGCCCTGTATAACCCGGGCCTGCCGCAACGGTTAGCGGCCCTCGGAGTTGACGAGCTTCGTGCTGGCGGCGTGGAATTCTTGCCTACCGTTCCGTACGCGGAGATAGCCAGCCACATCTCGACCCATGCGGTGGGATGGCTAACCTGGCAGCGCTGTCCTGCGAACCTATACGGGACGCCGACCAAGCTTCTTGAGTACATGGCCGGTGGGTTGCCCGTTGTTGTGTCCGACCTGCCGCTCGTCACACAGATCGTACGCGACGCCGATTGCGGCCTGATCGTGCCGTGGGACTCGCCCAAGGCACACGCGGAGGCGCTAGCTCACCTCCTCGAAAACCCTGACGAGGCTCGCCGGATGGGGGCTAACGGACGTCGTGCCATTCTGGAGCGGATGAACTGGGAGACCGAGCGCGACGCGCTCGTTTCCTTCTACGACACCTTCCTGCGGCGGAGGACTCCGCAGCGCGTTCCTTCACATCCCGAACTTGCATGAAGCGCTCCTTGATCAAGCAGTTGCGGTGCCCGGCGTGCGCCGGCGCCCTTGCGTGCGTAGGCTACAAATTCATGGGTGAGGAGGTCATCGACGGCGTTGTTCGCTGCGGTTGCGGTCAGGCTTACCCGATCCGGTCTGGGGTCGCACGTCTCCTCCCCTCTGAAACGCTTCCGGCCGACTGGCGGGCTCAGTACGCAGAGCGTTTGGATGCAGACGCCCCAGCCCTCGCACGCCTTCCTGCAGCGTCGTCTACCGACGCATTCTCGTTCAGCTATCAGTGGGCACATCACCAATACGATGCGTTGACCTGGGAACTCGAGCTGCCCGAGCGGCTGGACATATTCTTGCGTTACTTCGCAGCGCGGTCGTTCGACGAACTCCAAGGCGTTCGTTTGCTCGACGCTGGTTGCGGCAACGGAACGCTGAGCGCTCAGCTGGCCGCGGCCGGCCTAGAGGTCATCGCAATGGATTACAGCGAGAGTGTGTATCGTGCGTATGCTCACGCTCTGTGGGATCCATCCATCGGGAATGACGCAGCGGCCCGCCTCGACTACATCCAGGGAGATGTTTGGCATCCGCCGTTTGCGCCCGCCACGTTTGATCTCGTGTACTCGGACGGCGTTTTGCATCACACACCGGAAACGAAACGGGCATTTCAGGCGCTTGCACCTTTGGTGCGGCCCGGCGGCCGTATGTTCGTTTGGTTGTACCGACGGGACGCCCGCCCAGCTACATGGGTGAAGAATCGCATTGTCGATGCGATCCGCGCACTGACGCGTGGCTGGTCTCACCGAAACAAGATGCGATTGTGCTGGATCGGCGCGGGCGTCCTGCAGTCGGTGGTCCGGTTCGCGAGGCTCTTCGGCTATCGTCGTCGACGTGCCATCCCTCTCCGGCTCAAGGCAGTGAACCTATTCGACACAATCTCGCCGTCATACAATTACGAGCACACTCCGGAAGAGGTAATCGGGTGGTACGGGGAGGCAGGCTTCGTGGATGTCAGAGATGTCAGCATCAAGGAACACCGCCTGGACGATGGCGGATTCGCCGTGATCGGTAGGCGGCCGTAGCCCCGTGGGCACCGACAGCACACAGTGGTGGAATCGCGTCCTGGATGCGGTTCGCACGCTTTGGATCACCATTGGGTTGGCGTTTCTCCTCTTCCTGCCAATCGAGGGCACCTACCGCGTCGCCAAGGCGGTCTGGCGCAGTGTCATTGCAACGCCGCATCTCAACAGCCCCAACGCGACCGCAGCCTGGTATCCCCAGTACGAGCGTGAGTTCGCTGCCAGCGCTGTGATGCGTTGGGAGCCATACGTCCAGTGGCGACGCGCGCCATTTCAAGGCCGGTACATCAACGTCGATAGCCTAGGCCTGCGGCGGACGGTTCAATCGAGAGCTGCCCGCGACGGTTGCCACTCCGTCTTCTTGTTCGGCGGCTCCACGATGTGGGGCACGGGCCAACGTGATGCCCAGACGATCCCGTCGCTCCTGAGCCGGCAGCTCGAGGCACGCGGTTTAGCTGACGCGCGCTTGATCAACTTTGGCGAGACCGGCTACGTGTTCACGCAAGAGGTGGTGACCTTGATTCTCGAGCTGCGCAGCGGTGCCCGTCCGCAAGTCGTAGTGTTCTACGACGGGCTAAACGATGTCACCTCCGCAGCGATCAACGGACGCCCCGGCCTCCCCCAGAACGAAGAGCACCGTATCGCCGACTTTGCGCTCGGCCGCGAGCTGGCGTCCGGTCGAGACGCCCGGACGTTGTTGACCCTGGCTCGTCTTGGATTAGAGCGGTCGCGTCTACTCACGGATGGAGCGCGCGCGTTGCGCCGATCCGCAGCGCGCTCAGTTTCGGGATCTGGTGACTCGTTGGGACGAGGGATCGCTGCGGCTTACGCCGCTACGGCCGGCGTCGTCGAGGCCCTCTCGGTACGGTATGGCTTCCGAGCCTTGTACGCATGGCAACCCACCTTGTTCAACGCCACTAAGCCCCTGAGTGACTTCGAGCGGGCATTGCGGGACAGCTTGGAGGGAACCGCGCTGGGACGCGACTTGTTCGCGACCTACGCGCAGGCCGACACCCTCGTCAATATTCTCATGTCTCGCGTCGCCTCGGGGCGTTTCTTCAACCTCGCGGGCGTTTTCAGTCAGGACACGTCAACGCTCTTCATTGATTCCTCCGGACACACGACTGAGGCAGCGAACCCGGCCATCGTCGCACAACTGGTGGCCCCAGTCACCGACGCGTTGCGAGCCGCCCCACGTTGCGGCTCGACCGCGCCGAATCCCCCGACGGCCCAACGCCACTAGCGGACGCTCGCGACGCGACGTAGCGCACGGAACGGGTGCCTCAGTTCATCAAGCGCTGCCGCACGCAGCGACACGAACTCGTCGAACTCGGTTTCCTCTCGGTGTCGACTTCGGGTGAGAAACTCTCGCCACAAGCCCGCTAGAACTCCGAGGAAAAAACCGAGTAGCATTCCTGTCAGGCTCCGCCCAATCACGCGCCGGGAATCAGGCAGGACCGGTACGGTAGGCTCTTCGACCACAGTGATCACCGGCGTGTCTCGAACCTCGTCGATCCGCGCCTGCTCGTAGGACTGAGCGAGCGCGGTCACAATCTGCTGTCGCATCGCGACATCCCGTTGCAGTCGATCGTGCTCGAAGGCGAGAGTGGATGACGTCCGAAAATCACGGTTACGTTGGAGAAAGTTGAGCAGCCGGTCCTCCACCTGCCGCATCTCCTCCCGAGCCTCCTGGAGGCGGCCCTCAATGAACAGTCGCTCAGCACGGGCTCGGGAGCGGCGAGTGCCAAGGTTGAATTCGTTAAGCAAACCGAGTTGCCGCTGAAGCACCTGATAGGCCAGGTCGGGAGAGTGCAGCCGAACGCTGACGTTCACCATGCCCGTCTTGACGGACACGGATGCGGACACCGCGTCACGTAACCGGTCGATCGCTGCTTGACGGAGATGTATTGAGTCGGGACCGGCAACCCGGAAGTACTCGGCTAGCGTGATCGACGCGTTGCGATCGGTCCCGACCTGAAAGGCTGTGTCTACAAGCGCGCCGAGCAGCTGGTGGGATGCGAGCAGACTGGCGTAGAACTCGGGTGACTGCCCCGTCGGCTCGGTGAACCCAGAGACGCCAAACTGAGCCGCCACGGCATGAAGGCGGCCGACGCTGTGTAGGTCCGTTTGCCCAGCAGGCCGACCACGCCAGCACCGACGGTGCAGAGGCCAGCGACCAGTATGATGAGATGCCGCTGCCGCAGGAGCACCACCAGGAGCCCGAGCAACGAAACCTCGCCGCTGCTCGCGGTGTCGACCGGATCGCCTCTCATGGGCACACCGACTGCAATCGCAGGGATACCAGCAGCACGCCCTCGTCTCTGTTGGGTATTGAAGGAGCCAGTGTAGCGTCGCCACTGGCTCGAATGTCACCTAATGTGTCTGGGCGCTGGGTGAAAGAGCAAGAGACAGAGACAAGGACGTGTGTCGCGACAACAGTAAGTTACGCCAGTGTGGACCTAGACGGGGGAATTCGACAGAGAAGACGAGAACAAGCGCGCCCACAACTCAAGCAATAGAGGGCAAAGGACATCCTGAGCCCTCATTGAGGGCCACCGCAAAGACTGATGCCGGTACTGAGCGTATCGGCGCCTCAGCATGGGCTCCGCAAGCAAGCGCTCCACACGCGGGCGGAGATCGGACGCCAACCAGATCGCCTCAGGCGTTGTAAAGCCCCTCTTGTCCTTCCGCCAGCAGATCTGCGATGGAAGAAAAGGCTCCATCGCCCGCTGCAAAACCCACTTCGTCCAGCCGTCCCGAAGCTTCCATTCCGGTTCCATGGGCAGAAGGGTCGAGACCAATCGGTAGTCGAGGAAGGGGACGCGCATCTCCCTACTCTGGGCCATGGACATCCGGTCCTCCCAATGCAGAAGCGCGGGCACTGAGAATTGAGCAAGATCGGCAGCCTGCCTGGCGACCAGGCCCTCCGAGCCGAGTCCGATCGCCAAAACACTATCACAGTCCCGGAGCCGCGGGCCGCGGATATCGACCATGCGGGGCAGCAACATACGTGGGAAATAACGTCTTGCCTCCGCGAGAGTGAATTGTTTCCAAACCGTCCCGTTGAGAACAAACCCTGCGCCCACCCGCACCGCTTCAAAGAGTCGACCTTGGCGGAGGAGATCCTGTTCATAGAACGGCAGGTATTTGAGGTACCCGCAGGTGAGTTCGTCAGCGCCTTGCCCAGTGAGGAGAACCGTGATGCCGAGTTCCCTCGCGTGTTCCATCAACAAGTAGTGCGCTACAGAACCGAGGGTGGCGAGCGGCTCGTCGTTCTGGTACAGCGCCCGGTCCACGTTCCGGAACAGCTCCTCGGGATCGCTAGTCAGACGAACTTTGTGCACCGGCGACTTAAGATGCCTGCTCATCACATCAATGAACGGCTCCTCGCTGGACTTGGGATCATCGTTGACGGCACCGAGGAGGTGAAGGTCGGCGGCGGAGCCGAGAG
>VBJS01000069.1:12350-16391 GCA_005880055.1 Chloroflexota bacterium | reverse complement strand
GTCACAGAAAGTCTCCCGAACCACGGCAATCCGCTCTTCCTGGGTGCCGCTGAACGCCTCCTCCAAGGACAGCCTCCAGAAGCGCCGCGCACCGAAGGGCTGGAGTACGTTGGCGTCAAGGTCCAGCTCCAGCAGGGTTGCTGGCGGCAGCTCTTCGATGTCTTTGAAGAACGTCTCTGGCTGGGCCGCAATCTGCTGCTGCTCGAGATAGCGCGTGACCACCATTGGGTTCAAAGCGAAGCGGTCGCGGCAGCCCGCCAGAATCGCCTTGATTTCGGAGGCGAAGTACAGGGTGTCGGTTCTGCGGTCGTGGTAGAGGTACAGCGGTTTCACGCCAAGCCGGTCGCGTGACAATATCAAGCGACGCGTCAGCTTGTCGAGCAGAGCGAACGCCCACATGCCGTTGAACCGCTCGACGGCACTAGACCCCCAAGCCACGAGTGCCTGTAGCACGACCTCCGTGTCAGTCCTAGATCGGAACGCTACGCCTCGTGCGGCGAGCTCCGACTTGAGTTCCAGATAGTTATAGACCTCGCCATTGTAGATGAGCACGTACCGCTCGTCGGTGGAAAGCATCGGCTGGCGGCCGGCCTCCGTGAGATCGATGATGGCGAGGCGTGTCTGCCCGAGCGCCACCAAGCGCTGACCAGCGTGACCCACCCAGTTTCCCTCACCGTCCGGCCCCCGATGATGGAGCGTGGCGAGCATGGCGCAGAGGGGTTCGTCCAGCCCGCCCGGCTGCACGCTCACGATGCCAGCGATACCACACATCAGGATGCCGCCGGGCTCGCGTTAGCGCCAAGCATCGTCAACCTGCCAGTCCAACAAAGAGGCGAGGTGCGCACAGTTATAGAGGTCCCAGGCAGCCGGCATCCGTACGCGATCGAGGGAAACATCGTCTCGGAGGAGCGCCCGAACGAAAGGAAGCGGGCGCAGCATAGCGCCTCGCGCCTCGATGAGTTTCCTCGTCCATGCGCCATGCGGTGAATCGAAGCCGACCTTAACCTTGCGCCAAGCGATGTTGTCGAGGCCGTGGCGCGCGAGGTAACGCCGAAGCAGATACTTAGTCCACCCATGCCGGATCTTGTGTTTAAGCGGCAACCGGTAAGCGAATTCAACAACACGGTAATCAAGGAACGGGAGCCGCGTCTCCATGCCGAGCGCCCCGGCCGTACGGTCGTCGTAACGCAGAAGCACGGGTAGGCAGAGGGTGGTAAACTCAAGAGCTTGCTGTTGCCGGATGTCCCCAACCACCTCTGGTTCCGGTGCCCCCAGCCCGTCGAACCAACGGGACCGCACAAGGCCGAGCGTTCTAGCATGCCGTACTCGTCGCTGGAACCGGGGAGCGACGAAGTACGCGATCGTCTGTAGCATGGACCACGGACCCAAACGGGAATGTCGGCTTCCCTGCCAGATGACGGCTGCAGCGCGGGGCACATGCGGCATGGCGTGCAGCACGGCACTCGCGTAGTAGCGCTCATATCCCAGAAAGCTCTCGTCCCCGCCTTGCCCGGAGAGCACGACATGCACACCGTCCTGGCGAACGCGCGCCAGGATAGCCCAGTGGACGTATAAAGAGAGGGTGCCAAACGGCAAGGCCTGATGCGTCGTTAGGCCAACCTCTTCGTCCACGAGCCTATCCATCGACGGCTCCACATAATGTTCGTCGGTGCGACACCATTGGGCGACCTGGTGCGCGTAGTTGGACTCGTCGATCGTTTCCTGGCCGCGAAACCGGGACGTGAACGTCTGCACGCCCTTCGTAGCCACCTGACTCGCGGCGACCGTCAGGACCGAGGAGTCGATCCCACCAGAGAGGGTGATCGCAACCGGGACGTCCGCGTGGAGACGCAAGCGGACGGCATCGTCTATGAGCTCGCTGAACCGATCCAAGGCCGCTTCGTCACCGAGCTCCAGGTCCGGTTCTTCAGGAAGGTTCCAATACCGACGAACGTCCCAGGCGCCGGTGTCTGTGTCCAACCGCAAAATGTGAGCGCCGCGCAGCTCTCGGATATCTCGATAGATCGTCTCGGTACCGTCGTCAATACGACGGTCGACCAGGTACCGGCCCAGGCGCTCGGTTGCGATCGTGGGTCTCACTCCGGGGCATGAGAGCAGGGGCGCGATCTCACTCGAAAATGCCACACTGTGCGGAGTTGCAGAGTAATACAGGGGCTTTACGCCAAGTCGATCCCGGCTTGCAATCAGTCGCCGGCGAGCGGGGTCATAGAGCAAGAAGGCCCACATGCCGTTGAACCGACAGACACACTCCTCGCCCCAGGCAGCGTACGCCGCAAGCAGAACCTCCGTGTCACTACTGCTGCAGAAGCGGTAGCCCCGAGCAGTCAGTTCGCGACGGAGCTCCCGATAGTTGAATATCTCGCCGTTATACGAGACCCAGCAGCCTTCCGGGCCCCCCATCGGCTGCCGTCCCGCCTCTGAGAGATCGAGGATCTTGAGGCGGCGATGTCCCAAGCCAACCCGCAGCGGCTGATCGTCCAAGTCCCTCTCGACAACCATGTCGCCGCTGGCGCTCCATGCGGCAAAGCCCTCACCGTCGGGCCCCCGGTGCGCGAGGCGGCGCGTCGCGGATCGGAGCAACGCCCCGTCGAATCCGGTACGGGACGCCGTCCCCTTTGACCAGAATCCAAACACTCCACACACGGCCCTATACTCCGTTCAACCGACGGGCGATGTCGCCATACGCCGCGCCCAAGATCGTCTCCATGCGTTCCCACGCGTATCGATCTCGAATCGCTCGCTGCCCCGCTTCGGACATAGCTGGCAGCGTACCAGGAGCGCGCAACAAGCTCTCGATGCCTCGCACGATGGCATCGACGCTTTGGTCTTCGACGAGAACGCCGCAGCCTTCTTCAAGAACGATCCGCCGCAACTCTGGGAATCCGACGCTGAGCACTGGAAGTCCTGCATTCATGTAGTGAAATAGCTTGTTCGGTGGGCCCGCCAAAACATTTTCGAGACACTCCCGAAACAGAATCGCCCCGACGTGGCACTCAGCCAAGGCATCGCCGACCTCACGGTATGGCAGCCAGCCGCTGCGCGTGATAATACCGTCGAGGCCCAGGCGCTCCGTCTCCGCATCGAGCCATTCGCGCTCCGCACCGAACACATCGCCGATGATCCGGAGCCGAACGCGGTCGCGGAGGTGAGAAACGGCTGCGACCATTTCCCGGAGGCCTCGGTCAAAGGTCAGCGACCCCTCGTGACAGAGGACAAGGGGCCCTTGTCCGGTCCAGACTGTAGGAGTGCGTTGTGGGAACAGGCGGAGCGATGCGCCGTTGTAAAGCACATCGACCGGTGCTCGTTGGGACAACACCAGAGCGTACCCGCGGACTACCGAGTTCGCCGTAAAGATGTGGTCCACCGATCTGCTAAGCAGCTTGTCCCACAGCATCAGCCCCAAGTGCGCCGGAGCCTTTAGGAGCCATGGGAGATGATCCACCGCCTCACCAGGAGGGTATTCGTGCATGTCGTGGACCACGAGTACCCGCTTGCCCCGACGCCCCTGGATTCGCCCCGCTCGTACGGCGACCGCGAGCGCAAGATCAGGCTCGTGTGCGTGGTAGACGTCTGCTTCCAGGGTCGCCGCGAGCCGTACCATTTCTCGAAAGGTTCGCCACCTTCCGGAGGCCCGCGTACGCCTGACCCCAACGACCCGACACCCAGCGTAGTCAGTCTCGCCATGAGGGGGGCGTCCCGTGGCGAGGACTCGCCCGTCGAAGCGGCGATATTCGTACTTTTCAGTGCACGAAAACAGCAACGTGACGTCATGCCCCAAGGCAAGCAGCGTCTGCGCCTCACGGTGGACGATGCGTGCGTCGTCGAGCGAGTGCCGCAAGGCAACCATACAGATGCGGAGCGGCCGTACCGGGCGAGCATCTCCGTCAGGCGAGCGCAGAGGGACGCTGCTAGCTCTCGGGTCAGCCGCCGTCGGCATAGGCCCTGACCGGCACCGAACGGCCGATATCAACCAGTAAAGCGTGAGCCGCGTAGTACAGCAACGTCACGAGAATCAGGAAC
>VBJS01000069.1:0-12155 GCA_005880055.1 Chloroflexota bacterium | reverse complement strand
AGTAGTTGGCGAGGTGACCGAGAGTCCGGTACCCGAGAAACTGTGAGAGATCCACCGGTGTGAACGGCAGAACCCCTCCCGGGTTGGCGAACGCCGTACCATTGAAGAAGGGATGTTCTCGTGGCACAATCTGTACGATGTAGGCATGCGCCTGTGCGTAAGCAAACAGAATGCGATCGGCCATGTACCGAGTGAAGATGCGTGCCACGTCCTCGAAGCCTCGGTCAAGGAGATAGAGACGGATAAAGAGGAAGAGTGACGCGAATCCGACCGCTCCGTACCCGACCAACTGCCTCAGCCGCAGCCCCCCCTTCCCTAGACCCAGCCGCACGCCGACCAGATAGAACATCATGGTGAGAATGATCCCCTTATTCGCAAAACTGGCCGCGAAGACAACGACCGCCATGGCGTTCGCGTAGAAGAGGACGCGGGCACCCAGGCTGTTGGTCAAACGTTTGATGAGATACGTATAAATGAAGGTGAAGAACGGTACCGTTTGGAGGCCCAGGACGTACCAGTGCGCTCCTTCGGGCAAGCTAGTGGTCTTTTCTGCGCGCACTTTGTACAGGTCGACGAATTGCAGTGCCGGAGTAAGTGAAAAAAGCGGTGGTGCCCCGTGGCGCGATATGTACAGTAGTAACATGGCAACCGAGTACGCCCACAGGGGGACGATCAATGCCAGCGTCAACGACAAGTCCGGCACGCGCACGACGCTGCTGTAGTCTACGAACACCGCCGAGCGAAGAGCGAACAGCACTGCGTACAAGACGTAGCAACACGCCACGACCAACAACATGGTGAAGAAGTACGTGTTGCTGTAAAGTTCATGGTCGGCGACCACCACTGGGGACCCCAGGCACGTGAACACATAGATGCCGAAGACCGCAGCGAACGGGAGCAAGCACCGCCGGTAATGACCTCGCGTGAGAATGATGTAAAACAGCGGAAGGGGCAGGAGCGGCAGTACTAGGGCCTGCAAGGTGTTCACGCGAGGCGGAACGGGACGGTGTGTCGGCCACGCCACCAGACGAACGTAGACAAGGCGACGGTGCTGCCGAGCGCCGCTACGCTGACACCTAAGAGCCCGTGGGAGCTGATCAGCAAGGCCGCCCCGCCGACATTCAGAGCGAGGCCCAGCACGAACGTCAGTGCGAGCTCGGTCGTGTTCCTGCGCAGGTAATAATGCGTGGAGGCGAAGCGGTAAAAGCCCATTACATAGCCGGCGAGGACGACCATGGGGAACACGCCTGGCGGCAAATAGTAATCGACGCGCGCCACGGTCCGGATGACGAGCCGCTCCATCATCACCAGCAGCGCCACCAGCACGCAGCCTGCGCAGGCGTAGAACAGCGCCCCGCGCGATACGATCCGCGCGACGGCGTCACGGTCCCCAGACTCCCACACCCTGAACACCCTCGGATGCAAATAGGTCATCAGCGGCTCTGAGAGCGCCTGGAACGCCAGACTTGAGATCGTATATGCCAGGACGTAGCGCGCTACCGCGTCGGTGCCGAGCCCGCCGGCAACAATCACGTATCGAGTGGCGCTCCCGAACAGATCTCCTGCTACAATCACTGCCACGAGGGGCGCGCCGTAGATGCACAGCTCTATAAGGCGGTCGCGCCCTGGCCACAACCGGCTCGGCAATCCGATGCGGGCGCGCCAGGTGGCCAGGGCCGCCAGCAGCCCAGTGCCGAGCGCGCTTCCGGCGAAGTACGCGTGCACCGGCCGCGCGACCCACAACTCTACCAACAAGGCCACGCCGACGACCGCGAGCACTCGTTCCCCCACGACGACGGCGTTGTAAAGCAGGTGTCGCTCTTGAGCTCGTAGCAGTGCTTTGAGCAGGGTGTAGTCCTGGCTCGCCAGTACTGACGCGAGAAACAAGCACAGTAGCCCCCAACCGAGTTGTAACCCGCTAAGCCCAACCCCAACCGACGTTACTACGACCCACAGGGCCAAGCCCAGCAGCGTGCTAAACCCGAACGCTACTGGCAAGACATCCCAGAAGATCCGGACGCCGTCGCGGTGGTAGTAGCGAATGACAAGCTGCGGTGCACCCAGCCCGCCCACCACAAGGCAGACACCCGCGAAGGGCAGCACGAGTTGGAGCTCACCATACGCTGCGGGCGTGAGGACCCGAGTCAAGACCTTCGTCTGCACTAGGCCGAGCAGAGCTACGGCGGCGAAGCTGGCATAGTACAGGGCGGCGATAGGCGCCCGTCTCATCCACCGCTGCCGGGTCGCCGCAGGAACGCATCGATGACCCGGGCCACTCGAAGCCCGTCGTCCACAGTGGTACACAGCTCAGCTTGACCTCGCACGGCATCGAAGAAGTTGGCCAACGTGGCGCGGAACCCTTTGTCTGCTCGAGGTAGCCTGACGTCGCGTCCGGCGACCCCATAGCCGTGTAGGGCCACGAAGTCGTCAAGTACGAAGACGCATCCGCCGGCGAACACCTCCAGCCGCTCCTTCGCCAGATGCTCCGCCCCCTGACCTGAATACACGACCGTTCCCAAATCACCGTTCGCGAACCGGGTCGTCAGGGCAAAGTTGTCTGGGGACGCGACGAGCGTCGAGCCGCCGCCCACCATGCCACCCGAGACCTCGAGGACGTCGGCGTCGGCGAGGTAGCAAAGCAAGTCGATGAAATGACACCCCTCGCCAACCAAGCGTCCCCCGCCCTCTTGGGGGTCGACGAGCCAGTGGTCGGCCGGAACGGGAGGTGCGTTGACTCGGTAGAGGAACTGCCGCGGCCTCGGAGAGCCCGCCAGAGCTTCCCGGAGAGCCAGGGTCGTGGGTGCCAGCCGTCGGTTGAACCCCACCGTGAGGAGCCCTTGGCGCTCCTGTACGACTCCGGCAAGCGCTTCAGCCTGCGCCAACGTCAGAGTCATTGGCTTCTCGACGTAGACCGGCTTGCCGGCGATCAGAGCCGTTTCCGCCAGCGGATAGTGAAGATTGTGGCGTGTCCCGATGATGACAGCATCGACCGCCGGATCCGCGAACACCACCTCGGCAGACGTAGTCAGTACCTCCGGATCGTACAGAGCCTGCAACGCCGAGAAACTTCCAGGGGAGCGGTTTGCCACCGCGTACAGGCGAGCATTGAGCTTACGAAAGTGCGGCAGCAGGCTGCCCATAACGAACGCGCCAGCCCCGATCACGCCCACGCGAAGCTGTTTGTCGTCGTGGTGCCGTCCCGCCTCGCGGCGTATCGGCTCGGCGCGGGGCGGCTCGGGCGGACCAGCGTACGTGAGCACGGCTGCCACGGACCCCGCTGGATCCTCAACAAGCCGACTGTACGCGGTCGCCGCCTCCTCGATGGGAACGACGACCGAAAGGAGTGGCGTCACCTGAAGCCGCCCGTGCGCAATAAGTTCGAGGAAACAAACCAGGTTTCTCCCTTCCGTCCAGCGAACGTATCCGACGGGGTAATCCACTCCCGCTGACTCGTAATGTCGGTCGTAGCGACCAGGCCCGGCGGAGCGGCTGACTCGTAACTCTAGTTCTTTCTCGAACAGGATCGCCCGATCAAGATCGAGCCCCACATCGCCTAGTACGACAACCCGCCCACGGTCCCGGCAACAAGCAAGTGCGACGTTCGTCACTCGACTGTCTTTCCCCGCGGCGCAGAGGTACAGAATGTCGGCGCCGATGCCGGCGGTGTGCAGATACAGCGCCCGAGGGAGGTTTTCCTCGGATGCAGGATCGAGAACGGTGGTAAGACCGAGCTGCCGCGCCAGGTCGCGCCGCTGGGAGAGGGGCTCGACACCAATCACGTCTAGGCCGGCTGCTCTCGCGAATTGCGCCGCTAGCAGGCCGACAAGACCCAGGCCGGACACAACACAGCGCTCCCCCAACGCTGGCTCCCCTAATCTGACACCGTGGAGGGCGACGCACGCGACGGCTCCGAACGCAGCCTGCTCGAACCCGACCCCATCGGGTATCCGCGCCGCTACCCTTTCTCCAACGGCGACGTATTCCGCGTGCGGCGCCCCGATGTAGGCGACCCTGTCACCAACCGCGTGCTGACGAACCTCGCGTCCAACAGCTACGACAACCCCCGCACCGCTGTAGCCCCGCGGGAGCCGCTCCGAGCTCTTCGCGCGGATTTGTCGGATGGTGCCCGCAACCCCGCGTTCGCGCAGACTGTCGACCAACACACTGACCTTTGACGGATCGCGAAGCCCCCGAGCGAAGAGGCCGCCCGCGCCGTACCCCACTGTTTCGGTTCCGGTGCTGATAAGCGACGCTCGCGCGGCGACGAGTATCTCCCGAACGCCGCACACCGGGACATCGACCTGGACGACTTCCGCTACCTGCGCGGCGTTGATGAAGACCTGTTTCACATCACTGGTCCGGCCGGCTCTGACGAGGGACGCCGCGCATTCAGCGCGCTCAACACCGCACTCATCGCGCAACACATCCACGCCTGGCCCCACCGAATCAGAGGAATGTCGGTCGTGCGAAACTGGCTTCGCTGCCTGCGAGCGGCCCACGCGAAGTACCCCGCCCTATCATCAACTGGCCGCCACAGCGCGCGGACGGTGGCCGTCAGCACGCGGTCGCAGTGAGCCACGAGCCAGTCCGTGGGTACGACACCATCCGCCGCCAGAGCCGCCGGACACAAGAGCGCCTCCGCGCAGCTGTGCACCTCGATTACGTCATTACGACCCCGCACGAAATGCGGCACGCGCTCGCCGGTGAAGAAATCCATGAGCCAAACGCTAAAGTAGCGTTCGGCAGCGCGTGCGATGTCCGGGGACCCTGTCAATCGCGCCAAGCCGTGCAGCGCGCGGATCTCGAACCCACTGTGGTAGGTATCCTGATCGATACGCGGGCCGGATTGGGCATTCGACCAATAGGCCAGCGTGCCGTCGTCCCGGATTTCGGCGATTGAGAATCGTGCCGCGGCGAGGCCGGTCTCGACCCACTCGGGGCGATCGGTTTCGTACCCTACGCGCACGAGAAACTCGGCAGCGTAGAGATTCGCGTTGTGCACTTCGAACCGATCCAGAGGCGTGTAAGAGAAGCAGAACGATCCGTCGGCGCGGGACGCGCTGCGATTCAGCGCGTTCAAAAAAAAATGACACACGTCCTGGCAGCGATCGAGGGCATCGGTGTCGCCTCGTAGCCGATACCGCAGCCAGTACGCGTCCCCGACGATGGCCGACGTGACGGCGGTTGGAGTATTCCTGGGGATGAGCTCGCGACTCTGCCAGTCGAAAGGGTATCCCCAGCCACATCCTCCGCCCAGGGCTACGCGGTTCGCCTCGAGCCAGCGAAAGCACGCAGCCGTCCCCGGCTCTCCTTTGATCGCTCGCGGAACCCCTTCAAGCGCTTCGAGACGCAGAAACACCGCGGCGAACAGCCCCATCGCCTTAGCGTTGACGCACGGGGCCGCGCGAAGGAGGCGTCGCATGCCCAACGGGAAACGCGCCTCAAGCCGCGTGAGCGAACTTCCCACCGCTCTTTGCAGCAGGCTCGCTCCACTCAAGGCCCAGCGACCGAGGGAGTTGTCCCACAGATCGTAGGGATCCCACCCCACCCAACCGTTCTTGTCGACCCAGTTGAGGGACCTATCGAGATACAGCTGGAGGCACTGAGACAGCGCCTCGCCACCAACATCACTGGAGAGCATCGGTGCTAGACCCGCTCTCAAACACTCGAGCAATCCGTCCCGCCGTGTCTCCGGATCCGTACAAGGGAGGATGAGGTGGTCGGTCGACTCGGAAACGCGCAATCGCGGCCACCATGGCATCAGGATCCGTACCGGCCAGCGTGTTCCAGCCGACCTGGACCGTCTCCACCCATTCCGTCTCCTCCCGCAGCGTGACACACGGCACCTCGAGATAGTACGCCTCTTTCTGCAGCCCGCCCGAGTCCGTCAACACAGCCGCCGACGCGCTCACCAGCTGAAGCATGTCCAGGTACCCAACCGGCTCGCAAACGCGCACGTTCACTCCGGGCGCGAGGCCCCGTTCGGCAAGCCTCTTCCGAGTACGCGGATGCATCGGGAGAACGACGTGTTTGTCGAGCCGCGACAGGCCGCACAGAATAGCCTCCAAACGCTCCGGAGCGTCCGTGTTCTCGGCACGATGCACCGTGCACAGGTAATAGTCTCCCGGTCGTAACCCCACCGTTTCGGGGTATTTCGAGATCTGTCGTGCCCGCTCCGCGTGCAGCCGTAGCGCATCGTACATGATGTCGCCGACGACGTGCACGCCTGTCTCAATACCCTCGGCGCGCAGTTGGCGCTCAGCGTGCGCCGAGGGCGCGAACAACCAGGTGGACAGATGATCAGTGATGACGCGGTTAACCTCCTCGGCCATTGTGCGATTAAAGCTTCGCAAGCCAGCCTCGACGTGGGCAACCGGAATCTGTAGCTTTGCGGCGGTGAGTGCTCCGGCGAGTGTTGAATTCGTGTCCCCATACACGAGGACGACGTCGGGCTGCGCTTCGAGCATCACTCCCTCAAGGCGTTCGAGCATCGCGCCGGTCTGCGCCCCGTGGGAGCCACTGCCCACCCCGAGATGGTGGTCGGGTGCCGGAATCCCGAGTTCGGCGAAGAACACCTCTGACATTCCGTAGTCGTAGTGCTGGCCGGTGTGAACCAACACCTCCTCGTGGTGTCGACGAAGGACCGACGTTAGCGGAGCAGCCTTGATGAACTGCGGCCGTGCACCGAGTACGGTCAGGAATCGCAAGGCGTGTTATCTTCTCGGTAAAGGGGGAGATGCTCGGCTTTTGTCGCCAGTGCGTGGCGAGGGTGAAGGTGCACGAGTCACTGGCGACCTGTCAAATAAGCGAGATCGTCGAACATCGTCACTCGAAACGCTCTCGATCGCACAGCACTCCAGCAATCCGCTCGGCCGTTTCACCGTCCCACCGCTCGATCGTGGGCCTGGGATTAACCCCCGTCATGGCCACTCCCCGGACCGCTGTCAACAGATCATCGCGGCGCGGGGCCACCAGGCGATTGGTTCCCTGCGTACAGGTGATGGGCCGCTCGGTGTTCGCGCGAACGGTGATGCACGGGATCCCAAGGTAGCTGGTTTCTTCCTGCAGACCACCAGAGTCGGTGATCACTAGACCCGCTGACGCGACCAAACTGAGCATCTCCGTATACGCGATGGGCTCTAGGAGACGCAGACCTGAACACGCTGGGACCTTCACTGAGGCGATGCGTGCCCGCGTACGCGGATGCATCGGGAATATGACGGGGCGATCGGTCGCAACCTCTGCAAGGGCATCGAGAAGCACAGCCAAGGTCCTCGGTTCATCGACGTTCGAGGGCCGATGGAGCGTCACCACAACGTACTTCCCTAGCGGTAAGGCGTGGCGCTTCGGCGCGTCCAGTTCACGTGCGGCGGGCAGGGCGTGGACCACCGAATCGATCATCACGTTCCCAACGAATTGGATCCGCTCGGCCGGGATTCCTTCCGCCCGCAAGTTCTCCGAGGCGTCGCGCGACGGTGTGAAGAGTATGTCCGAAAGCCGATCTGTGATAAGACGATTGATCTCCTCGGGCATCGATCTGTCGCGGCTGCGGAGACCAGCCTCAATGTGTCCGACCGAGATGCCTAGCTTCGCCGCCACGAGCGCTGCCGCCGCCGTGGAGTTGACATCGCCATAAGCCAACACCACGTCCGGCCGCGCCTTCGTGCACAACCGCTCCAAGCGCTCCATGATCGCCGCCGTCTGCCGCGCGTGCGACCCCGAGCCGACCTGCAGGTTGTGGTCAGGCTCGGCGATCTGGAGCTCTCGGAAAAAGGTGCTCGACATTTCCGGATCGTAGTGTTGACCAGTGTGCACGATAACGTGTCGTACGCGTCGTCGCTTGCTGAGCGCTCTGGCAACTGGGGCAAGCTTCATGAAGTTCGGTCGGGCGCCGACTACGGAAAGGACGACCGACATCTCGTTCACGAAACGCCCCGGGGTTGCCGCATCTCGACCTGTCGCGCTACGTTGTTGTCCCCCGTAGTATGCCGTCGACGGGGGCGCCAAACAGACCCTCGAGAGGTGTGCCCATCGACCAGCCCCGCGTTTCCGTGGTGATTCCAACACGCAACGAGGAGCTGTATTTGCCGACGTGCCTCGATTCCGTCCTCGGCGCCCTCAAGCTGGCGGGCGGCGGCGAGATCCTTGTCGCAGATGGCGACAGTACCGACCGGACGCTTGAGATAGCACGCGTGTTTGCCCAGCGTCATCGAAGCATCCGTGTCATCCGCAATCCGCATCGAATCACTCCGGCCGGGTTCAATGCTGGGATCCGGGCCGCTCGCAGTCAGCACGTGGCCATCGTTAGCGCACATAGCAAAGTTGACCCCTCGTTCTTCGTCGCCGCCCTTCGAATCCTCGAACGCGGAGACGCCGACATCGTCGGAGGACCCGTCCTTACGCTGCCCGCGGGACCTGGCGTCCTCGCCTGGCTGCTCGCGCAGGTGGTGAGTCATCCCTTCGGCGTAGGCAATAGTCGTTTCCGCATCTCGCGAACGCGGCAGTACGTGGACGCCGTCCCGTTTGCCGTTTTCCGCCGCGAGGTGTTCACCGTAGCCGGACTCTTCGACGAGCGCCTACCACGCAATCAAGACACCGATTTCTTTGGACGCGCGGCCCGCGCCGGCTTTAGAGTACTGATGGACCCGGAGGTCAGCAGCACGTATGTGGCTCGCGGCACGTTCCTCGGTCTGCTGCAGCAAGGGTTCCTAAACGCATTTTGGAACGTCCGGGTGTGGCGGCAGAATCCAGCTGCGTTCCGGCTTCGCCATGCCGTTCCCGCGCTCTTCGCGACCGCGTTCTGGACGCTGGCTGCGCTCGCACCGTTCTCCCGCGTGTCCGTGTACGCCGGCGTCATGCTTCTCGGTGCTTATTTCACAGCTGCATTCTGCGCCGCCGCCAATATCTGGGTTCGTACACGACGAGCCTCCACACTGGCCCTTCCCGTCGTGTTCTTCGTCTATCACCTCGCCTACGGAACCGGCTCTCTTGCAGGGCTACGCTGGCTGGTCGCGAAGATCAAGCCAGGCAGTCCGTCCGGCGGCACCACTGCTGCGTTGGGCGCGGGCCGCTGACACGCATGATGGAACGGCACGACCTCCACTCGCTCCTCGACCTGGGGAATCTGTTCATCCTCCACCAACGCGAGCGTGCCGTCATCACTTGCCTGCGTCGTGGGGGCGTCACGACCGCGAATGTTTCGTCGCTGCGGTTCCTCGAAGTCGGCTGCGGGACCGGGGGACTTCTGCCGCTCCTCACATACTACGGAGCCTCACCCGATCGCATGTTCGGGATCGACCTCGACCGCAGTCGCATCCGGGAAGCACGCCGGCGATACCCAGCGATCCACTTCGTGGTCGCTGACGCTGCGCGTCTTCCGCTTCCGACGGAGGGATACGACGTCGCGATCCAGAGCACCCTCTTCACGTCAATCCTCGATCAACGCGCTAGGCGTCAGGCCGCTGCTGAAATGCTCCGGGTGCTCCGACCGAGCGGTTTCGTTCTATGGTTCGATTTTCGGTACAATAGCCCACGGAACGAGAAAGTCCGAGGGATCACACGTCGGCAGATCACCCGCGACCTGTTTCCCGATACAGCCACCTTCTTCGTCAGTACCGTCCTGCTTCCGCCGCTCGCGCGTCGTATCGCTCGCGCGTCATGGTTGGTCGCCGAGTGCCTGAGTCTTCTCAGGCCGCTGCGCAGCCACTACTGCGCTCTTATCCGCCCGCGGCCGACCAAACCCGCAGCGGAGTGACGCGTCGCAAGGACTCTTGCCCGCTGGACCAGTCGCTTCCCGACCATGCGCAGCGCCACCGCATCCAGCCCGACCGCGACACACATCGTAGCTGCGACTAACCAAGCGTCCAGCATCAGCGAACGCTCTCGCCTGTAGAGGCGTGCCAGCGACAGCTTCCGAGGCAGGAGCACGCGCTCGTAAAACCCTGGATCTCCGCGGTGCTCTTGGAGCAATTCCTCCTCGTCCCGAAAGATGAGTGAAGCCCAATCGGTGACCCCCGGCCGCAGTTTCAAGATCGTCCGATACAATCGCTCACGCGCAGCCACGTACCTAGGGACTTCCGGTCGCGGCCCGACCAGGCTCATCTCGCCTCTTAACACGTTCCACAACTGGGGGAGCTCGTCCAACTTCGAGCGACGGAGGAACCGACCTCCGCGCGTCACACGTTGATCACCCGCCACGGTAATGTGCTCGCCTGACCCTGCTCGCATGGTGCGGAACTTCACGATCCGAAAGGGCCGGCCGTGCCGTCCGACTCGCTCCTGTAGAAAATAAACTGGACGTCCATCCGCGAACCACACGACGAGCGCACACGCTAGGATGAGCGGAGAGAGAACGAGCAGGAGCGACCCCGAGAGGAGAACGTCGAACAACCGCTTGGTCCGCTCGCCACCGTGGCTTCGCACCGCCTCATTCACTTACGCACGAAACTCCTGCACGATCCCCACCACCGCCCCGATGACAGACTCCGCGTCCGCGTCTTCCATCCGGGAGTAGATCGGCAGAGAGACGAGCCGCGGGTACTCCGCTTCCGCCACCGGGAAACCGTCGCTCGCGTACTCGTAGCGCCGAGCGTAAAAGGGTTGCCGGTGGAGCGGACCAAAATGGACGCTCGACCCGATCTGGCGTTTCCTCAGCTCTTCGATGAACCGCGCCCGATCAATTCGCAACTGCTCCAAATGGAGCCGCAGCGGATACAGGTGCCTTGCATGGTCCACGTCCGATCGGACTGAGGGCACTTCCACCTCCGGCACCGACCCGAATTCTCGGTCATAGCGCGCGGCGATCTCCCGTCGGCGCTGCCACATTACCTCCACCCGCCGCAGCTGTACTCGTCCGAGAGCCGCAGCCATGTCGGTCAAATTGTACTTGTAGCCCGCCTCAACGACCTCGTAGAACCAGCTTCCGTCGGCTGCGTACCGCTTCCAGGCATCCCGGTTTATTCCGTGGAGCGACATCAACCGCACGCGATCAGCGAGCCTTTCGTCGTCCGTGCAAAACATCCCACCTTCGGCCGTCGTCAACGTCTTGGTGGCGTAGAAGCTGAAGGACGTGGGACAGCCCATCGCGCCGATCCGCCGTCCGCCAATCGAGGCGGGCAACGCATGCGCGGCGTCATCCACTACCTTCAACTCGTACTCGGCCGCAATGGCGAGCAGTGCCTCCATGTCACAGGGATGGCCTCCGTAGTGCACGGGCACGATCGCTCGTAGCCGGCCCCCCGTTTCGCGGTGGCGCCACTCGCGATCCCGGCGAGTGTACTCGCGTTCGATGGTGTCGCGAACACGATCTGGCGAAAGATTGAGCGTGTCGCGCTCCACGTCCACGAAGCGCGATCGTGCACCCAGATACTCGGCCACCTCGGCGGTCGCGGTGAACGTGATCGTGCTGGTAAGGACCTCATCGCCTTCGGTGACGCCAAGCGCCTCGAGGGCCAAGTGGAGCGCCGCGGTGCAAGAATTGACGGCTACCGCATGGCTAACGCCGAGGTAGCGGGCAAATTCCTGCTCGAACGCCTTGGTCTCGGGACCGGTCGTAATCCAGCCAGAGCGTAGCACCGCGGTAACAGCCTGGATTTCTTCGTCAGTGATGTCCGGAAGCGCGAATGGCAGATGGGAGTCGAGCCGACGCAACACATCTGAACTTGGTAGAGGTTTGCTTTGCTGCCCGATCAAGCGCCCATCACCTGCTGCGCCGGCCCAGACCGGCGGTCGGACCGACGGCTGCGCTGGGGTCCTTCGGAGCGCGATGCGACATGCGCGCCGTTCGTCAACCCGACGCTCTCTGCGAGAACCTGGTGCAGGAGAATGGGATCGTCCTTCTCGACCAACTCACGGATGAGCGGGACGAGCGCCCGAATGCCCGCTGCCCGCCCACCCACCTCGCCCAACATGATCTTCGGATGGCTGCTCGGCTTCGCGTTCGCGGAATCCCACCACAGCTCCTCGTGCAGCTTCTCGCCAGGCCGGAGTCCCGTTTCGACGATCTCGATGTCCGCGCCGGGCCGAAGACCGCTCAGTCGGATCAGTCGTTCCGCGAGATCCCAGATGCGGACCGGCGTCCCCACGTCCAGCACCGCTACCTTCCCGGCCGAGTCGGGAAGCGCGACGGACTGGAGCACGGGCGGCGCAGCCTCCGG
>VBJS01000196.1 GCA_005880055.1 Chloroflexota bacterium | reverse complement strand
CGCCAATCGGGGCGAGGTCCTCGGCGCCATCTACCGGCTCGAATGTTATCCGTCGGTCATGTATCCAGAAATCGCGCTGCTGATCTCCGTCCGGTAGGAGAATCGCGCGGATGTGGTACGCGGGCACCATACTAGGCCCGCCCCGCCGATCCGGACCCAGCCTCGCCTTCGAGTCGACTAACCTCATAGGCGAAGAGCGCCACGGTCGCCTTGTTCATATCGCAGATGTGAATATCGCGGAGAGAAGAGCCGTGGTGTTCGTCCAGGTATTCGAGGATCGCCGTAAGGATCGTTGGCACCGCGCGGTCGATCGGGTAGCCGAAGATGCCCGTCGATATGGCCGGAATAGCGATGGTTGCGAGGCCGCGCTCATCCGCCAGGGTCAGCGCGCCTTGTACGGCGCTCGCCAGCAGCCGCTCTTCGCCTCTCGAACCGCCATCCCAAACGGGACCTACCGCGTGGATGACGTAGCGGGCTTTCAGGTTCCCGCCGCCGGTGATCGCGGCGCTGCCAGTCGGCACGCGGCCGTGCTGCTCGACCCAGCGCCTACTCTCGCTCGTTATCTGCGGGCCGCCGTTCCGGGCGATAGCACCCGCGACGCCACCCCCGTGGGCGAGAATCTCGTTGGCGGCGTTCACGATAGCATCCGAGTCTTGTTCGGTGAGGTCTCCCTCGATGATGCGCAGGACGCGGCCATCGGGCCGGTGGTAGGTGTGGTGACCTTTGTTCATCTACTTGACAGATTAAATTCGTTTGGTAGTTTTGGGCTTTTAACATACATACAGTATGTATATTATGGTCCCTGGCCTTTCTTCGCCGTGTTAGGCATCAGCGCCCCGAACTCTCGACCGTCGATAAGTTCCAAGCGCTTACCTTCGGCGAAGCGTCTAGCTGCAGCCGTAAAGGTGCCGGATGTGATGAGCACGCCCTTCACGGCATCCTCAGCATGAACCACGCCTAATAGATCACGAAGAACGGGCTCACCGACCGGATTTGTCCAGTCTTTGCATTGGATGATGTACTTGCCGCGCATTATCGGTTGTTCATTGAATGCGACAATGTCGATGCCTCCGTCTGCCGTCGTGCGCGTTAGCTCGGCTCTTAAACCCATATCATGCATGATCTTAAGGCACTTGCTTTCGAAGGATAGCCCGGACCTGTCTTTGGTAGTTATCCCGATTGAGGCGCCCGGCTGTAGCACGCGTCTCGCCCGCACTCGCCGCAACTGCTCCTCAGCCGAAGAGGACCGTCTACGCAAGATTCGAGTGATACCAACTAAAGCCTCAAGGACTTCAACATCATCGGGTTGCGACCTTAGATGACGCTGGAGGTCGACTTCTGCTTCCCGAACATAGTGGACGATGTTAGGAACCATTTCTTCCAAGTCGCGCTTCCGTAGCCTCGTAAGCTCAAAGCTGGTCGCCAGCCGCCGCAGAGTTGGGAGGTCAGAGGTGCTCTCTCCGCCGATAGCTCTCTTTTCCCATCGCCGGCCTTCATAACCTCGGATTGGAAAGTTCGGGGGACGGCTCGTCTTCCACAGTAAATCAGCATAGTTCCACTTGGCCAATCCAGATTCTCGTGGATTGGGTATTCCCAAGGCAATCGCGTTTAAGTAGGCCTCTCTTGCCTCCTCAAACGCCCTGATTTTCATGGCCGTTTTAGCCAAGTCCAAATGGGCATAGGGGTCACCCGAGTTGTCGCGAGCGGCTTGAACATGGGGAACCAGGATCCTCTTCCGCTGTTGCCGTTCGGCTTGTTCTCGTTGCTGTTCCGCAACCTTGCGACGCCTACGCGTTGCAACGGCTTTCCGTGCCGCCGCTTGCCGCGCTTCTCGATAGGGATCCTTGGCAGCAAGTGTTTCCGTCTGGTGAGCTGATTTCCAGGAATCAGAGCACTCGGTGCTGCAGAATTCGAGATTGGCGAATTTAACGCGTCGAAGCCAAGACGTTTGCGTGCCACACCGGGTGCATCGTGCCATGGGTTGACATTCTCCTAGACCAGCGAGGCCACCAGATCCCCCACCTCCGACGTGCCCATCCCCATCTTGCCCGCTGACAGCGAGCGGATTTTGCCGCTTTCGAGCGCCTTTACTACCGCCGCCTCGATGCGGGCGGCGGCGTCTTCTTCGCCGAGGTGGGCGAGCATCATCTTGCCGGCCTCGATGGCGGCGAGGGGACAGATCACGTTCTGGCCGGTGTACTTCGGGGCGCTGCCGCCGATGGGTTCGAACATCGAGACGCCCTGCGGGTTGATGTTGCCGCCGGCGGCGATGCCCATCCCGCCCTGGATCATCGCGCCGAGGTCCGTGATGATGTCGCCGAACATGTTCTCGACTACGATCACGTCGAACCACTCCGGGTTCTTAACGAACCACATCGTGGTGGCGTCGACGTGGGCGTACTCGCGCTTGATGTCGGGGTAGTCGGCCTCGCCGACCTCGTTGAAGGCGCGCCACCAGGTGTCGTGGACGAAGGTGAGAACGTTCGTCTTGGCGACGAGGTGGAGCTGTTTCATGTGGTTACGCTTGCGGGTGAGGTCAAAGGCGTAGCGGATCGCGCGCTCGGCGCCGAAGCGGGTCGTCATGTGGACCTGCGTCGAGGTCTCGTGCGGCGTCCCCTTGTACTGGAAGCCGCCCATGCCGCTGTACAGCCCCTCAGTGTTCTCGCGCACGACGACGAAATCGATGTCCGCCGGGCCCTTGTCCTTGAGCGGGCAGTCGACGCCCGGATAGAGCTTGACGGGGCGCAGGTTGATGTACTGGTCGAGCTCGAAGCGCAGGCGGAGGAGGAGGCCCTTCTCGAGGATGCCCGGTTCGACGTCGGGGTGGCCGATGGCGCCGAGATAGATGGCATCGAAGCCGCGCAGCTCCTCGAGGACGGAGTCTGGAAGGATGTCGCCGGTCTTCTTGTAGCGCTCGCCGCCGAGGTCGAGGTGCTTGAGGTCGAGCTTGACGCCAGTGGCCGCGAGCACCTTCAGCCCCTCGCGGACGACCTCAGGGCCGGTGCCATCACCGGGGAGGACGGCTATGCGGTAGGACATGGGAACAGGGAACTAGGAAGAGGGAACAGGGTCATTTGGTGGTGAGTTTAGCAGGGGCTGGGCATTAGGGGACAGGCGGATTGGCTACTTCCACCGCTGCCAGAACTGCCATACCTCCGTGTGACCCGTCTCGATTTTTGCCTGCTCACTCGCCGCGTCGAGATCAATCACCACGAAACGGCGATCAGACACAAACCAGACCGAGTCAATGGCCCAGCGGTTTGCGTCATGACTTGCGTTGAAATTGATGGCTATCCGCCGGGCATCGTCGACCTTGTTTCCCGTCGACGACAGGTCTGTTATTGATCCAGCGATTGCCGGTTACTAGGAGGCGCCGCATACTTTCCATACGAATATAGCTTTGGCCCGCCGGCTCCATAGCGGTCGAAATACTCCTCCGCATGATCATTAAGGAATCGTTGGATCAGCCCGGTGTACTGATCGGTGTCTTCGTAGTAAAGCCCTGTAAGGAGGTAGTCCGACTTCTCGTTATCCGCTTCGTCGCCTTCGAAGTCAAAAGGGACGAGCTTTATTGCAGGGACAGTGGCGGGAGGCGATTCTCCCTCGCATGCTGCTGGCGGTGGCGGAGGAGGAAGGCCGAGGCCGCTGTCGATCGGCGGCCTGCAGTCGTAGTCTGTGAACCGCGTGTTTTCAAGAAACCATTGCTGATCTCCGGTCTCGATAGCTTCTGACAAGCGACCTGCGAAGGCGTTGAAATTCTGGGGGTCGTCATATTGACCGATAATATCGGGGCCTAGCGGGGTCATATCTCCCAAAAACTCTGGCTCGGCCTCGCTTGAGCCGATAGCCGAGCTGGCGACGAAGACCACAGCCCCCGCGATAGCAGTCGCCATCGCCGCGCCAGCAATCTTCGTCCAAAGCGGCCAGCTCGCCCACCAGCGGCGCCGCCCGCTGAGGGCGACGGCCGTCGCCTCCTCGCGGCTCGCCACGCCGAGCTTCGAGAGGATCTGCGAAACGTGGTATTTCGCGCCGTCCAGCGAGATGCCGAGGCGGTGGGCGATCTGTTCGTTGGTGAAGTCCCGCCGCAGCAGTTCCAGCACCTCGCGCTCGCGGTCCGTCAGTTCGTCGGGGTGGCGCCTGCGCATTTCGAGTGCATTTTCGCACCGTGCCGCTATCGAGGCACTACCCGAAAAAGTGGGTAAAGGTGACAGATAACAGTTTGGCGGAAGGTGGTGAGTTTAGGAGGGGCGGCAGCATGGGGACGGAGCGAACTGTCCGCCGGAGAATGGGCATCTCGCCCAACTTCCGAGGAGCAGTTATCCGACTACGAATTCCACCGACGGTAATCGAGCGGTCAAACTAATAGATATGTGAGTCGTAGACGATCTTGAGCTGCCGAAAACCGGCTGGGGGCACCGACACTAAAAACGGGTCCGGCGGTGACGGCATTCCCGAGGTCTGCGGATCTACGTAGTAATCGCCAGGTGAGAGCGGCACCTTAAAGTACCCCCGTTCGTCAGTGCC
>VBJS01000068.1:11943-25973 GCA_005880055.1 Chloroflexota bacterium | reverse complement strand
CGGGACGGCTTCGTGTACGGTGAGGGCGCCGCAGCCATGGTCATCGAGAGCCTGGAACACGCCGGCGCACGGGGCGCCCGCGTCTACGCAGAACTGGCCGGCGGTGCAGTCACCTCCGATGCGTATCACATAACTGCGCCGGACCCCGGCGGCGGTGCGGCTTCAATGGCCATCCAGCGCGCCCTTCAGAAAGCGGCCGTCCCACCCGAAGAGGTGGACCTTATCGTCGCGCACGCTACGGGCACGCCGCTGAACGATGCCGCAGAGACGGCTGCCATCAAGCGAGCGCTGAGCAAGCATGCCTATCGAGTTGCGATCACCGCGCCGAAGTCGATGGTTGGTCACCAGCTGGGTGCGGCCGGGGCTATATCCGGACTGGCCGCTATTATGGCGATCCGCGAAGGCGTTGTGCCGCCGACGATCAACCTCGAGACGCCCGATCCCGAGTGCGACCTTGACTACACACCGCTACAGGCTCAAAGCAGGCCCCTTGGCGTAGCGCTGGCCAACGGCTTTGGGTTCGGCGGCCAGAATGGCGTGGCCGTTTTCAAGAGGTACCAGGAAGGGTGACTGCGCAGGAACCGGCGGATAGTCCACGCCACTGGTGTTACGGCTGCGGAGACCTGAATCCAGAGGGTCTGCGCATCGACTTCCAGACAGAGGGCCGACGCGTCCTGGGCCGTTTCCTGGCGCGCGACGTTCACCAGGGCTATCCCGGCCTGGCTCACGGCGGCATAGCGGCGGCGGCGCTGGACGAGGCCATGGGCTGGGCGATGTACGCGGCCGGCGCCTGGGCCGTCACCGCCCGCATTAACGTCAAATACCGCCGGCCGATCTTGCTGGGCGAGCGACTAAGCGTTACGGCAGAGATCCTGCGGGAGCGCGCGCGAACTCTGGAAGCGGAGGCGGTAATTCTTGCCGACGACGGAACTATTCTGGCGGAGGCTAAAGGCCTATTTTTTCGAGTTTCGCCGGACAAGGCCGCCGAGTTAAACGCCTTCTTCCTGCCGGCTGCCACGGCGGGCGATGGCGAGGTGCAGTGACCCCGTGCCGAGGCAAACGGCCGGGGGGTATCTGCCGGGCCCGACCGCTTATCTGCTAAACCGGGCGCTCGCGCCACTGGCGCCACTGAGCGCGGCCTATGCTTTTGCCCGACCATGGGGAGATTTCGCCTATGCGACGTGGGCAGACAAGCGGCGTACCGTGCACCGTAACTACGCGCGCATCCTCGGCCGCTCGGAAGACGACCCCCTCGTCGCAAGCCTGGCCCGGCGTTGTTTCCGACAGTTCGCCCTTTACATCGCGGAGATGATTCATGTCCAGGGCTGGGAAACCGAGGGCGTCACCGATAGGCTGACCGTCCAGGGCGCAGAGCATTTCGCAGAGGCGGAATCGGCCGGCCGGGGCATTATCTTTACGAGCGCTCATATGGGGAGCACAGAAGTGGCTGCCTCGCTCGTGGTGCTCCGGAACTACAGGGTGACGTCAGTCATGGAGGATGTCTACCCGCAGTTCGTGATGGAGTGGATAAAAGCCTGCCGCGAGCGGACGGGCATTAGTCTCCTACCGTCAACCGGCAGCGGAATCCGTCTGTTGCGCGCCTTACGACGGGGCGGAATGGTCGCGCGACGGCGTATGCGTGCAGTTTCTTGGGAAACACACGATGTTCCCTGCTGGGCCGGCCCGGCTGGCTCGCCTCAGCGGAGCCCCCATTGTCTTTGGCGTGGCCGTTCGGCGTCCAGGCGGCAGCTTCCTGGCGCACATCGAGCCGCCGGTCTTTGCCGACCGTTCGTTGGACGCCGACGCCGATGCGCAGCAGATCACTCAACAGATTGCGCGTATATTCGAAACATATGTCCGGCGCTATCCAGATCAGTGGTACGTTTTTCGGGACCTGTGGCCCGAGGAAAGGGCGGATTAACGTGTCCGTAGCATTTCCCGATCAAGAACAGGAAGAGATTCCCTCCAAGCACCCGGTCAATGTCATGCTGCACGACCGCCGAACATTTGGTCAGCGCGCGGCAGATAACTTCACCAATGCCTTCGGCACATGGACGTACATCATCATCCAAAGCGTGATCATTACATGCTGGATGCTGATCAACGCGATTGGGATCATCTACCAATGGGACGCCTACCCGTTCATCCTGCTCAATCTGGCGTTCAGCGCTCAGGCATCGTACGCGGCTCCGCTCATCCTTATGGCCTCGAACCGTTCCGCGCAACGCGATCGTCTAACGCTGGAGCATGACGCGGAGGAAACTGACGCAATACTGAACATTCAGGACACGCAGCTTGAGCTTCTTAAGGCGATTAAGGCGGAGACGGCTTTGCTGCAGACTCTCCTTAACCCACAGCAGAAGTGAAAGCCATGGCCCTAAGCGCGTCCGGGGCTGCGGCTCATTCGCTGCCGAACTTCCGCTATTGTTACGATATTGCCGCTGTACTCTGGCGGCTGTTCAGCCAGCCACAGCGCTGCTTCTGACGCTGCCTCCGGCTTCTCCCAGGAGGAGAAGTCCATATCTGGATTGCGGAACATCCAGCCCTCTGTCGCGATGTTCAGCTCGATACGCAGGGCGTTGACGCCGACGTCGTGCGGCCGAAGCTCTTCCGCCGCGTACTGTGTCAGCTTCTCCAACGCGATCTTCGAGACGGAATAGGAGGCCATCCCGGGCATGACCAACTCTGCCAGAAAAGATGAGACATTGATTATCCTGCCGCTCTTCCGTTCGATCATCGCCGGCAGAAAGGCCTGCATGCACATCACCGGGCCGCGAAGGTTCACGCTCATCACCAACTCCCAGCGTTTCAGTGGCGTCTGGTGAAACGGCGCTGGCGAGCTGATGCCGGCGTTGTTGACCAAGATGTCGCAGCGCCCAAACTCCTTCAGGGTCCGTTCCGACAGGTTCCGGACCTGCTCTTCGCTTGTTACATCCGTTGTTACGCAGAGGGCGCGGCGGCCCAGCGCCTCAACCTCTCGGGCCGTCTCTTCGATCGTTCCCGGCAGACGAGACGGCGCGCCTTCAGTGGAACGAGCGCTGACGACAATATCGGCGCCGGCGCGTGCAAATTGAACGCTAATCGCCCGGCCAATCCCGCGGCTGGCGCCGGTGACGACCGCGACCTGGCCCTGCAGTGGGTGTTCCCCTCCTAGCATGCGCCAACTATGGATTCACAACGCGCGAGTGGTCAAGGAGTCAAACGGCAACCGCACGGCGGTTCCTCTAACGCGGCCACTGGTCCACAATGTCCACCTGCAAATCGCCGCGCACATCGAGGACGCCCACCTCTGAAACACCCTGATCGTCCCGCTCGTAGTAGAGGTCCACTGTAGCGCGGCCCACGCGGACTCCATGTACCTGAACTTCTCGCAGCCAGTCGGGCAGCACCGGCCTTACTAAGTAGAGACGCTTGTTAGGGGCATCAGGGCAGAGGCCCAGGATGGCCTGCGTGATTAGCGGGAAAGCGCCGGCGGCCCAGGCCTGCGGCCGGCAGGCAACGGGGTAAGGCACTGGTGCATGGTGCGCTGAACGCGGCGTGCCCCCGAACAGTTCAGGCAACCGGTAATACGGGAAGGCCTTGGCCGCATCGAATAGAGCAGTGGCTACCTGGTTCAACTCGCGCTCACAACCGTAGCGCTTGAACCCCATGGCCGCAATGGAGTTGTCGTGCGGCCAAACTGTGCCCAGGTGATAACCCTGCGGATTGAAGCGCGGCGAAGCCGAGGTGAGGGTTCTCAGCCCCCACCCGCTGAACATGTCCTTCTTGGACATGCGCCGCACAACGCGTAGCGCCTGATGGGGCTCTGCTATTCCGCCCCATAACGCGTGGCCGCCATTTGAGGTTAAGGCAGTGGATGGGGCTCCTTCGCCATCCAGGGCCAGCGAGTAGTATCCGGCATCCAGCCAAAAATCGCGCGCGAACCGCTGCCGCAACGCCTCAGACTTCTCCATCAGGGCTTGAGCCTCGCCCTCGTCCCCAAGCGCCCGGAATACGGGCGCCAACCCTCGCTGCGCGGCGTAAACGTAGGCCTGCACTTCTACGAGTGTTATGGGGGAGTCGACGAGGCTGCCGTCCCCGCGCACCATGGAGTCTTCTGAATCCTTCCACCCCTGGTTTAGAAGGCCGCGGGGAGATCGCTTCTCGTACTCCACGTAGCCGCGTTTGCGCGGGTCGCCGTATTCCTCAATCCAATGCAATGCGGCTCTCAGGTTCGTTTCCAGGTGCTGCATCAGGTCACGATCCGCCGTCCAACGGAAGTACTCTGCGGCCAACATCAGGAAGAGAGGTGTCGAATCTATGCTGCCAAAATAGGGGGAGAACGGCAGCTCCCCGGTCTGCGTGAGCTCCCCTACCCGCAGTTCATGCAGTATCTTGCCGGGCTCTTCGTCCCGCCAGGAGTCGAACTTCTTGCCCTGGTGGCGTGCCAGTGCTCCCAGGCATTGCCGGGCCAGGTCCGGTTTCAGCCAGAGCGTCTGGATGCCTACGATGGCAGTGTCTCGGCCGAAGAGCGTGTCGAACCAGGGCGTGCCAGCTGCCGGGTAGCCACCTTCAAACTCCTCGTGATTCCACAGCATGCGCAGGTCGCCGAGGGAGCGCGAAAGCACTGCGTCGAAAAAATCGTTATCGGTCTTGATTTGCACCGCCTTGCGGAGCCACTGCCTGTACTCCTTCTCGACAATGGCGAAGCGGGCGACGCCCTGCGGCGATTCCAGCCGCCCGTCCATGGTGACTACCATCCGGATGATTGCGGTCGCGCGAGGCGCCAGGGTTACGGAAAAAGAAGCGAACGCCACGTCTTGGTCTGTCTGCACGGAGTCAGGACGCGGTGTAAAAATTATCATCGTTTGCCGCATTCGGTTGTCGCTGCCCTTGTAGCTCATCCGCAGAGCACCTTCCTGCCATACCGGCGGAAGGGCCGTGCCCTGCTCCTCGGGTTCGTAGCCACGGACAAGGAACAGGTCGGCGAAATCAGCGGCGAATCTGAAAATCAGCTCCAGGTGCACCTCGAAGTCGTTGTAGTTCGTCGCCGCGACAATCTCTTCTAGTACGTCTTCCAGCACCCGCGTTCGGTGCACTTCAATCGTGCCCTGGGGGAGGTGGCGCCCCTCAACGTCCGTCATCGCAAGATTTGTCATGACCTGCTCGGAGCTGTATCCAAGCTCCGCTGTGGAGAGTAGCATCAAGGGCCGGCTCGTCGAAAACGAGAACTCGTACCCGGAGAGGTATCGCGTATCGGAGTAGTACAGGCCGTAGCCGTTCTTGTTGCCCCTGGGCACCTGACCCGCTATGTCGGTTATCAGGAAGATATCGCGCTCGCGAATAACCAGGGCATCCCGGATGTCCTGGATTGACATCGGCTCCGCTTCCGGCAAGACCGGAACCGGAGCCTGCGGCTCATGCGCTCTTCGCAGGGCCGCCTGCTCTCGCTGCCGCCGGCGAATCTGGGGAGCGTTCGCGATTGTTATGCCACCCGCGCTGGTTCGCCTAAGCCGTGGCCGGGAGTTGCCACAACTGCTTTGTCCAACGCCTGACCGGCCCGTCCCCGCAGGATCGATTCGTAAAGCCGCAGGTATTGGTTCGCCATCACCGGGCCGTCAAACCGTTCTTCCACATGGCGGCGGCACGCCCTCGGGTCAATTTCGGCCAGGCGCCCCGCTGCGTCCGTCATCTGGTCCACGTTGTCAGTAACGAATCCCGTGAGACCGTTTTCTACGATTTCCGCTGCGGCGCCGCGATTGAAGGTGAGCACCGGCGTGCCGCAGGCCTGCGCTTCTGCCGTGACGAGGCCGAAGGGTTCATCCCACATAATGGGGAGCACCACTGCGTGCGCGTTCCGGTAAAGTTCTCGCTTCATCTCGGCGTCCGCCTCGCCCAGGAAGACGATCTGTTCCCCGTCAATCAGCGGCGCCATTACACTGTTGAAGAATTCGCGGTCCAGCTCTCCCACTTTGCCGGCTAGAAACAAGCGGCGCCCGGTTCGCTTCGCTACCTCTACGGCAAGGTGGGGCCCTTTCTCCGGCGATAGCCGCGATAGAAATAGCAGGTAATCGTCCTTTTTCTCCTGGAACGGGAAGCTCCTCACGTCGATCGCGTTGTAGGCTACGCCGGCGAAGATGCCGCCTGAAACGGCAGGCATCGCCCGCCGCTCGGCCAGGCTGAGCGTGTTGTAGTACCCGCTATAGCGGTCCCAGACAAACTGCGCATCCGCAGTAATGATGTTGTGCATGGTCGTCAGCATCGGAACAGCCGAGACAAGGTGAGAGAGGGCCATCACTTCCTCGCCGGCGTGATTGTGCACGATGTCGTACTCCGCGGCGTCCTTCAGCGCGAGGGCGCAGTGCTGCCAGGAGAATAAGGCCTTTAGCTCGATGTCGTCTGCCGTTCGCAGACTCCGGTGATAGCACGCCTGGAGCAGCGCCGAGGTCTGGGAGTCTCCGGAGGCGCATAGAGTTACCTCGTGTCCGCGCCGGACAAGCTCCTCGACCAGGAGATGAACGACGGCTTCCGTTCCACCGTATGCCGGTGGCGGCACCGATTCCCAGAGCGGGGCAATCTGAAGAATCTTCATTGCGGGGTCCTCCGTGTCTATCAGTGCGGCGGGACTGTACCCGGGCATTGTTCCGGGCGCTGACGAAGATACCCTTTCGCGCACCATTCGGTTGTTCAGGCATCGGGGGCGGACCGACCGCCAGGCCGGCCACGAGAGGGATCAATGCACCTACTGGGGATTATACTGTGCGGGGCCGAAACGCTGAAGCAGGCCGGATTTCATTTGGCTAGCAGAAGAACCGGCGCTCCTCGCTTCAACCCGACGTCCTGCTATGATACGGGCGGGATGATTACGCGGGACCTGCGATTTGCTCTAGATGAAAAGGGGATTAAGAGCCTGGCCCCCACGCTCGTCGGCAAGCCCATCTCCTTTTGGGAAGACACCGTCCTTAGACACGGCTACGTCTCCGCCACCGACGTCAAACGCGACCGTTACGGCAATCCTTATATCGAAGTCCAGATAGAAGAAGCAGGCGCGACGCAGCCGGCCGCATAACGCAGCACCGCCGGCCGCGTGTTCCAACCTGCCTCAGAAGCTATAATTCAAGCGGCTTGGATGCTCACAAATTACGGGAATCATTCCTCCGTTTCTTTGAAGACCGGGGCCACCGACGCGTGCCAAGCGCCCCAATTGTCCCTGCCGGCGACCCTACACTGCTCTTCACCAGCGCCGGCATGGTCCAGTTCAAGCCGTACTTCACCGGTCAGGCAAACCCGCCCAACCGGCGCCTGACCAGTGTTCAGAAGTGCTTTCGCACTACAGATATCGAATCGGTTGGCGATACATCTCACCTGACGTTTTTCGAGATGCTGGGCAACTTCTCGATTGGCGACTACTTCAAGAGCGAGATGATCCTCTGGGCGCAAGAGTTTCTGACGCAGGTGTTGGGGTTGCAGCCCGAACGCCTGTGGCCTGCCGTGTTCGAGGACGACGACGAAGCGTTCGAACTGTGGCGGCAGCAGCGCTACCCAGCGGCGCGCATAATGCGCTACGGGGAAGACGACAACTACTGGTTCTCCGGGGAAATGGGTCCATGCGGCCCAGACTCCGAGGTCCACTATGACTTCGGCGAGCAATTCGGCTGCGGGCCGTCCTGCCATCCTGCCCATGGCCACGCCCGCTTCGTCGAAATCTGGAACCTGGTCTTCATGACCTACTACTGCGACGGTGTCCAGCGCACGCCGCTACCGTCTAGGAATATCGATACCGGCGCCGGCCTCGAGCGCCTCGCCTCCGTCCTCCTCTACGAGAGCCACGAATGGGACAAGAGCCGCGTCGCGTCTGTCTACGACACGGACCTTTTCCAGCCCGTCATCCGGCGCATCGAACAACTGTCCGGCAAGCGTTACGGCGCCGACCCGGCCACTGACCCCGCGATTCGCATCGTTGCCGAACATTCGCGGGCCGTGACCTGCCTCATCGGCGACGAGCGCACACCGGTGACCCCCTCTAACGAGGAACGCGGCTACGTCGTCCGCCGGATGCTCCGCCGCGCAATCTACTTCGGCCGCCGGAGATTGGGCATCAACGAACCATTTCTTGCAGCGATGGCTGACGCTGTAATCGACACCATGAAAGCGTCCTACCCGGAGCTGGAAAGGCAACGCCGGTTCATCGAACAAATCATCACTCCTGAGGAGCTCCGCTTCGACGAAACGCTCTCGCGAGGGCTGGAGATGCTCGAACAAATCTTGTCCTCCGGCCGGCCGGAGATCACCGGCGAGCAAGCCTTCCTCTTGCACGATACCTACGGTTTTCCGGTGGAACTGACCCGCGAGATAGCCGCCGAACGCGGTCTGACTCTGGACGAAGCGGGGTTTCAGGCGGAGATGGAACGTCAGCGAGCCCTGGCCCGCGCCGCCGCCGGCGGAGGGACGGCCGTCGCGGCAGAAGCGGTCTACGCCGGATTGGCCTCCGAGGCGACCGACTTCCTGGGCTACGAAAGCCTTGGAGCTGAGGCGAAAGTCGTGGCCCTAGTGGCCCCCAGCGACTCCCTGAGACCCATCGACACTGCCCCAGCCGGCGCGGACGTCGAAATTCTCCTCGACCGCACCCCCTTCTACCCTGAGGGCGGTGGCCAGGTGGGAGACCGGGGCGAGATCAGCGGACCCAGTGGTCGTGTGTCGGTAAACGACACGCAGCGGGTGGCTGAACGGCTGATCCTCCATCGAGGCACGGTCGTCGAGGGGCAGATCGCCGTCGGCGACGAGATCGCGGCGAGCGTAGACCGGCAACACCGGGCTGATACAATGCGGAATCACACCGCCACGCACCTGTTGCACGCCGTGCTTCGGAAGGTCCTCGGCATACACGTGCGTCAGGCCGGCTCCCTGGTCGGGCCAGACCGCCTGCGATTCGACTTCAGACACACTGAACCGGTCGCACCGGAACAACTGGCGGAGGTGGAGATGCTCGTCAACGCCAAGGTGCGCGAGAACATCGAGGTGCACACGCGGACAACGAGCTTCGAGAAGGCGATGCAGGAAGGTGTCCTTGCCTTCTTCGGCGAGAAGTACGGCGCGGACGTGCGAGTCGTGGAAGTCAACACCAGCCGGCCGCCGTTCAGCGCCGAGTTGTGCGGGGGCACGCACTGCACCCGTACTGGCGACATCGGCCTGGTGCTGATTACCAACGAATCATCCATCGGTTCAGGGATGCGGCGCATAGAAGCGCTTTCCGGCCGCGGCGCCGAGGCCCATGTTCGCCGCCAGCAGGCTCTGTTCAGTGAAGTTGCGCGGCGCCTCTCAGCGCAGCCCGAAAGCGTCCTGTCGAAACTTGAGGGGTTAATCAACGAGCAAGACTCCTTACGAAAACGAGTCTTGAAGCTGGAGCGTTCCCTGGCTTCGTCGCCGGCCGCAGGACAGCTAATGGACCGTGCAATTTCAGTTGATGGTGTGCGCGTGCTGGCCACGCGGGTGGAAGCGCCCAGCGCCGATGCCCTGCGCTACCTGGGAGACTCGATCAGGAAGGACCTCGGCTCCGGCGTGGCCGTCTTGGCGTCAGCAATTGATGGCCGCCCGCAGTTCGTCGCCATTGTCAGCAGCGACCTCACCAGCCGTGGCCTCCACGCAGGCAATCTTCTGAAGCTGGTGGCGTCCGTCGCGGGTGGGGGTGGCGGCGGCCGCCCGGAGATGGCGCAGGGGGGCGGGACTGATGCCTCGAAGATCGATGAGGCGCTCTCTGCGGTCGGTCCCGCCGTTCAGGAGATGCTGGAGGCAGCCGGGAAGCAGTGAGGATCATCGGACTGGACCTTGGAGAAAGACGCATCGGCGTGGCCGCCGCCGATGATCGCACCCGCGTGGCCATACCGGTAACGACGGTGACTGTCGAAGGAGACCCGATCGAAACCATCCTCGCCATCGCCCGCGAGCAGCGCGCCGACGAACTAGTTGTCGGCCTGCCGCTCTCGATGTCCGGTGCTCTTGGCCCGCAGGGGCAGGCGGTAATCGCCCAGGTGGAGCAGGTTCGTGAGCGGCTGCCTCTACCGGTGCATACATGGGACGAGAGGCTAAGCACGGTTCAGGCAAGTCGCGTTACCGCTGAGGCCGGCAGGAAGAAATCGGCGCGAACGGCGATGGCCGGGCGGGACGCAGCGGCAGCGGCTATTGTCTTGCAGGCATTCATCGATGCCCGGGGGACGCCTCGCTGAGGAAGCGACTGGTCCCAGCGGCCGCCGTTATTGTTTCGTTGATCATGAGCGCACTCGCCGTCTGGCAGATCGACAAGGGTGCAACCGTCCCCGATGCTGCAACCTACAGCCCGCCCGCGCCGACCAGCAGCCGGACGGTAGACGTCTCACTGGCAGCAGGGATGAGCCCCAGTGAAATCGCCACTCGCCTGGGAGCTTCGGGAGCCATCGATTCGGCCACCCAATTTCGAATCCTGGTTGCCATTCTGGGTTACCAGGGCAGCCTCCAGGCGGGCGACTACGAGTTCCGGCCGGGAACGCCCGCCCTAGATGCCGTTTACCGCGTTCGTAACGGCGTTATTTCAGAGCGCTCACTGACCGTCGTCGAGGGCCGCCGGCTGGAAGAGGTGGCCGACACTGTCGCCGCTCAGGGGATTTCTAGCAATGACTTTATCGCCACCGCCCGCGTCGCGGATTTCCGCCAAGAGACCGGGTTAAACTTTCTCGCCGATCTCCAGAGCGACGGCAACCTGGAGGGCTATTTGTTCCCTGCGACCTATCCCGTTCGCAACAACGATAAGGCCAGAGACCTCATCCTGCGCATGCTCCAAACCTTTGGCGAACGCCTCCCGGCAGACGCCGCACAGAAGGCTTCGGCTGCTGGATTGAGCCTGAATGACGTTGTCACCCTTGCTTCGGTCATCGAGCGTGAGGCGCAGGTAGCCTCGGAGCGACCGATAATGGCGCAGGTCTTCCTCAGCCGGTTGCGACAGGGCATACCATTGGAAGCGGATCACACCGTGCAGTACGCGATCGCCTCTGATGCGGAATCCGTGCAGACCTACGGGTACTGGAAGCCCGATCTTACTCGGGAGGACCTCGGCATCGATTCCCCGTACAACACTTACCTGAATCGCGGTCTACCGCCGGGCCCTATCTGCAACCCCGGGCTGGACTCGATAAAAGCTGTGTTGGAGCCGGCTGATACCAACTTCCTGTACTTCGTGGCCAAGCCTGACGGTAGCCATGCGTTTGCCTCCACGCTAGAAGAACACCAGCGAAACATTGAGAAGTACCAGGGGCAATGAAGTATCTGGGCGTCATTATCGGTCAGGGAAGACAGACGTTGTCGCCTATATTTCAACAGGCGGCCCTTGACGCGTTGCGCCTGGACATCGTCTACGAAGGCTGGCCTACCACGCCGGACGGTTTGGTCACTCGCGTTAAAGGGATGCGCTCTGCCTCTGTGCTCGGTGGGAACGTGACGATACCGCACAAGGAGCCGGTGATCCCTCTGATGGATGAAATCGACGGCCCAGCGGCGCAGATCGGCGCTGTCAATACGATCGTCAACCGGGACGGCCGCCTTGTGGGCTGCAACACCGATGTGGAAGGCTTCCTGCGCGCATTGCGAGAAGACGGCGGCTTCGACGCGGCCGGCAAGCAGGCGATTGTCGTGGGCGCGGGCGGATCAGCGAGAGCCGTTGTCCTGGGGCTCGCGCAAGCCGGTGCCGCTCGTGTCAGCGTTATCAACCGAACGCTCACTCGCGCCCAGGCGCTGGCAGGCGATCTGCAGCCACTCGCAGTCCATACCGTTATTGAGGCATTCCCGGCCAGCGACGAGACGTGGTCCTCTGCCGCTGTGGATTCAGTACTGCTGGTCAGTTGTGTTCCGGGATCAGACGAAACCGCAGCGCTCATCCCCCCGTCCGCGCTTCACAATCGGATGCTGATTTACGATATTGCCTACTCTGCCCACGAGAGCCCGCTTATTGAAGCGGCGCGACAGAGAGGCGCTGCGACGCTGGACGGCTTACCGATGCTTGTCTACCAGGGTGCCGCCTCGTTCAAGCTATGGACGGGCAGTGAGCCGCCACTCGACATAATGTTCGACGCGGCCAGAACCGGCCTGGCGCGGCAGTTGGAAGGGGCGTCGCCATGATGCCTTGGGCTGTCCTCGGCATATTCATATTCTTCCTGGTCGTGAGCTATATCGTCCTGCAGGGCACGCGGGCCGCGCTCGCCTGGCGAAAGGCGGCGGCGGCCGGCGACGTCAAGGTGATCCGCGATATAGCAGAGGATGCCCTCAATAGCTGGCGGTCCGGCAGACGCCCGAAGGCTGTTGCGCCGGACGTCTGGCGTGGCATCCAATCGGCACAATTGATTGCGGTGGCGGCCGATGGCGTCCGCGTTTCGTGCCAGGCGCAGAGCGAATACCGGATGCTGGAAGGGCGCTGGCTGGAGGTCCGCAACGCCCTGCAGGAAGGCATTAGCATCGCCGCGAAAGCGGCGGAAATGCTGCTCTACGAACTACCGAACTTCCGGCCCCAGCTCATACAGCTCGACGTGTACACCTCCTTTCGGCAGGGCGAGGACCTGAGCAGCAACCTCTGCATCCTCAGCCTGCAGGCGACGCGCGATCAGGCCCGCACGGTCGACTGGGATGAATGGACGGCAGAAGAGATCGTCGACGCGCTGGATGCGCGCTACCGGTTGGGGGAGCGCGGTCAGCCACTGCCAATAGACGTCGAGCCCTGGCCGGCGGATGAGCCCCAGGAAGCGACGGCCCAATGACAAACCTGCGCTTTCTAACGGCCGGCGAGTCTCACGGCAAATCTCTTGTAGTCGTGTTGGAGGGCGTTCCGGCGAGTCTGGCCTTGACCGAGAACTACATCGCGTCTGACCTCCGCCGGCGCCAGGGTGGCTACGGCCGTTCCCGCCGACAGCAGATCGAGCAGGACCAGGCGGAGATCGTGAGCGGCGTCCGCCACGGCCTCACCCTGGGCAGCCCAATCGGCATGGTCATCCAGAACCGGGTCTGGGAGGACTGGAGCGAGGTCATGCAAGTCGCGCCTTACGAAGGGGAGCCAAAGCGGGTGACCCGCCTGCGCCCGGGGCACGCCGACCTACCCGGCGCAATGAAGTACGGCTTCGATGATGCCCGCAACGTGCTGGAGCGCGCGTCAGCTCGGGAGACGGCCGCGCGCGTGGCCGCAGGAGCCGTCTGCCGGCGCCTGCTCGAGGAATTCGGCGTCGCCGTGCACTCTCACACGACCTCCATCGCTGATATCGAGGCGAGTGTCAACGGAGAGCCGGACTGGGCGACCGTCGAAGAGTCCCCGGTACGGTGTGCGGACGGCGGCGCGTCCGAACGGATGTGCAGGGCGATCGACGCGGCCCAGGAGGCAGGCGATACGCTCGGTGGCACATTCGAGATGTGGGGGACCAGCGTCCCGATCGGCCTCGGCTCGCATGTCATGTGGGACCGCAAGCTGGACGGGCAACTGGCGCAGGCCGTGATGAGCATCCATGCCGTGAAGGGGGTGGAGATCGGAGGCGGGTTCGCCGTCGCTGCCGGGCCGGGCTCTGAGGCACACGACGTCATCCTGCCGCCCGACCAGTGGGACGGGCGGCCGTGGCGCCGCGCGACCAACCGCGCCGGCGGCCTGGAAGGCGGCATGACGAACGGCGAGCCGGTCATCGTGCGAGGCGCGTTGAAGCCCATCTCGACCTTGTCTAAACCACTGCCTTCGGTCGACCTGCTGAGCGCCGAGGAGATCAAGGCGCACTACGAGCGATCGGATGTCTGCACCGTGCCCGCCGCTGGTGTGGTCGGCGAGGCGATGGTGGCCATCGTGCTCGCCCGCGCAATGCTCGAGAAATTCGGCGGCGACTCGCTCGCTGAGACGCGCCGTAACTTCGAGGAGTACCAGAAGACAATCGGCCCGCGGGGCAGATAGCGTTGTGACATACGAGGCCAACCAGGGCGAATACACCGTCTCAACCGATCCTGCCCTTCTCGACATCCCGCGCATCCACGCTTTCCTCACCAAAAGCTACTGGGCGGAA
>VBJS01000068.1:0-11868 GCA_005880055.1 Chloroflexota bacterium | reverse complement strand
GAGCCACACCGCCGCCGCGGCCTCTCGAAGCTGCTCATGCGCGCCCTATTGAGCCATCCGGAGTGCCAGGGGATGCGGCGCTGGCTGCTGGGCACCCGCGATGCGCACGGCCTTTACGGGCAATTCGGGTTCACTTCGCTTCACCGGCAGGAGCGCTGGATGGAGCTTGCCGCTGAAGGCATCTACAAGCAAGAGGTAGGCTAGTGCCGAGGCCGTCTCGTATTGTACTCGCCGGCTTCTCCGCCACCGGAAAGAGCGCGGTCGCTCCTATCGTCGCAGCCCGCCTCAACTGGCGCTGGATCGATACCGACGAGCTGGTCGAGAAACGCGCTGGCAAATCTATCCTCGATATCTTTCGCGATGAGGGCGAGGAGCACTTCCGCGACCTGGAGTCGGTGGTGCTGCGAGAACTCGGCGGCCAGACGGATGTTGTTATCGCCACCGGCGGTGGCGTCGTCCTGCGCCCCGAGAACCGGCGGATGCTGGCGGAAGGTGGCTTCATCGTCTGCCTGGACGCCCGGCCGGAGACGATCTTCCGTCGCCTTGCCGACCGGGCGGGACACGAGCCTCTCGACCGGCCGCTACTCTCCACTGCCGATCCTCTCTCTCGGATACGCGAGCTGAAGCAGGGCCGGGAGCATATTTACGCGCTCTGCGACTGGACGGTCCACACCGAAGACCGCACGTACGAACAGGTGGCGGACGAGGTGATGCGCGCATGGGAGATGTATGGGGAGCGGGCGCTGGCCGATCCCCGTCGCGTTGAAGAGATAGGCAGTCCGCGCGCTATAGCACCCCGGATGACGCTGCACGCGATCCCTGCAGGCGCCGATGTCATGGTGACAACGGCAAGCGCCCAGTACCCGGTCTATGCGAAATGGGGGCGCCTTCCAGAGCTCGGGACGAAACTCGTTGAACTCGGGCTCGGCCGCCAGACATACGTGATCACAGATGAGGCTGTCGCTCATCACTACGAGGACGAGATAAGCGAGGCGCTGAAGGCCGCCGCCGTTCCGTTCGATATCTTTGCCGTGCCGCCGGGCGAGACCAGCAAGACGCTTCGCACGGCATCCGAACTCTACGACTGGCTGCTCCAGCACAAGGCGGAGCGTGGCCACACCATAATCGGCTTCGGCGGCGGCGTCGTCACAGACCTAGCCGGCTATGTCGCCGCCACCTTCGCCCGCGGCTTGCCGCTCGTCCATGTGCCGACCAGCCTGCTGGGCATGGTGGATGCAGCTATCGGGGGAAAAGTGGCCGTCAACCACGCGAGGGCGAAGAACCTGATCGGCGCCTTCTACCAGCCCCGCATGGTGCTAGCCGACATCGCTTTGCTTCGCACCTTGCCGCCCCGGGAGATCCACTCCGGCTGGGCAGAGGCGATCAAGCACGCGCTCATCGCGGACGAAGGGTATCTGAGGTTCCTCGAGGACGGCGCTGAGGGCATCTTGAAACTGGACGCGGACCCAACTGTGGATGCCGTCCGCCGAAGCATCGCGATCAAGGCGGCAATCGTCGCCGAAGACGAGCGGGAGGAGACCGGGCGCCGCACCGTCCTCAACTACGGCCACACCGTGGCCCACGCCCTTGAAGCGACGACCGGCTACAGCCGCTTCCGCCACGGCGAAGCGGACGGCATCGGCATGACGGCGGCCGCGTTCATCAGCGAGAGGCTCGGTCTTCTGCGCCCGGAAATCGGCGAGCGACAGCGGCGCCTGTTGGAGCGCTTCAAGCTGCCGACGACGGCAAACGGCCTTGACCCAGCCGCGGTCAAGGCTGCCACGGCACTCGACAAGAAGGTGCAGGGGAGGTCCATCCGCTGGGTGCTCCTTGCTGGCATCGGAAAGCCGGTCCTTCGAGATGACGTGCCCGAGAATGTGGTGGACTCCGCGCTGGATCACGTGTTGAGGTAGCGCGAACGGGGTGCGCGGAACAGGCCCGGAAGCCGGTGTCGATCGTGCGTCACTCCACGCCATCGTCCGCGGCAGGGTGCAAGGCGTCGGCTTCCGCGACTTCGTTTACACGCGAGCGCGGACGTTGCACCTCACCGGCTACGTCCGCAATCTCGCGGACGGTGGCTCAATCGAGGTGCGGGCGGAGGGCAGCCGGCCGGCCCTCGAGTCGCTGCTGGAGCACGTCAACCGTGGCCCGCGCTCGGCCATCGTGCGCTCGGTAGATGCGGAATGGGGTGAAGCGACCGGGCGCTATGCGCACTTCGACGTGCTGGGGTGATATCGTGGTCAGAGCCGCTTCCACATGAATACCTGCTCATAACCGAGCGGCGAGTCCCGTAACCGGCCGAACTCCTCGTACCCTAGCCTCGCGTAGAACTCAGGCGCCTGGAAGCTGTGGCTGTCCAGGTGGGCGTAGCGGCAGCCCCAATCGCGCGCCTCCGCCTCGGCCGCCTCCATTAGCAGCCGGCCGTATCCCTTCCCGCGTAACGATTGCTCGATCCACAGGAACGTGACGTGTAACCAGCCACCCCAGGCATCGCCGAGCAGGCCTCCGCGAATCAGGCCCGTCTCATCGCGGAGGAAAAGCTTCACCGGCCGCCACTCAGAATACCCGGTGCGGCCCACGTTGTAGAGGTTCAGGCCGTCGCGAACGAACTGAGCATCTGATTCGGGAGCCATCGGCTCAGATGAAATGCGCACTTCCTTGATCACCATTCAACCTTTCACGGCTCAGCGACTGTCGATTTAGACGACAGTTTATGCCAGGTCAGCCGTCCGAGAAATGTTTTCGCTATACGCAACGGTGGGCCATTCGCGTGCGTCTAATCCTTCGTCTATGTTCAGAATCGCTACGATGACACAAGCGCGGCGCGCTGGTGCGGCCATCGCCGCAGTCTTTGTTTCGTTGCTTATTGTTGGGTTCGTAGCCGGTGACAGTACGAACCACACGGTCGTGGCCGGAGACACGCTGGGTGGCATCTCTCAGCTGTACGGGGTCAGCGTCACTGTGCTCACACAGGTCAACCATATCGCCAACCCGGACCTCATATTTCCCGGGCAGCAGATCCGGCGTAGGCGAGGCGTACAAGGTGCAGCCGGGCGATACTCTGAGCGAGATCGCCCTGCGATCGGGGGTCGACCTGGACGAGCTTATGGCCGCGAACAGCCTCAACGCCGACCTCATCTTCGCAGGGCAGACTCTCGTCATTCCACGACAGCCCCCGGCAGCTTCGTCGCCGCAAGCGAGCGAGCGCCCGCACTCGCCAGAGCTTGAATCGTTACTAGAGGACCGTGCGAGAGCAGAGGCTCTGGACCCCGGTCTGCTCAAGGCGCTCGCCTGGGTCGAGAGCGGTTGGCAGCAGGGCGCTCGCAGCCCGGCCGGCGCGATCGGCATCATGCAACTGATGCCTGGCACCGCCGAATGGTTGGAGCGCGACGTCTTGGACCAGGACTTGGACGAAGAGTTCAGCGCTTACGACAACGTCAAACTGGGCGCGCGGCTGGTGCATATTCTCATCGATAAAACAGGCAGCGAGGACAGCGCCATCGCAGCTTACTACCAGGGCTACGGCACTACTGCCGCCGGCACGCTTTACGCCGAGACCAAGGACTATGTGGCAGCCGTCAAGGCCGTGAGAGCGGCCTACTGGCCCTGATCAGCCGGCCGCCCGGCGATGCCCAGTTCCTTCGCCACCGGCTTCAGCGCCTCGATCACGAAGGCGATGTGTTCGTCCAACTCAACTCCCAGCTTCTCGGCGCCGCCCGTAATATCGTCTCGGTTCACTGCCCGGGCGAACCCTTTGTCCTTCATCTTCTTTTTCACCGCGGCAACATCCACCTCATCGATGCTCTTGTTCGGCCGCACAAGCGCCACGGCGATGACGAAGCCGGTGAGTTCATCGACGGCGTAGATTGCGCGGTCCATATCGCCGTTCGGTTCCAGGCCCAGGTAGGGCGCGTGGCATAAGACGGCATGCACGATATCCTCCGGCACTCCGCGTTGCCTCATGATCTCCGCCCCCTTCGCCGGGTGGTCCTCCGGATCGGGGTGTATCTCGAAGTCGAAATCGTGCAGCAACCCGACGATGCCCCACTTCTCTTCATCGCCGCCGTAACGCCGCGCGTACGCACGCATCGCCGCCTCCACGGCCAGCGCATGCTTGCGAAGTGGCTCGCTCTTCGTGTATTCGCAGAGGATACCCCAGGCTTCCGCGCGGTCCACGTTTGGGCCTCCTTCCCACGAGTTTCAGCCGATGCGCTCGTTTGTCTGATTGCGTGTGTGTTTGCTTGTCTGGATGCACCTATCCTACACGGCTCTGATAGGCGGGCTTATAACGAGTCGCGTTTTCCACGCGTCCACTTAGCGGTATGATTAGCTTTGCCTCTAGAAACGGGCACAATAGGAGACTCACAAAATGCCTAGATCGATTTGGAACGGCGTCATCAGCTTTGGGATGGTGAGCATCCCCGTGAAGCTCTTTACCGGGACACAGGACAAGGACATCTCCTTCCACCTCATACACAAGGAGGACAACGCGCGCATTAAGATGCGCCGCTGGTGTCCCCTCGACGAAAAGTTCGTGGAGATGGACGAGATCGTCCGCGGCTACGAATACTCGCGCGAGCAATACGTGATCCTCACGGAGGAAGACTTCGAGAAACTGCCGCTGCCCAGCAAGCACACGATCGAGCTCTCCGCCTTCGTGGACGCGGAGGAGATTGACCCCGTCTTCTATGAGAAGAGCTACTACCTGGAGCCGGATGAAGCCGCGACCAAGCCGTATGCGCTCCTGATGCGGGCGCTCAAGGAAAAGGGTCTCACCGCCGTCGCAAAGATCGCCATCCGCAACAAGGAGCGCCTCTGCGCCCTGCGGCCTATGGACGGCGTCCTTGTCCTTGAGACGCTCTACTATCCGGACGAGATCCGTATCGAGAAAGAGACGGGCGTGCCCGAGGTGGATGTCTCCAAGCGCGAACTGGATATGGCTTTCACTCTTATCGACCTGCTGCACGAGCCGTTTGAGCCGGACAAGTACAAAGACCAGTATCGCGAGGCCCTGATGCAGGTCATCGAGGCCAAGCTGGAAGGCGAGGAGCTGGCCGAGGTGACGGCCCCGGCGCCGGCTCGTGTAACAGACCTGATGAGCGCCCTCAAGGCCAGCGTCGAGGCGGCCAAGAAGCGCCGCGAGGAAGACGAAGGCGACCGCGAAGAGGCGCCGCGCCGCCGCCGCGCCCGCGCCGCCGCCGGCTAACTCTTCGCAATCTCGGGGTAGCTAAGCGGGCGTTGAAACAACGTGGTTGGTCGGCCCTAGCCGCACGCAATCTGAAAGCCACCAGCATACAGCGCGGTACACCGCGGCGGATGTCATTCTGAGCGAGATGCCATAACTTGACTGGATAGCTGCTCAACCGCGAAGGAATCCTGTGGGGCCAGGGCGGGGACACCCTGGGCAGACGGGCCGGAACCGCTTCAAGAGTTTAGCCGTCTCCTCCCCGCAGGGTGCCTTCGCGGCGGAACTCGGTCGCCACGAACAGTGGGGATCGCCGCTCAGCATGATACTGCCACGAGCAGCTTTAGGCCTTCACATCTAGTTACGGTCAACTGGGCCGCTCGCAGCCTCTTTGGCTCCAAAAGACTGCGAGGAAAAACCATCAGCCTGGAAGAAGGTGGTTCGCGCATAATAGAAGCCGATGCTCGAGAAATATCGGGAAAAGCGCGATTTCAGCAAGACCCCGGAACCGGCGCCAGGGAGCGCGCCCGCAGCCGAGGGCCCCCTCATGTTCGTCGTGCAGAAGCACGCAGCTACACGCCTTCACTATGACTTCCGGCTGGAGATCAACGGGGCGCTCGCCTCCTGGCCGGTACCTAAAGGCCCGTCCTACAACCCGAAGGACAAACGTCTCGCCGTTATGGTCGAGGACCACCCGCTGGACTACGCATCCTTCGAAGGCATCATCCCGAAAGGGGAGTACGGCGCCGGGCAGGTCATCGTCTGGGATGCCGGCAGCTATTCGCCGGACGAAGACGGAATGCTGTCGTTCGACGACCACGAAGAGGCAAACCGCCGCATGAGCGATGGTCTCGCGAATGGCAAACTTTCCATCTTGCTCCGCGGACACAAACTGAAAGGCTCCTGGACCCTCGTCAAGATCTCGAATAGCGAGAAAGACTGGCTGCTCATCAAACACAAGGACCGCTTCGCTGATGCGGAACGAGACGTCGCGCTGGAAGACCGCTCTATCGTGTCCGGTCTCACCATCGAGGATCTGAAGGCGGGCCGCCTGCCGGACCGCCGTCGCCGGCCTCTGATGGCCAAGCCGGCGGACGTCCCCGGCGCTGTTCGGGCGGCCATGCCCTCGTCAGTCTCGCCGATGCACGCCACGCTCACTGAGCATGCTTTCTCGGCGCCAGACTGGCTCTTCGAGCCCAAACTGGACGGCGTGCGCGCAATCGCCTTCATCGACCGGGCCAAGATTCAGCTCCGGTCTCGACGGGGCCTGGACAGCACCAGGCAGTACGCCGACATTGCCCAGGAACTGGCGGAGCAGGTGGAGCCGCAGATGGTGTTGGACGGTGAGATCGTGGCTTTCGACGAGACCGGCGTCCCATCATTCCAGAAGTTGCAGGGGCGGATGAACCTGCAACGCGCTGAGGACATACGCAAGGCGGTGCAACAGGTGCCGGTCGTCTATTACGTCTTTGACCTGCTCTACGCAACGGGCTACGACTTGCGCGGCGCCCGCTTGAGCGACCGCAAAGAGCTGCTGGGCCTGGTACTGCTGCCCACGGACCGGGTCCTCCCGGTGCAGGCGTTCGACGAAGACGGAGTAACGGCCTTTGAAGCCGCCCGCGATCTGGGCTTGGAGGGCGTGATCGCCAAGCGCCGCGACAGCACGTATGAGTCGGGCAAGCGCTCACGTTCCTGGCTGAAGGTTAAGGCGACGCAGGAGCAAGAGTTCGTTATCGGCGGCTATACCGGCGGCGAAGGTAGCCGTTCCGATACGTTCGGTTCGTTGCTGCTCGGCTACTACGACGGCGAGGGCAAGGACCGGCTGCGCTACGTGGGCCACGTCGGTACGGGCTTCGACGACCGCCGCCTCATCGACCTCAAGTCGCGGCTGGAATCCCTCCGAACGGACGCCAATCCGTTCAGCGATGAGGTCAGGCGCGGCTCCATGGTCTTCGGCAGACCCCGGAGCGTCCCGGTGCACTGGGTAAAGCCGGAACTGATCGCGCAGGTAAAATTCGTCCAATGGACGGACGAGGGCTACCTTCGCGCTCCCAGCTTCCTCGGCCTCACCGATGACAAGGCACCGCTTGAGGTGAGGCGCGAGGAGGTAGCGCCGCCCCCGAAGGGTTCCGAGACGCAACCGAACCGGGAGATCGTGAGCGTCCAGCAGATCGAAGAGGTGCTGGAGCAGCTTGACCGCAAGGCAGACAAACTCCTGCTCAAGGTGGATGGCCACAAGATACCGTTGAATAACCTGGACAAGGAGTTCTGGCCGCCTCTGGAGGGCCGCCGGGCGCTCACCAAGCGGGACCTCCTGGTCTATCTGGCGCGCGTCTCGCCGGTGCTGCTTCCCCACATGCGAAACAGGCCAATAACGCTCACCCGCTACCCAAACGGCATCGCCGGCGGACACTTTTATCAGAAGCACTGGGAGCCGAAGCTACCGGAGTTCGTGAGCACCGTTGAGCTCTACTCCGAGCAATACCACGAAGACCAGGACTACCTCATCTGCAACAACCTGCCTACCCTGCTCTGGCTCGGACAGCTTGCCGATATCGAGCTGCATACCTGGTACTCGCGGGTTAACCCGGAGCCCGACGGCCATCACCTGCCCGCGAGCTATACCGGGTCCGCACGCAACTTCGACCGCTCGTTGCTGAACTACCCGGACTTCATCGTCTTCGACCTCGACCCTTACATCTACTCGGGCCAGGAAGCGCGGGGAGCGGAGCCTGAGCTGAACCGCGCGGCCTTCCTGAAGACGTGCGATGTCGCCCTCTGGCTCAAGGAAGTGCTGGACTCGCTGTCCCTTTCATCGTTCGTCAAGACCACCGGCAAGACCGGACTGCACGTCTATGTCCCCGTACTGCGGCAGTTCGACTATGAGACGGTGCGCTCCTTCGCCGAGTCCATCGGCCGATTCCTGATGCAGAGCCACCGCAAGGACATCACTATGGACTGGTCCGTCGAAAAACGGACGGGAAAAATCTTCTTCGATCACAACCAGAACACGAAGGGGAAGACGCTGGCGTCCATCTACTCGCCGCGGCCCAGCCCGTCGGCCGCCGTTTCGATGCCACTACGCTGGGACGAACTGCGGCTGATTTACCCTACCAACTTCACAATCCTCACCGCCTACGATCGCATCGAGAAAACCGGCGACCTCTGGGCGAATATCCTCGACCAGAAGCACGACCTGGCCGGCCTGCTTGGGGCGCTTCCCGCGTAACTACGAGCGCGGGGGCGGGCGGCGGGCGCGGTAAGCCGCCAATTCGGATATCACAAGAATCAGGAAGTAAATGCCGGCGCCGGCGGCCAGGAACCAATTGTTGTTGCCGGCGGCAAGCAGAAACCAGAACAGCCCGATCCCGCCGCTGGCAAGCCACCACGGCCACCGCTCAGACTGCGCACTCATGCAGTCGGTTTGCGCGGCAACAGGCAGCTCCGGGGCGGCACGTCCGGCCGCAGCATCTCGAACAACGGAAAGCGCAGGCGTCCGTCTGCCGTCCACTGTGAATAGCGAACGCTCGCCACCAGCTCCGGGCGGCACCAGAAGACCAGCCGGCCAATTGCAGGCGGCTCAGCGAATGGGCACTCGCTCGTTGTTCGGGCGTCCAATGCCTGCGCCAGGGTAGATTTGTTCGGATCATCTTCAAAGCCGCCCGTCACCTCACCCACATAGTGCAGGCGCTCACCTCTATCGAAGAGGCCCAGCAGCAGCGAATCGAACGGGCCCGAGGCGCGGGGCTTGCGCCTTATCGGCCCGCCGTACGTGAATCCAGCCACGATGAAGTTGTCTTTTCGGTAAACAGGGAACGCGAGCCAGTCCCCGCTTCTTTCTCCGGGCCGGTAACGGCTCTCCTTCTTCTTGCCGATAAGCCCGGCCAGTCCGTGTTGACGCGCCGCCTCGAAGAAGGCTACGCCTTCGTGCTCGACATAATCGGGAACAACCAGAGCACCCTCCTGACGAACCGTTTGACGCAGCATGCTTTTTCGGGTCCGCAGCGGCTCGTTCATCACCGACGTTCCGTCGCGGTAGAGCACGTCGAACGCCTGAAATGTGACCGGTGCTGCCTCGTCATCGTGGCCGGTGTCCGAATCGTCTAGCGCCAGCCGTTTCCGAAGCTGCGAGGGCTGGGGCCGGCCCGATTCGTCAAGCGCCACGATCTCCCCATCCAGGACGTGGCCTGAGCCATGTAAATGGCGAGCCAGGGTGGCGAGCTCCGGGTAACAATCGAGGATTTCGCGCCCGTAACGGTCGATCAGCCTGGTACTGCCCTGTTCGATGAACGCTATTGCGCGCACACCTCCCCACAGCACCTCGAAGTAGTGAGCCGGGGAGTCGAACGCCTCGGCCGCGGTCTCCGGGAGCATCGGCAGAAGAGAATCGGGAAGGCTGCCGGCCCGAACCGGCCTTGGAGATGAAACCTCAGCGACGGGGCTGCTATCCCTTTGTTCACCCGGGGCCGCGGGCCTTGCCATTAGGGGCAGGTTACTTCACACTTCGCCCACCGTCCAGAGTTGCCCGGCGGTCATCAACAATTGTCCCGCAGGGCATCTTACCGAACTCTCACCCACAGTTAACGTCCGGTTAACCCGGCAGCCAGGCGCCGGCGGTATCTTAGTGGATGGCGCTTTCCTGGTTCTCATCGCCGCACCCCCGCGAGCCAGCAAGACCCGGAAGGCGCTTTTCTTGCGATGGGCCGCAATCACTGGTACCTGGTCTCCAGCCACGGCTCCGTCCTCTTTTTCATCGCCGCCAACCCGGACTGCACTATCAGCGAGATCGTGGACGGGATGTCCCTGGCCCGCCGAACGGTTTGGGGACTGGTTGGTGACCTGCGCCGCGCCGGTATGTTGAGCGTGCGCCGGGCGGGCCGCCAGCATCACTACCGCGTAAACCTGAGCGGTCCCTTCTTGCACCCCACCTTGGACGGAGTGCAACTGAGCAAAGTTCTCGGCGGGCTTGAACGGCGGACGCGATCTTCGCCCCGGCCCGCCCGTGCAGACGCAATGTCTCGCTAGCCGGAACACGCATCATTAAGGTACTTGCTGTCAAGGGGTAGTATTGACAACTATCTATATCGCCTGCTAAGATTCGCTCATGGCAACCGAACTGCAAGTCATCAACGAGATGGCATGCTGTCCTGCCGCCGCCATCCGGCCGAAGGGCGGCGAGCACCTGGAGCACACAGCCGCGCTGTTCAAGTCACTCTCGGACCCCACCAGGCTGCGCATCCTGCGGGCAATCGCGCAGATGGGGGAGCTGTGCGAGTGCAATATCGTCCCGGCGTTTGGGCTGTCGCAGCCCACCATCTCCTATCACCTGAAGGTGCTCCGGGAGACGGGGTTGCTCCGGTCGGAGAGACGCGGGCAGTGGGTTTACCACCAGGTAAACGGGAAGGCGCTGCTCAGCGCGGTGCGCGATCTGACGGAGATCGGAGCCTAGCACCAAGCGTACGGCCCGCGAGCCGCGGCCCTATAGTGGACATAAACATAGAGGAATATCGATAAGGAGGTCTCGATGACGACAGGGCAGACGATCAAGGAAGAGGTCCGAAAGCGATACAGCTCGGCGGCGCAGCGGGCGAAGCAGAAGAGCGCCGAGGCGACCGAGAGCGCGGGCTGTTGCGGCAGCGGCAACGAGAGCGCGATCACCTCGAGCCTGTACACGACGGACGAGATCCGTGAACTACCGCAGGAGGCGGTAGTGGCGTCGCTCGGCTGCGGGAACCCGGTGGCTGTCGCCGAGCTGCGGGAGGGCGAGACGGTGCTGGACCTCGGCTCCGGCGGCGGAATTGACGTGCTGCTTTCCGCAAGGCGCGTCGGCCCGTCGGGTCGGGCCTACGGGCTGGATATGACGGACGAGATGCTGGCGCTGGCGCGGGAGAACGCTCGCAAAGCAGGCGTACCGAACGCGATCTTCCTGAAGGGCGAGATGGAAGCGATGCCGCTGCCGAACGATGAGGTGGACGTGATCATCAGCAACTGCGTGGTCAACCTTTCCCCTGACAAGGACGCTGTGCTGCGGGAGGCGTACCGGGTTCTCCGGCCGGGCGGCCGTCTCGCGATCTCAGACATCGTCACGCGCGGTTCGATGCCGGCGGCGCTGAAGAAGAGCATCGAGCTGTGGGCGGGCTGCATCGCCGGGGCCCTCGAAGAGGGCGATTACCGCTCGAAGCTGCAGGCGGCCGGCTTCGAAGGGATCGAGATCGAGCCGTTCCGGGAATACACGGCGGACGACGCCTCAGGCGGCGGGCTGGGCGAGCTGATGCGCAGCATCGGCAAGAAGGGCGCCGAAGGGCTCGGCATCTTCAGCGCCGTTGTTCGGGCGCGGAAACCAGGCGGGGCGACCAGAGCGTTCGATGAGCCGCTGCAGGCCGTCTCCGTAACGAAGGGCGCGGCCTGCGGGCCGGGCGAATGCTGCTAAGCCAGATCTTCACGACTGAGGAGGTGTTGCGGGATGTGCTGCCCATGTCCAGGCTGCGGCGACTGCCCATGTGACTAACGTAGTCCTAAACACAAAAGCGGCCTCTTAGGGCCGCCTTTGTGATGGGTGGCATAATGATAGGGAGATGTGCCGGAGCATTAAGACGCTGCGCCGAAAGGATGAGCCCGCGAGCGAGGAAGAGGTGCGGGCGGCTGCACTGCAATTCGTGCGTAAAGTGAGCGGCTATCGCGTG
>VBJS01000067.1:1891-15439 GCA_005880055.1 Chloroflexota bacterium | reverse complement strand
GATGACCGCCGCCGGCGTGTCCGGCTGGCGGCCGGCGCCCAGGAGCTTGTCCACGATCTCGGGAAGGGTCTTCATGCCCATGAGGAAGACAAGGGTATCTCCCGCCGTCGCTACCTTCCCCCAATCAATATTTCCCCCCTCTCCCGCGCACGAGAGAGGGGCCGGGGGTGAGGGCTCAGCCTCGTGCCCGGTGACGACGGCGAACGAGGACGCGAGGCCCCGATGAGTGACCGGTATGCCGGCATAAGCGGGAACGGCAACGGCTGAGGTCACGCCCGGCACAACTTCGAAGTCGATGCCGGCCTCGCGGAGGGCGACTGCCTCTTCGCCCCCGCGGCCGAAGACGAATGGGTCGCCGCCTTTCAGCCGGACCACTCGCTTCCCTTCGCGCGCCTTCTCGATGAGCAGACGGTTGATCGCCTCCTGGTCGTGCGCACCCTCCCCTGCGACCTTCCCCATGTAGATGCGCTCCGCTTCGGGCCGGGCATCCCTGAGGAGGCGCTCATTGACGAGCCGGTCATATACAACAACGTCTGCCTCGCGGATGCGCTCGAGTCCGGCAACGGTGATCAAGCCGGGGTCGCCGGGCCCGGCCCCTACGAGGGCCACTGCCGGCGGCAGCGGGAGTGCGCTCTTCTGTCGCTTCACGAAGCCGCCTTCAGCAGCTCGCCCGCGCCCTGCGCAATGAGCTGCTCCGCCAGTCGTAGGCCGCACGCCTCCGCATCGGTCGTTTGTCCGGTGATCTCGCCTCGGACCGCGCCTCCCTGCTGGTCGCCTACGTAGCCGCGCAGCCTCAACTCGAACCCCTGCACGTCAGCCAGCGCGCCGATTGCCGCGTGACAGCCGCCGCCGAGGCGACGCTCGAACGCCCGCTCCGCGAGAGCCGCGACATGCGATTCGAGATGGTCGACTGATGCAGCGAGCGCAATCGCCGCTTCATCGTCCGCCCGGGCCTGGATTGCGAGGATGCCCTGGCCCACAGCAGGAAGCATCTGTTCCGGCTCAAAGATCTGGTCCGCACGGTCCACCCAGCCCAGGCGGGCCAGGCCTGCTGCCGCCAGCACAACCCCGTCGTACTCGCCCTTGTCCACCTTGCGGACGCGGGTGTCGACATTGCCCCGTATGTCTTCGACCTGCAGGTCCGGACGCAAACCCTTCAATTGTGAGGCGCGTCGGGGGCTGCCTGTGCCGACTATGGCACCGGCACGCAGGCCGTCGAGCGGGCATCTATCGCGAGAGACGAGGGCATCGCGCGGGTCTTCGCGTTTCAGCGCCGCCGCCAGGGTCAGGCCGTCTGTCTCCTGCGTGGGCAGGTCCTTCAGGCTGTGTATCGCAAGGTCAATCTTTTCGGTGAGAAGCGCCTTTTCGATCTCGATGACGAACACGCCGCGGCCGCCGATTTCGTTGAGCGAGGCAGATGTACGATCCCCCTCTGTACGGATGGTGCGGACCTGCAGGCGTGCCTGAGGTTGAACGCGGCGCAGCGCTTCCAGCGCTATTTCGGTCTGGCGCAGCGCCAGGCGGCTTCCACGAGTGCCCACGGTGAAAACGCGCGCGTTAGAGGCTGAAGAATTGCCGGACACAACCTGTCAGGCCCCTTTCCCGTGCGACGGCGCCGGCGAGGGGTGTAGGTCGAAGAGGTCTTCCAGCGCCTCCATATACAACGCCTTGTCCGCCCCGTCCTTCAGCCGCGCGATGGGCCTGTCCAGCATCTTCTTGACGATGGCTGATGTCATCGCCTCAATGCGCCGCCGTGACTCGTCGTCGAGGTCAGGCAGGCGTCTGAGGGCGCGAGCGAGTTCGGCCCGGCGGATCTCCTCTGCCCGTTCTCGTAGCGCCGAGATCACCGGCACGACATCGAGCGACTCCCACCAGGCGAGGAAGCCGGCCACTTCTTCTTCCACGATGGCTTGCACGCGCTGCACTTCTGCCTGGCGGACCGTGCGGCCGCTCTCGGCCTCGGACTCCACGTCGTCGATGTCGAACAGTGAGACGTTCGGGATTCTGCGAACCGCGGGGTCGATGTCGCGCGGCACGGCTACATCGATAAGCAGCAGCCCCCGGCCGTTGCGCCTGGACACGGGTACCGCGAGCTGCTCAGGGCCCAGGACGAAGCCGCCCGCGCCGGTTCCGGTGATGACTACATCGGCTTCCGCCAGCCCCTCATTTAACCGCTCGAGGGGCACGCCGCGGGCGGCGCCGCCGATCTCTTCAGCCAGCAGTTGCGCCTTCTCGGCTGTCCGGTTAGCGATCAAAATGCGAGCGCCAGAGCTCTCCGCCAGGCTGCGCGCTGCCAGCTTACCCGTACTGCCGGCGCTGAGCACCAGTATTGTCTTGTCGCGAAGGTCGCCGGCATGACGGCGAGCCAGCGCCACGGCTGCAGAGCTGATCGAGATTGCGTGCCGCCCGATCTCGGTCTCGCTGCGCGCCCGCTTCCCGGCCGCTATCGCCGAGTGAAAGACGCGAGAGAGAACGCCGTTCAGCGTCCCCGCCTGCGTCGCCGCGGACATCGCATCACGCACCTGGCCAAGGATCTGCGATTCTCCGAGCACCATCGAGTCGATGCCGGCGGCCACTGAGAAAAGGTGGCCAACGGCGTCCTCGTGCTCGAGCAGGTAGAAGTGGGAGGCGTCGATGCCGGTTCCCTTCAAACGGTTTAGCAGTTTCGCCAGGCCCTGGGCTTGACCGGGAGGGACCGTAGCGTAAAGCTCCGTGCGGTTGCACGTCGAAAGGATCACGGCCCCATCCACCTCGCCGCCGGCGCTAAGCAGCGCGGGCGGTAGTTCGTCAGCCGTAAAGGCCAGGCGTTCCCGCTCCTCGACGGGCGAGGTGTTGTGGTTCACACCGGCGCAACTAACTAGAAGCGACTTCATTTCAGCTCACCGCCCCCTGCTTAAGGCCGGCCAACAGCCGCACCTTCGCCTCCTCCCGCCGCCCTTCGGCCAGGAGCTGCTTCAATTCACCGTCCAGCGCGGCATTCCAGACGTCGGGGTCCACCACGAGGCCGCGCTCCCGCAGTTCCGCCCGCACCTCGGCCGCCAAGTCCAGCATCTGCACGTGCTCCTCGGTGAGAAACTCCTCGAACTCCTCGCGCAGCCGGCGGGCCATCGCCGGGCTGCGTCCGCTTGTCGATATGGCAATCGTGATGTCGCCGCGTTCGGCGATGCCCGGCATGATGAAATCACAGTTCGGCGGGTCATCCACTGCGTTCACCATGACCCCCAAACGGCGGCCTTCTTGCCATACCGCGCGGTTGGCCGAACGGTCATCGGTCGCGACGAACGCGATGAAGTACCCTTCGATGTCACCCGTCCCGTACTCTCTCGGGACGTGCCGAAAGCGGCCTTCGGCCGCAAGCGCGGCCATCTCTTCGTTCAGATTCGGGCTGATAACCGTAACGTCGGCGCCCGCCTTGAGGAGATTGGTCATCTTCTGGTGGGCAATGTTGCCGCCGCCGATGACAAGCACCGGTTTACCGGCGAGGTCCAGGAAAACCGGGTAATAACGCATTCGTCGCGTGGAAGGTCAAGCCCTGGCGGGACTGTGCGTCTCCGCTTCCTGGAACGTCTCTGCGAAGGAGATGAGCACCTGATCGGCGAGGCCGGAGAGCTGTTCCCACAGCTCCAGCACCTTGTCGGTGCTCAGGTCCGTGCGCTGCGCCTCCTCCATCGCCGTCTCGTCCAGCGCCTTGCGAAAGAAGGTGAAGCCCTCCATGGCATCGCGGAGGCCCACGCCGTCCTGCGCAAGCCTTTCCCCATACGACCGGGCAATGTCCTTCGCTTCATCCAGCAGCGGCGCGCGCCGGGCGCCCTTGGTGAGGAACTCCGATACCAGCGTGACAAGCCGCCTGCCGAGGGGGCGCAGGTTTTCCTTGTCCTCTTCGTTGAGCGCTGCATACCAGCCGGCGTCGTTGGTGCGGCCGCGCTGCAAGCGGCGTCGAATGCGCGATAGCGCCAGGTTGCTGATGGACGTATATGGCTCTTGTCCGATGCTCGTGCTCTGGCCGGCGACGAGAGCCCGCAGGTCGTCTTCGGAGAAGCGGCGGTGGCCGCCCGGAGTGCGGAAGGAGCGGACATGCCCGGCATCAGCCCAGCGGCGAAGGGTGGACTCGTTCACGCCGAGAAGCTTGCAGGCCTGACCCAGCGTGATCCAGCGGGTGGCGAGCGTTTCGGGGTCGTCGCGATATCGACCAATCACGGGGAGAACCTCACTAAATGTTAAGCAAACGCCGGGGCGTAACGGACTCTGACCAAGATTTTATGTCCGCAACCAAAGCACTGTCAACCGAAGAGCAATGCCCACAATCGGTCTCCCAGGCGCGCCTACTTAATAATAAGTAGTCGCCTGCCAGCCTTCCGATTCTCATCGGCCGCGCGCCCTTCCGCGCCGGTCCTCTCGCGCCGCAGTCTACTTCGCCCCTTCCAGAGCTGCGTGCGTGTACGGAAGGATGGTCGCCGTGACATCGACCCGGGAATCGAGGTGCTTGCCGAGCCCACTGAGAAGGCCCATCGCGCGGCCGATGAGCAGGAATTCGCGCGGTATGTCGGTTATCGGGTTGGCCTTGATCGCGCGGTTCAACCGCTTGTTGGCTTCGGCGACTAGGTCGGGGTCCGCGTAGGCCCGTCCGGGCTGCGCGGTGTCTGTGAGCGAGCGGCCAAGCTCAAGGTATGTTTTCGGATCGCCCGGGTTCTTCACCTTCAACCCCAGCTCCTGGAACGCCTTCACGATCCCGGGCAGGTTGAAGGTGAGCATAGCGTTGACCAGCCGCGCATAGCCAAGGCGGAACTTATCGTCCAGCTTCCGGCAGAGCCCGAAGTCCAGCATGATCAGCCGGGGACCGCCGTCCTCAGTGTCTGCTGGCAACACGAACAGGTTGCCGGGATGCGGGTCAGCGTGGAACATCCCGTGGATGTAGAGCTGATCGCAGTAGGCGTCGACCACGAGCTGCGCCACCGCCTGACGGTCGATCCCGGCATGCTCCATGGAGGCCAGGTCCGTGATCTTGATCCCGTCCAGGTACTCCATCGTCAGCACGCGACGGGTGCTGTATTCCCAGATGATCTTCGGCACCAGGATATCGGGCTTTTCAGCGAAGTTCGCCGCGATCATCTCCGCGTTGTGGCCTTCGTTCACGAAGTCCAGTTCTTGCGGCACGTTGTTCGAGATCTCCTCGATGAGCGGCGTGAAGTCCAGGTTGCGCTCGAATACAGCGAGGATACGGAGCAGCACGCGGATATTACGCAGGTCGTTATCGACGATCTCCTCGATGCCGGGATATTGAACCTTCACCGCGACGCTTCTGCCATCCCAGAACCGCTCGCCAAGAGCAGCGCCGGGAGCGGTGCGGATGGAGCGAGTCGAAGTGCGATCGCGCAGCGTCGCTTTGTGCACCTGGGCCAGGGAGGCTGCGGCGATCGGCTCGCGTTCGAAGTGCGAGAACACGTCTGCCAGCGGTCGCTTCAGCTCCCTCTCCACCGCCCGCTTGATCACCCCGTAAGGCCGTGACGGCACCTGGTCCTGTAGCCGCGAAAGGATATCGATGTACTCGTCCGGGATCAGGTCCGGCCGCGAGCCGACGAGCTGCCCGAACTTGATCAGCAGCCCCTGCCGGCTAACCGCCAGCTCATAGAGCCGCCGCGCCGACCAGGCGTGATGTCGCGCCCGCCGCTCGGCCGCGTCACCTAGGCCAAGCCGCTGCTCGCGGAGCGTGATTGCCTTGTAGCCCAGGTAGACACGCGCCGCGAGCGAGGAGACCGAGTACCAGCGGTCAACGCGATCGGTCAGTCGCATTTCGGTTTTTAGTATGCGTCGCGCCCGTTTCGCGGTCGAGCAGCGTCCGCTCGTACGACAGGCCTTCCGCCTGCCCCGGGCAGGATGAAGCCCTGTCCTGCGTCGTGCTTGCCGCACCTTACCCGGGGGGTCAGGTTTCAACCTGACGGGGACGCTCGTGACCGCGACCAACCGCCGGATGTTACCGCCGGTCAGGTTTCAACCTGACACGAGGCGGGGGGCGGCATAGCGACTTACCCGCTATCGCCGCAAGATCCCGCTTCTCGCTTCTGATTTCCGGTATTTCAGGGGGTATTGTCAGGCTCGCTATCTTCCGCTTACATATACGTAAGAATACCGGAATTATTACGAAAGGAGACCTCGGAACCGCGCTGGGCGCCTCCGCAGAACGCACAAATGGTACAAACCAACGAACCGCAGACCCAGGACAAAAGCAACGGAGCGTCGACGACGCCCGTGCCCACGGCGCCGGCGGCCGGTGCACAGTTCTCAATGGAGCTTAACGAAGAGCAGCTCCAGCTTCAGAAGTGGGTGCACGGCTTCGCCAAGGACGTCGTGCGGCCGGCCGCCCACGAGTGGGACGAGCGCGAAGAGACACCTTGGCCGATCATCCAGGAGGCGGCGAAGATCGGCCTCTACTCCTTCGACTTCCTGCAGGCGTCGTTCGGCGACCCCACTGGCCTCACGCTGCCCATCGCCAACGAAGAGCTGTTCTGGGGCGACGCCGGCATCGGCCTCTCAATCTTCGGCTCCACCCTCTGCGTCGCCGCCATCGTCGCCAACGGCACCCCGGAGCAGATCGTCGAGTGGGTGCCCCAGTGCTTCGGCACGCCCGACAAGATACAGCTCGGCGCCTTCGGCGTCTCCGAGCCAGACGCCGGCTCCGACGTATCGTCCCTCAAGTCGCGGGCGGTATATGACGAGGCGAAGGACGAGTGGGTGCTGAACGGCACCAAGACCTGGATCACGAACGGCGGCATCGCGGACGTCCATGTGGTCGTGCTCTCCGTCTACCCGGAGCTGGGCTCGCGCGGCCACGCCAGCTTCGTCGTGCCGCCGGGGACGCCCGGCATCAGCCAGGGGCAGAAGTTCAAGAAGCACGGCATCCGCGCCTCCCACACAGCGGAGGTGGTGCTCGATAACTGCCGCATCCCCGGCCGCTGCATCCTCGGCGGCCGCGAGCGCTTCGAGGAGCGCGCCGCCCGCGCCCGCGAGGGCAAGAGCGCCCGCATCCAGCCGGCGATGGCGACCTTCGAGGCGACGCGGCCAGCGGTGGGCGCACAGGCCGTCGGCATCGCGCGGGCGGCGTACGAGTTCGCGCTCGAATACGCGAAGGGCCGCGTCCAGTTCGGGCGCCCGATCATCGAGAACCAGGCGATCGCCTTCAAGCTGGCGGACATGAAAACGGGCATCGACGCCTCGCGGTTGCTGGTCTGGCGGGCGGCATGGATGGGCCGCACCGGCAAGGCGTTTGAGAACGGCGAGGGCTCGATGTCGAAGCTCTTCGCCGGCGAGACGGCCGTGCGGGTGACGGACGAGGCGATCCAGATCATGGGCGGCTACGGCTACGTGCGCGAGAACCCCGTAGAGCGCTGGCACCGCGACGCCAAGATCTACACGATCTTCGAAGGCACCAGCGAGATCCAGCGCCTCGTGATCAGCCGGGCGATCAGCGGCATCCACATCAAGTAGCGGTCAGCAGTCAGTGTTAGGGGCAGGCCTGCGGGCCCGCCTTTTCCCATTGGCCCTCAGACACTGACGCTGCACCCGTTTCTTTGGAGGGTGGTAACGGGGTGGTTGCGAGGGGCGTCAACTACTCAGGTGATGCCTATCAAGAGGTTCGAGGACCCACGTTCAGACGGCGCCGGCAGGGCCGAATTCCCAATGAGCGCTACCCTCGCCTACAACATGGAGAAGGTGGGGCCGGGGAGCTACTTCTATATGGAGTTCATGCGCCGGGCGATCGAGAACCGGCGGCGCGTCTATCGCTACCTGGAAGTGCATAGCGAGACGTTGTTTGACGACGTCGTGGCGTCGATCGCGGCGGCCGAGAATATGGATTCCGCTGATAACGCGGGCAACCGGCTGGCGCTGCTGCGAGCCGAGGGGGGCGAGGAGGTGTTCGTCCGAACCCGCCGGGCGACGCCGAACTACTACGCGATGGTGGCGGCGGACAGTGTACAGCGCGCGGACACGATCATCGGGGCGATTGCTGCGGCCCTGCCGCCGGTGGTGGTGAAAGAGCCGAACGTGGTGCCGATCCGGTTCTGGGCGAAGTCATTCGCGGGGGCGAGCTACCGGATCAGGCACCTGGCAACGCCGGACTGGGATGGGGTGGTGGCGAACTACTCGTCGGCAACGCGCGAGGAGTTGACGCGGTTGATGACGCTGCGGCCGCCGATGCCGGGCGGGCGGATCATCCTCTGGCACGGGGACCCGGGCACGGGGAAGAGCTACGGGATACGGGCGCTGGCCTACGAGTGGCGGAGGTGGTGCGATATCAGCTTCATTCTCGACCCGGAAACTCTGTTCGGGGATGCCGGCTACATGATGTCGGTGATCTTCGATTCGAGCCTGCTATCGGCGGTCATGCCTTCCAACGGGGACGATCAGGAGAACGGGGCGTCGCCGGCGGCGGTGGAGCGCTGGCATCTTCTGATCATGGAGGACGCGGACGAGTTCCTGACGGTGGACGCCAAGCAGAGGCAAGGGCAATCGATGGCCCGCCTCTTGAATATGGCCGACGGGCTCATCGGGCAGGGCGTGAATCTGTTGATTCTTGTCACTACGAACGAACCCATCGGGAGGATTCACCCTGCGCTCGCTCGTCCAGGGAGGTGCATGGCTAACCTGGAGTTCTTGCGACTGACGCTGGACGAGGCGAAGGCCTGGCTGCGAGAACACTCTCTTGACGACTCGCAGGCACATCGGGACATGACGCTCGCGGAGCTTTACGCCCTCGGGCGGGATGAGAAGTTGTCGGCGCGAGCCCGGTCGTCGCTCGGGTTCGTGGGCACCTGATAGCGCACTAGGCCTCCCCCCTCCAGCACTTGCGCATTCTGCTCCTCGCGCTCCGCCGCTTCGAGCAGCGCGGCTTTCGCCGCCTCGTCGGGCTCCGTGCTCGCCCAGGCTCTTCGACTCGTGGCTCCGCTCGGCTGCGCCCGGCTCAGGATGAGCGGCCGCTAGAACGGATAACCCCTGGCGCCGGCGACGCCCTTCAGCGCCGAGACCTCGCCGATGTGGTTCGAGGCGTGAACGATGGCTATCAAGCTCAGCACATTGCTGATCGGCTGCTGCCCCATCGGCCCGAACTCCACGGTCCGCTCGAGGTCAGAGTCGCTCAGCCCGGAGACGTAGGCGTCCGTCGCCTCGTGGACGGCCGTGGCGTATTCGCGTAGCGCCGGGATGTCCACCTGGACGCGCTTCGCCCAGCCGTCGCGGTCGCCGCCTGGCGCCGGCTGCGGCTCGCTGACGCCCGTCTTGCCCGCGAAGCTGGACAGCATGAGCGGCTGAGCGCCCTTCAGGACCCCGTTCACGACGTTGTCCTCGGACATGATCAGGTGCGCCAGGTTGGCGCCGATCGGATGCGCCTTGCCGGCCGGCGCGGCCATCGCCTGATCGGTGGTGATGTCGGCCATCGTGCCATTCACGACCATGCGGGCGATGTCCAGTTGTTGCTTGATCAGCTGTGCCTTGCTCATCGGGTGCATCTCCTTCGTGTCGCGATCTTCGCTATTTGGCACCGGCGATTATGCGGCGGCGCCCGCTGGGAGGCAAGAGAATCCTGATCTCGCCACGAGGCACGTCCTCGCTCGGGCTCATCGGGATGTGGGCGTCGTCTACCCACCGCCCTCCAGCACTTGCGCGTTCTGCTCCTCCCGCTCCGCGGCTTCGAGCAGCGCGGACTTCGTCCTCTCGTCCGGCTCGGCGCTCGCCCAACTCTTGTAGAGGGCGGCGCCGGCGCGCTCTAGCTGGGCGAGGAGGGCCTTCTGCTCGGCGATCGGCTTGCCGGCGAAGAGCGCGGCCAGCTGCTGCTGCGGGTCCTGCGCGCCGTCCGCGCTCGACTGCTTCGGCGGCTCCAGCACCATCTGCGTCTGCGTGACGACGGCGAGGAGCTTGCCCGCTTCAGAGGTGATCTGCGTGCGGGCGACGATGGTGCGGCGGCCGACGTGCAGCGGCTCGGCCTCGGCGGTGACGGCGGCGCCGGCCGGTGCCGGGGCGAAGAAGTTGGTCTTCGATTCGAGGGTGGTAGTACCGGCGCCGGGCGGCAGGTTGAGGACGGCGATGTAGGCGCCGGCGGTGTCGGCGAGGGACATGAGGGCGCCCCCGTGGAGGACGTTGCCGGCGGTGCACATGTCCTCGCGGACGGTCACCTGGGCGCGCACCCGCTTTGGCGTGACCTCGAGGAAGCGCACGCCGAGCAGGCCGGCGAAGGGGTTGGTGCGGACAAGCGTTTCGTTGTCGGTCATGGGCGGGTCCTCCGGGCAGGTGTTAGGTGCGAGGTGTTAGGTGTTGGGTGCGAGGTCCTCCTCCGCTCATGGTACGAGAGCCTCACCATGAGCGGGAAGAGGCGGCCGGCGGTTGGGTTACGTGTTAGATGCGAGGTGTCAGGTGTTAGGTGCGGGTGGGTCTCCTATCACCTGTCACCTCATACCTCTCACGGAAACTGCGTGCCGATGTTCGTGCAGGGCTCGCTCTGTGACACGCTCAGGGCCACGTTGTAGCGCAGCAGTTTGAGCGCATCGACCGAGGAGACACCGCCGGCGCAGTCCACGTCGCCGAATATGGGAGTAAGCGTGCCGATATCGGGACAAGGCTCGGCCTGGCCTACCGACAACCCCGCCGCATGACGCAGCAGCTTCAGCGCGTCCACCGATGATACCGAGCCGTTGCAGTCCACGTCGCCCTGCGTGAGGACGGCGGGCCCGACGACATGCATATCGACGACGTATTCGTCGGACAGGCTGAAAGTGTAGACATCACGCGTAAACGTGCCCGTCGCGGTGGCCAGCTGGTCCAGCGTGTTGGCGCCGCCTCCCGAAAACAAGTGCTGGACGGATACGAAGAGGCTCTTGCCGTTCGGCGTCAAGGCGTCGGGCAACGCGAACCCGCTGAAGCCGCCCAGGAAGGAGCCGCTGACGCCAACCGGGTCCATCACCGCCAGCCCGCTGTCATGCGGCAGCGCGTACGCCCTGCTGCTCGATGTGCTGTAAAACAGCGAATTTGCCGAGTAGGCCGCGCCGCTATCACGGCCCATTCGGATGGTGGCGCTCGTCAGCTGGCTGTGGCCAGGCACGTCCACCTGGTACAGGTTATCGCAGTTGTCGTCCCAGAGCAGCGCGCGTCCGGTGTTCGTGAATGCCACATCGGCGGGCAACAGCCCGCAGTTGGTCGGCTCGCCTGGGTTGCTCAGAGGTATCCGGAGCGCACCGGCAAGGTTGCCCGGGTCCATCAGGAACATGGCCGGGTTGGAGCCACCATTGGTGCTGACTGCGGCGAGGGCGGCGCCGTCTGCCGAGAGGGCAATGCCGAGAGGCTGATCGGAGCCGGTGCTGTAGGTTTCCGATACCGTCCGGGTGTTGGTGTCGATCGCGACGATCGAGCTTGAGGCGGTCGCGTAGAGGTGCGAGCCGTCCGCCGAGATCACGGTGTCCGACGGGAAGCTGAGGGCCACAGTGTCGACGATAAAGCCGGTAGCAGTGTCGTAAATGACGATCCCCGCGTTCTGGTCCGCAACGTAGAGCCGGCTTTCGTCCGGAGATACGGCCAGGCTGGTGACTTTCCGCTGCCCCAGGGGCAGTGTCTGCAGCTTCGTCATCGTGCTGCCGTCTATCACCTCAACGGCCGACTCCGGGGGTGGCCCGAATGGGTCAAACTGAGGCTGCGTGAGCAGCGCGAAGATCGTAGAGCCGTAAGCACCCGAGGAACCGGCGGCGCCGGTACCGGACGCCAGGCCGCCGCCTACCGTTAGAGCCACCAGGACTACGGCCGGGAGCCCGATGTAGCGGACAAACGTCAGTAGCATCTTCTTCGCCATGTTGCCCCCCTTTGCAGCGATTACAAGAACGAACAGATTTCAGCCGAGGAAGCGCACGCTGACATCAGCCGCAGAACCCGCGCCTCAGGCCGGGCAACAGCTTAGGAAGATTAACAGTCGACATGTGCACACCCCAGTTTCGCCGATTATACACCGGCCGCAGGTGTTAGGGTATCAGGTATAGGTGACAGGTGTCGGCGGCTAGACCGGCCCGCCGAAGCTAACAACAATCATTCGCACTCTAAGCCAACAATCGGGGGGGTGCGGGGTTCTGCGTAAATCTGCGGTTAATTCGCGCTGAGTAATCTCTGGCTAATTCGCGCTCGTTGCCGGCTCCAGCCTGGGGGCTTCGGCGGTCTTTTCGGAGTGCAGCGCTGCTTTGAGTACCTCGTCCACGTGTTCGACCAGGAGGACTGAGAGATCGCGGCGGACCTCCTCGGGCACATCGATCAGGTCGTTCTCGTTGTCGCGAGGAATGATGACGCTGCGGCTACCGGCCCGGTGGGCGGCCAGCACTTTATCGCGGATGGCGCCAACCGGCAGCACCTTGCCTCGCAGCGTGATCTCACCCGTCATCGCCACGTCTTTGCGCACGCGGCGGCGCGTCATGGCGGAGACCAGAGCGGTGGCCATCGTAACGCCCGCCGAAGGCCCGTCCTTGGGGATGGCACCGGCGGGCACGTGGACGTGCAGGTCGTTCTTATCGAAGAAGGCGGGCGCGATATCCAGGGTGAGGGCGCGCGAGCGGGCATAAGTGAGCGCCGCCTGAGCCGATTCCTGCATTACGTCGCCCAGCTTGCCGGTCAGGATGAGACGCCCCTTCCCAGGCACCGTCGCCGCTTCCACAAACAGGACGTCGCCGCCCACGGCCGTCGCCGCCAGGCCGGTGGCGACACCCACCTCGTCTTCCTCGGAGGCCAGCTCCCAGCGGAATCGGATCGGGCCCAGGAAATCAGCGATATTCTCCTCGCCGACGACGGTTGTCTCCGTCTCACCCCTGGCGATCTTGCGCGCGATCCCCCGGCATACGCTGCCCAGCTCGCGCTCCAGGTTGCGCACCCCGGCCTCGCGTGTGTACGAGCGGATGATCTCGCGGATGCCGCCGTCGGAGAGCCGCAGGGAGTCTTCGGGGATGCCGTTCTCCTGCTTCTGCCGGGCCAGCAGGTAGCGGCGGGCGATCTCCAGCTTTTCGTGCTCCGTGTAGCCGGGAAGCTCGATGATCTCCATGCGGTCTCGCAGAGGGCCGGGGATCGTGTCCTGCACGTTTGCCGTCGCGATGAAGAAGACGCGCGAAAGGTCGAACGCCACATCCAGGTAGTGGTCCGTGAACGAGAAGTTCTGAGCGGGGTCCAGCACCTCCAGGAGTGCTGAGGCAGGGTCGCCGCGGTAGTCCGTCCCCAGCTTATCGACCTCGTCGAGCATGATCAGCGGGTTGTTTGACCCGCCGCGCTTCATCTCCTGGATGATGCGGCCGGGCATCGCCCCCACATAGGTGCGGCGGTGGCCGCGGATCTCCGCCTCGTCCCGCACGCCGCCCAGCGACATGCGGATGAACTTGCGGCCGAGGGCGCGGCCGATGGACTGGCCCAGCGACGTCTTGCCGGTGCCGGGCGGGCCGACAAAGCAGAGGATGGGGCCGCGGGTCTCGCCGCCCTTCAGCTTGATGACGGCGAGGAAATCCAGGATGCGCCGCTTCACCTTGTCCAGCCCGTAGTGGTCCT
>VBJS01000067.1:0-1787 GCA_005880055.1 Chloroflexota bacterium | reverse complement strand
CGACATCGTAGGTATGCTCACCAGTCGCTGCAGCTCGCGGTCGGCTTCCTTGCGGGCAGCCTCCGGCAGCGCCGCTTCGTCCAGCCGCTGCTTGAGCTCCGACAGCTCCGGCGTTATGTCGCCCTCGCCCAGCTCCTTCTGGATCGCCTTCAGCTGCTCGCGGAGGATGAACTCTCGCTGGCGCTTCTCCAGCTCGCCGCGCACCTCGCCCTGGATCTCCGACTGCACCTCCAGCACCTCAACCTCGTGCGATACCAGCTCCCGTACGCGGGCCAGGCGCTTCTTAACGTCCACCTCCTGGAGGACGGCGTAGCGGTCCTCGGTCTTGATCTGGAGGTTGGCGGCGACGAAATCGGCCAGGGCGGAGGCATCGCTGACGTTGGCGACGGCGGAGCCGAGCTCGTTGGGCATCGTCTCAGACAGGGTGACGACGCGCTGAAAGCTGTTCGAGACGTCCCGCATCAGCGCCTCCAGCTCCAGGTTCTCGTCCGTGGTCTCCTGTAGCTCCTCGACGCGGCCGGCCACCCAGGGGTCCTCCTGCTCGATGCTGAGGAGGCGGATGCGGGCGACGCCCTGGAGGATGGCGTGGGCGCTGCCGTCCGGGCCTTTGGCCATACGCACCATCGTCGCGGCGGTGCCCACTTCGTAGGGGGCGCCGTCATGGCGTCCTTCCCCGGAAGGACGCTGCGCGAATACGCCGACGATCTTCGCCTCCGATGTGGCCGCCTGGTCGATCGCCTGGATGTCGCGCGGCTCGGTAGCGAGGACCGGGATCAGCTGCTGTGGGTACATCACGGTGGCCGCGCTGAGGATGATCGGCAGGGTTTCGGGGATCGGTGGACGCGGACTCGGAGATTCTGGACGCGGGCCGGCGGTATCGCCCGTGGCGGCGTCCGGCGGGTCTGCCTGGATTTCGTTCATCTAACCGCCGTCCGCCGGGGCGGATGGGAAGACGTCATGCTAACGGGCGACAATCCTCAGGTGGCGGTTGAGGCTGGGCGCCGTCTTCGGCAGGCACACTTCCAGGATGCCGTCCTTGTACGCCGCCTGCGCCTGCTCCGCATCCACGTCTGCGGGCAGCAGCAGCTCGCGGCGGAAGGGGCCGTGCGTGATCTCCATTTGGCTGTAGACACGGCTGGGGCGGCCGCCCAGGGGCCGGCGCACGCCCTGGATAAGCAGGCTCCTGCCTTCGACCTCCAGCTCGATCTCCTCGCCGGAGATGCCGGCGATCTCGACGGTCACCACCACTTCGCCGTCCGTCTCGTAGACATCGGCCGCCGGCTCCATGTAGGGCGAGGAGAAGCCGGGGCTGCCGGGGCCGCCCAGCACCTGGCGGTATGCCTGCTCCATGCGCTCCCGGATGTGCTCGAACTGCGAGAAGACATCGGCCGTCTTGCGGCTCATCGGGCGCGACTCCAATCGCTAAGCGGGAGCCGCTTCAGCGATAAGCTCGACCTCGACTGCGATGTTGAACGGCAGTTCGGCGACGCCGATGGAGCTTCTGGCATGTACCCCTCTATCACCGAACAAAGATACCAGCAGAGCCGATGCCCCGTCCATAACCACGTGCTGCTGAGTGAACCCCGGCGCGCTGTTCACGAACCCCAGCAGCTTGACGATACGGGCGACCCGGTCCAGCTCGCCCAGCTCCTCCTGCAGCGCGCTGAGGCAGGAGAGGACGCACAGCCGCGCCGCCTCCTGTGCGCGCTCCACGTCCACGTCGAGACCGACCTTGCCGGTGATAAACCCGTCCGGCCCGCCCGGCCCGGCGCCGGACACGAACACCA
>VBJS01000191.1 GCA_005880055.1 Chloroflexota bacterium | reverse complement strand
GCCGATCGTGACGGCGCCGAGTTCGCCGGCCTTCAGGGCCGCGGCGGCCAGGTAGAGCAGCGGGGGCAAAACCAGCAGGCCCACGCCGGCCAGCAGCACGAAGGTGCGGATCTGAGCAAGCCAGCCGGACGCCGGGGCGAGCGGCGCCGAGGGTGTGAGAGTGAGGGGGCCGGCCTGCGTCATCTCACCAGTTCGGATTCAGCGAGGTCAGCAGCGTGAGCGTCGCTTCTTCCAGGTCGGCCAACTGCTGGGCCTTGACAGCGGTGCGCTTGATGGATTGGAGCGGGAGCGCCGCGCTCGAGTTCACACCGGCGACGAGGGGAATCTCATAGTCCTGCGTGGCAAGAATCCGCTGTGCTGCTGGTGACAGGACAAAGTCAATGAACTTACGGGCGGCCTCCGGATTGGCGGCGCCTTTGATCACAGCAACGGCGTTGGGATTGATCGGCGTGCCGAACGCGCCCTTGTCCTGGTCCGGGTACACCACGCCCACGGGCAGGTTGTTCTGTCGCGCCAGGTAGTAGTTGGGCGAGTTAGTCAGGCCGATCGCGAACTCGCCGCGCCCCACGCCCTGCCAGACCTCGGTGTTGTCCGTCAGGATCTTGAGGTCGTTCGCGTGCAGGCCCTTGAGGTAGTCGCGGGTGAACGCCTCCCCTTTGAGTGCGACGAGCGCGGTGGCCCACGCCAGCGTCGTCCGCTCGCGGGTTCCGGCGATGGCGAGCTTCCCTTTCCACTTGGGGTTGGTCAGATCAAAGATCGACGTGGGCACGTCCTTCTCGGGGACCAGGTTCGTGTTGTAGAGAATGATCCGCGCCCGGCCGGAGATCCCGGTCCATGTGCCCGCCACGCTCCGGAAGTCAGCGGGCACAGCCTTGGTTGCGGCTGACTGGTACGGGTCCAACAGGCCATCCTTGGTCAAGATCTCCACGATCCCGCTTTCCGTGGAGATGTAGAGATCGCCGAGCGGGCGGGCCTTCTCCATGCGGATCTCGTTGGCGAGGCCAGAGGTCTTGCCGACTTTCAGGTCCACCTGGATGCCGGTCTGCTGCGTGAACGCGTCCACGACCGGCTTGATCGCGTGAACGCGTCCACGACCGGCTTGATCGCCTTCTCCTTGCGGCCCGAATAGATCACCAGCCGGTCGGCCGCGTCGGCAGGCAATGAGGGCAACAGGCCAGCCAGGCCGGCTGTGAGGACGCCAGACAGCACGGCCATTCTGAAAGTAAAATTGACACCTAATCTGAATTGGCAATCCATAATAAATACCCCTTAATTCTTGCACTTGCTGCAGAGACCGTAGAGCTCTAGCTTGTGCGTGGTGATGGTGAACCCGTGCCGCCGGGCGACTTCTTCCTGTAAATGCTCGATGTCGCAGTTCTCGAACTCGATGATCGCCCCGCAATGGGTGCAGATCATGTGGTCGTGGTGGCGCTTGTTGACCACGTTGTCGTAATGGGTCTGCGAGCCGAAGTGGCGCTCCTGGGCGATGCCGGATTCGCACAGGAGATTCAGGGTCCGGTAAATGGTCGCCAGGCCGATGTGCGGCTTGTGGCGCCCCAGCATCCGGTAGAGCTGTTCGGCCGTGATGTGCTCGTTGCGGAGAAAGGCGTCCAGGATGATCTCCCGCTGCTTGGTGACCTTCAGCCTGTGCTTGGCGAGGTGCTCCCGCAGGACCCCCAGCTCCTTGGCATGTCTCATGGGCTACCCCCGCTAATTGAGAACGATTCTTAATAGCGTATTCTTCTGGCGGTCGTCAAGTAGGGGCGCATGTACGTGTGCGCCCCCCTTGTGGGTGGCCACGCGGAACGTGGGCATATACACGGGTCCGCCCCTCTACGCCGTTGACAAGGCTTGCGGGGGTGTGGCCATAATCCGGCGTGCGTTCGCCCGCCGAGACCGTCATAGACCGCCTCCTTTTATTGTTCCTCCTCAAGACCGCCGCGCCGTACGGCATCGACGGAGATGTCAAGTTCCAGCAGCTCGTCTTCCTCTCGGAACTGCAGATGCTGTACGGCCGGCTGGTCAAGGGCTTCCATTACCGGTTCTTCCGGTACGCCTACGGCGGCTACAGCAAAGACCTGCAGGACGACTACGTGGCGCTCGGCGCCAAGAAGTTCCTGGACCCGGCGGCCTGGAAGCTCACGGCGGCGGGGGAGACCGTGGTGAAGGTCCTGCCGAATGCGGTGAAGGGCCACTCGGCCAACGAGGACATCGTGGCGATCATCCAGGACATCGTCAAGGCGTACGGCAAGTTCGACAGCTCGAGCATCGTGCCGGAGGTCGAGAAGATCGAGCTGATCCTCCCGGAGAAGGCGGATGCCGTGGCTGAGGGCGTGGTCCACCAACAGGAGTCCCTGCCCATAGGGCATGTGTCCTTCCATGCGCACCTGCTGGTCCCGGAGCGAATCGAGACGTCCAAGGAGTTCACGCTGAAGGACGACCTGCGCGCGGTGCTCCAGGACATCCTGAAATGAGCGCGCCGATCGCGGTGATCGGCGCGGGCGCCTGGGGGACCGCTCTGGCTTGGCTCCTGGCCGGGAAGGGCGAGCAGGTCCGGCTCTGGGCGTTCGAGCCCGAAGTGGCGTCCGGGATCGTGGCCGATCACGAGAACAAGCTCTTTCTGCCCGGGGTCTCGCTGCCGGCCGCGTTGGAGCCCACCACGTCGCTTGCGGAAGCGGTCGATGGCGTCACCCTGATCGTCTTGGTCGTGCCGTCCCATGCCACCGCCAAGGTCGCGGCTTCACTGGCGCCCCACCTTCGGACCGGCGTGCCGCTTGTCACCGCGACCAAGGGCATCGAGCCGGAGAAGCTCCGGCTCATCTCGGAGGTGCTCGAAGAGACGCTTCCGGCGCGCCGCGGGCCGGTGTTCGCGCTCTCCGGCCCGAGTTTCGCCGTGGAAGTGTGCCGGCGCCTCCCTACGGCGGTCGCGCTGGCCGGACCGCCGGGCGCGCCGGCGGAAGCCCTGCAGCGCTTGTTGATGACGCCCACGTTCCGCGTGTACCTGAGCGAGGATCGGATCGGAGTCCAGCTCGGCGGCGCGTTGAAGAACGTGATCGCGCTGGCGGCGGGCGTGGTGGACGGGCTCGGGCTCGGGCACAACACGCGCGCCGCGCTCATCACGCGGGGACTCGCCGAGATGGTCCGCCTCGGCGCGGCGATGGGCGCCGATGCTCGCACCTTCGCGGGTCTCTCGGGGATCGGCGACCTCGTTCTCACCTGCACCGGAGGGCTCAGCCGGAACCGGTCGGTGGGGGTCCAGCTCGGACAGGGGAAAAAGCTCGCTGACATTCTTGCCGGAACGCGCACCGTGGCGGAAGGGATCGGCACCGCCAAGGCGGCGAAGGCCCTCGCCGAGCGCCATGGGGTGGAGATGCCTATCGTCCGGGAGGTGTGCGCGGTGCTCTTCGAGGGCAAGGATACTCGCCGCGCCGTGACGGACCTGATGGAGCGGGCCGCGCGCTCCGAGTTCGATCAACCATGACGGCGGATCGCATCCAGCGGCTCCTGGCGCAGGTGCAGGCTGGTCGGCTCAACGTCAAGGCAGCCACGCGACGCCTGAAGACGCTGCCCTACGAGAACCTCGGGTTCGCCGCGGTGGACCACCATCGCGTCTTCCGGCAGGGGATGGCGGAGGCGATCTTCTGCGAGGGGAAGACGGTCGGCCAGGTGGTCGCGATCGCCCGCCGGCTGCTGTCCAACCATCATCCGGTGCTGGCCACGCGGGTCGAGCCGGCCGTGGCGCGCGCCCTGCAGCGGCTGGACCGCCGCGCCCGCTACGAGCCACTGGGGCGGACGGTCGTGCTCGCGCCGCCGAAAGGCTGGGGCACCCGCGCGCTGCGCGGCACGGGCCACGTCGTGATCATGACGGCCGGCACGGCGGATGTGTCGGTGGCCGAGGAGGCGCGCGTGACGGCGCAGGTGCTGGGCAACCGCGTGACGACGCTCTACGACGTCGGCGTGGCTGGGCTGCACCGGTTGCTGGACCGCTACGAGCTCTTGGAGACAGCGAAGGTGCTGGTCGTGGTCGCCGGCATGGATGGGGCTCTGCCGAGCGTCGTGGGCGGGATGTTTGGCCAGCCGGTGATCGCCGTGCCGACGAGCCGCGGCTACGGGGCCAGCTTCGGCGGGCTTTCGGCGCTGCTGGCCATGCTCAATTCCTGCGCCGCCGGTGTGGCGGTCGTCAACATTGATAACGGATACGGAGCCGCCTGCCTCGCCCACCGTATCAATTCGCTCAGCGCGTCCTGACCTCGAATTTTCCCCGTTTCTTTAGCGAGGCTTCCCGTAAGAGAGGACCGTTCTTCCCCGGCAACATCAGTTTGGCCTGCACCTGGTAGTCGTACATCCCGTCGGCGACGATGTGCTTGGTGTGGTCGGTCCCGTCCCACGTCTGCATGACTTGGATTTGGCTCGGGAGGCTCTTCGCACCGTCGGCCCCGGCCGCCTCGTCGCTCGCGACCGTCTGGCGGTTCGTTAGCAGGCGGAACGATGTCTTCGA
>VBJS01000195.1 GCA_005880055.1 Chloroflexota bacterium | reverse complement strand
CCCGGTAATCGCCCGTCGGCAGCCGCACGCCGCCGATCCCGGCGATGGCCGCTTGCGCCGCTTCCCGGCCCGGCTCCTCGGTGAACCCGGCCAGCGTCGTCGAGGCCCCGAAGCCGCTGCCCTTCGACTCCTCCCGCTCGACCATTGATGTAATGAAGGACATGATCGCGCTGGATTCGTCCGTCTGCACGTCGGGTATGGCGTACGAGGCAATGGCGACCCGTTCCTGCAATACCGTGACGTCGCCGCCGACAATGAGGCCGAGGTCCGGCATCTGCTCGGGCCGCTCGACGAGCGTCCCCAGCGACTCTGATGCCTGGAACACCCGCAACGCCCCGTTGATCACCCGCCACCCGGAGTCGACCAGGTTCTCGTCCTTCATCTCCATGAGATTGGGATCGTGGTAATCGACCAACTTCCGCTGTTCGCCCGTCGGCCGGGCCAGGCCGACGAATTCCGGGTCGCCCACTGCACCTTTGCGCCCCTCCAGCGAGATGTCCGACGTCTCCGAGCCGAACCCCACTTTGCGCAGTTCGGAGTCGCCCGAGCGGAACACCGCCTGCACGCCGACCCCGTAATTCTCGACGGACTTCGGCTCCTCGACCCCGTTGCAGGGAATATGCGACGTGTAATTCAGCCGCGTCAGCAGAATCCCGTTGGAGGCGACGTATACCTCGGCCTCCTCGATGTCATTTTGCTGGCGCAGAAAGGCCAGGCCTTCTTCAACGGCGCGCTTCAGTTGGGAGAGTGGGATCATTGTTTAACTCCAAGCTCATTGTCACTAAATCGTCTTTCGATGTCCGCAGCCAGTTGTTCGTAAAAGGACTTTCCCCAAAGGTAACGGTCTTTGTCTCTCAGCTGCGACTTGTCGGGCGCCTGTTGCCGTACCTTCTCGATGAAGCCTTTGTAGCCACGCCACAGACGCTCAAAGCTATTGATCGATCCCAGGTTCGCGAACTCACCCAACAGGGCGCAGACCCGCGTATCGTAGATGGTGAACTCGTCCGGGTACAGCACCGTCAAGATGGCGGAGGCCATTGGCAGCCGAAAACGCCAATCTTCCAGGAGGTAGCGCAGCTTGTCCGTGGGTGTGCCCTGTTTCGCAATGCCTCTTGTCAGTTCAAAGACAGCCTCGTGAAGGTTGGGATGACCCCTCCTCAGAAGCCTCGCGGCTATCCTGGATTTTGCCCGATTCGCTTTCCAAATGACTATGCAAAAGAAGTCCAGCGCCGAGAGCTGTCCACTGTCACGAAAGCGGGGACCGACCGTCCGGAAAAGATACGATTCGAGGTCGTAATAGTTATGGTAATCCATTTCGCCGGCCGATCCAGCGCTTGTCATCGCGGCATGCCTTCCGCTCCCCCGCCCACGGTGATCACGCAGCCGGTCGTGTGCGCCGAGCGGTCGGACGCCAGCCAGAGCGCCGCGTCCGCCACCGCCTCTGCGGGCACGAGCGCCTCGCGCAGTGCGCTTCGCTCGGCATATCGCGCAAGCATCTCCTTCTCACTCAGGCCAGCCGCTTTCGCCCGCTGCGCAAGAAGTGAGCGGAAGAGCGGGGTGTCCACGGCGTCTGCATTGATGTAATTGGCGGTGATGCCGTGGCGTCCCAGCTCGTTCGCGACGTTCCTGACGTAGTGCACCAGTGCCGCCTTCGAGGCGCCGTAAGCCGCCGCCCCCTCGCCGGGCGCAAACGCGGCCTTCGAGGTGTTATACACCAGCCGGCCGCCGGTGCCCTGCGTCAGCATCGCCTTCGACACTTCGCGCGTGGCCGCCACGGCGCCGCGGTAGTGCACCGCCAGCTGTTGCTCCACCTCGTCGTCCGTCATCTCTGTGACTGACTGTAGCTGCGGCGCTACCCCGGCGGAGTAGAACATAACGTCGATGCCGCCAAAGTGCAGCACCGCTTCCCGCACGGCCGTCTCCATGCTCTTTGAGTGCGATACGTCCAGCACCAGGCCCACCGCCCGCTCCGCCGTGCGGCCGTTGATCGCCGCCGCAACCGCTGCGGCGCCCTCGTGGTCTAGGTCGCACGCCGCGATGTGCGCCCCCTCCTCCGCAAACCGCAGCGCCGCCGCCCGCCCGATACCGCTCGCCGCCCCGATCACCAGCGCAACCTTCCCCTCCAGGTCTCCGCGGGTCTTCTCGCTCTCCTCGATCTTGCGGCGCTCCAGCGGCCAGTATTCCATCTCGCAGGCGTCCGTCTCGCTCAAGAATTCGAAGCGCTCTACCGCCTCAGCACTCGCCATCACTTGCATCGTTGCCCGGTAGCAGTCGGCCGCGATCATAGCGTCCCGCCGGTCCTTCCCAGCGAATACGATGCCGGCGCCGGGGATGACGATTGTCTTCGGGTAATCTGGGATAGGCTGAACGCCGTGGCGGTCGGCGTACGCTGTGTAGGTTTTTCCGAATTCGCGGATGGAATCTCGCACCGACCGTTGTAGGGGCGAGGCACCCGGCTCATCCTTTGAATCCGACGTGGTTTGACTGGCGGGATGCGAATCTGCGGTCGAAGATATTTCTGAGTGCTTCGCCCCTACGGCTACGGCGTCGGCCATGCGAAGCGGCACAACCAGCGGCCGCATGCCCGCCCGCAGGATGTGCTCCGGCGTCATCACGCCTCGCGCGGCAACCTCCGCGAACCCTTCATCCGATATGGCCGCTACCATCTCGGGGGAATCGTCCAGGTGCAGCACGCACCGCCATCCGCCGCGCATCAATTCACCACGGATCGCCGGCAGAATCGCCGCCGCGACGTCTCGCCGCTCGCCATCTTGTCGGGGGGACGCTTGCCCCCTAATCGTCGCTTCTCGTCCGAATACTCGTTTGCCGCGCGCCCGCTCCGCGACGTACTCCTCGGCTTTTCGGATCACCACACCGAGCGTCTCGTAGCACTCACGCGCGGTCTCCCCCCAGACGGCCAGGCCGTGCTTTTCCATAACCAGTGCCTTCGCCCCTGGCGGTGGCCCATCTGGGAACCGTTCCGCCAGCCGCTTCGCCAGCGGCACCCCCGGCCGGGCGTACTCCAGGAACGCCACGTCATCCGAATACACCCGCCGGACATGCTCCGCCGCTGAAGGCGTGTCCGTCAGTGAAAGCGTCGCCACATCGTGCGTGTGGGCGACAAAACGTTGCGGGAGCAGTGAGTGCAGCGGCGTCTCTACGCTCGGCAGCGGGTCGGCGTCTGGCAATATCATGCAGACTCGCATCAGGTGCATCATCTGTTCGTCACTGATCGCATCCTTTTGCTTCAGCACGGCGAGGCGGTCGGTGTAGAGGTGAGTAAACCCACCGGCATCGATTGTCCGTAGGTCGGTGCCGCTACCCTTCACGACTAGCGACAGCACGCGGCAGCCGAACAGATCCTCTTCCTCAAGCTTGACCGACGTGTTGCCGCCCCCCGGCTGCACCAGCGAGAGGTCCGCGCCGATCAGGTTGGAGAGGTACACAACCTGCTCGATACCAGTCGAGCCGGCCTTGGCGTCCTCCCACTTCTTCCCGCGCACGGACACAGAGCTCACAGAACCATACAAAGAACATGGAAGCCAGAAAGATGTTGTCCGTGTTCTCCTGGCATCTCTGTGTCTTCTGTGTTCCCTGGGGTCAACGCCCGGTGAGCCGAGCGCGGCTGCGCATCGTGGGGCCGCCGTTGGACATGCGCTTGGTCTGCATCGGCTGGCCCTTGCCGCAATTCGGGATGGCGAACAGAC
>VBJS01000194.1 GCA_005880055.1 Chloroflexota bacterium | reverse complement strand
GGAAGACTCTTTCCGGGACCTGGTGGAAGATCCACGTAGAGTGCAGGCGGAGCTAGCCGAAGGACCGATGCTCAGGCTTGTTGATCTGGAGCGCGCCGTCGGCATGCGCCCCTACGCCGGCGAGCGGCTGGTCTCCTTCACGCTACGGATCGACGATCCTTCAGCCCCGTGGAATGCCGGCACCTGGCGTATCGAGGCGGTAGACGGACGGATGAACGCCGAGCGCGCCGACGGCGAGGCGGACGTTGAACTGAGCGCGAACGCGCTGGCGCCGATCTTTACCGGCTATCGCACGCCCGAAATGTTAGCGTTAAACGGCTGGATGAAGGTGAACCGCCCGGAAGCGCTGACAGCGATGGCGGAAGCCTTCTCGGTCACTTATCCCCCGTACTGCCCTGACTGGTATTAGGCGCGCCGCGGTTTACGCGCATCCGTAGGGGTTGAGCAACTCAGACAGGTAAGCAGTATCAACCACCGGCTGTAGAGGGGGTAACTCCGTGAAAATGATAGTTGCTCAACCCTACACACGATATCTGGCAGTTCAATGCCTCGTGTGTTCCTCCGCGGGCGGCGGCTGGTACCCCGGCTCCAGGCGCCCGCGCACCAGCGGCGTGACCGTAGGCATCAGAATGATCATCGAAAGAGCGAATATCCAAACCGCGCCGCCGATCCGTGAGACCCAGCCGTAGTCGCCGGTGAGGACTGTGGCGAGCAAGAAGATCAGGGCAGCGAGCAGCGAGCCGGCCGTATAGGCGACCGTGCTCAACAGGCCGGCGTCCTTCGCCTGCAGCTTCATCCGCCGGCCTCCAGCGCAGGGGCAGGCTGCGGCCGGGCCGGCTCCGGCGAGCTGCTGGGCGGCCCGCGCTTCACCGGAGGGCGGTAATCGCGCATGCGCAGCGTGTTCATCGTCACCGAGAAGCTGCTCGTCGCCATCAGCAGCGCCGCCAGCTCCGGGCTTACGATCTGCGAGAAGAAGGGGTAGAGGACCCCGGCCGCCAACGGGATTGCCGCCGCGTTGTAGCCGAACGCCCAAAGCAGGTTCTGCTTCACCAGCCGGATCGTCTGGCGGGCCACCTGTACCGCCGCCACCACATCCAGCACGTCGTCGCGGATGAGGACCACCCGGCCGGCCTCCTTGGCAACGTCCGTGCCGGAGCCGATGGCGATCCCCACGTCCGCCTGGGCCAGCGCCGGGGCGTCGTTGACGCCGTCCCCGACCATGGCGACGCGGCGGCCGTTTTCCTGGAGCCGCCGCACCTCAGCCGCCTTGTCGCCCGGCAGCACCTCAGCGAGGACGCGCTCGATCCCGAGGCGGCCGGCGATGGCGTCTGCCGTCCGCCGGTTATCGCCGGTAATCATGGCGACTTCGAGGCCGAGCTGCTTCAGCTCGCGTACCGCCTCAGCGGACGTCTCCTTAACGGTGTCTGCCACGGCCAGCAACCCCAAAGCACTGCCACCGGTCGCGAGGAGCACCACGCTTTTGCCGTCCGCCTCAAGCCGCCCGGCCTCGTCAAGGAACGCGCGGATGTTCACTCCCCGCTCTTCCATCAAGCGCTGGTTGCCGAGGATGACCTGCCGCCCGTCAACTTCGGCTTCGAGGCCCTGGCCCGGTATTGAGTTGAATACCTGGACAGCCGCTGGCTGGATACCCCGTTCAGCCGCCCCGCGCACGATGGCTTCCCCGAGCGGGTGCTCGGAGCGGGCTTCCACGGACGCCGCCAGGTGAAGCAATTCTTCGTCGCCTCCGCTGCCTGAGATTACATCGGTCAGGGAGGGTTCGCCCTTGGTGAGAGTGCCTGTCTTGTCCAGCACCACGACCTGGATGCCGGCTGCCGCCTCGACGGCATCCGCTCCCTTGAACAGAATTCCGAACTCCGCCGCCTTGCCGGTGCCCGCCATCATCGCTGCGGGCGTGGCAAGGCCCACGGCGCAGGGGCAGGAGATGACGAGCACAGTCACGGAAACCAGCAGCGCGAAGCCGAATACTTCCAGGTCCTTCAGCTCGTATGGGGTCAGAAGCAGCCGCGTGCTGGCGTCGAAGAAGAGGTCGTAGCCGGCGAAGAACCAGAAGAGGAACACAGCCAGCGCCAGCGCGTGGACGCCGAGTATGAAGTGACCCGCCACTCTGTCGGCCAGCGCTTGGATGGGCGCCTTGGTTGTCTGCGCATCCTCCACCAGCTTTATGATCTGGGCCAGCGCCGTCTCGGCGCCAACCCTGGTCGCGCGGAAAGTGAAGGCCCCCGTCTTGTTGATCGTCCCGGCCGTCACGGCATCGCCGGCCTTCTTCTCAACGTGAATGCTCTCGCCCGTGAGCATCGACTCGTCCAGCGCGGAGTAGCCGTCCAGTACCACGCCGTCCACGGCGATGCTCTCGCCCGGCCGCACTGCGATGATGTCGTCCGGCTCGACCTCGTCCGCGGGGAGAACATGCTCCACGCCGTCCCGCAATACACGGGCCCGCTTCGGTTGCAGGTCCATCAGCTTGCGGATAGCGGCGGAAGTGCGGCCGCGCGTGACCGCCTCCAGGTAGCGCCCGAGGACGATGAAGGCTACCAGCAGCGCTGCCGCCTCGTAGAACGTCGCTCGCTCGCCGCCGAAGCCGGCGTCCGGGAAGAAGGTGTTGATGACGGCTATCAAGTAAGCGGCGCCGATGCCGGTGGCGTAGAGCAGGTTCATGTCCGTCACGCCGCGACGCAGGCCGTTCCAGGAGTGGACGAAGAACTGCCGGCCCGGTCCCAGGACGAGCGGGGTGGTGAGGGCAAACAGCACCAGCTTCTCGCCGAGGAAGGAGGGAACGATGCCATTGAGCGGCTCGTAATCGCTGAAGGTGCCCAGCATCACGATGGCAGCCAAAGGCCAGGCGATCAGCAGGTTGGTCAGTTGCCGGCGGATCTCCTGGCTCCGGAGGTGGCGCTCACGGTCTGCGGAGTCCTGTCCCTCGCCCTTGTCGTGGACTTCATAGCCGAGGGACCGAATCGTCTTCTTGATTTTCCACCCGGACACGAGCGAATCGAGGAACTGAACCGAGACAGTGTCCGTCGCTGGGTTGATGACCACAGACTTCACGCCCGGCATGTTGCGTAGCGCGCCGCCGATGATGATGTCGCAGTGCCCCGGCGTCATGCCGAGCACCAGCAGCTCCATCGACGCCAACGGTACCTGGTAGCCGATCTCCTCGATGCTCTTCTGCATCTCGTCCGGCCCGCAGGCGCGCGGGTCGTAGGTCACGCCCGCTTTGCCGGCGCCGAGGTTCACCGTCGCCCCTTCCACGCCGGGGATCGACGTGAGCGCCTTCTCCACGCGGCGCACGCAGGCGGCGCAGGTCATCCCGGCGACAGGCAAGGTCAGCTCTTTGCGTTCTTTCGCCTGCGTCACCGGCCGCCCTCGGACGTTCGCGGCATTCCGCTCCGAAGCCAGGTCCAGAGATCGAGCACCGGCGGCTCGATTCCCTGCTGGGTGAGCACCGTGCAAACGTGCGCCCGGTGCTCGGTGGCATGGTTGATGGCCTGCGCGAAGAAGACAGAGATGGGGACGGCATACTTCTCTCGCTTCGCCGGCGAGGCCGATCAGCGCCTCACCGTTTCGCGCGGCGTGATTCTTCAGCTCCTCCACGCCCGGAAAGCTGCCTTCCGCCAGCGGTCCTGTCTCTTGGCCGCGGCCCGCCATGTGCAGCAAGTAGCGCTGCTCCGCCGCGAAGAGATGCGCCAGTGTATCGCGAATTGAGCCGTAAGTGCCTACGGCGCTCGCATCGAGCACTTGATCGGAAAGTCCCTCGCAGGCATCGAGGAGCGCGAGGTTGGCCCAGAGGTGGTGCTTGAAGGCGTCAATCAGGATTTCAGACATCGCTACTCTCCTATGCAGGCTTCTTAGCGATCAAGAAGAACAGGTGGCCCTGGCTCGACGGCAGCTCCTCCACCGCTTCGAAACCCGTCTCGCTCAGCGCGGCCTTGATCGCGTCCAGGCTCTTCAACTTGTGCGCGTGCCCGAAAAAGCCGATGACGCGGCCGACAAGCGACCGCCCAGATACGAGGTCCGCTGCGAGAAAGCGTCCGCCGGGCTTCAGCACTCTCCGGATTTGCGCGAAACCCGCACGGGTGACATCTTCGGGCAGGTGGTGCAGCATGAAGCTGCTCAATACCACATCAAACGACGCGTCTTCGAACGGTAGTTCCTCGATGGCGGCCAGCCGAAAGTCGACTTCCACCCGCTTCTTTGCGGCCTTCCTGCGGGCTACGTCGATCATCTCCGGCGAAGGATCGATCCCCGTTACATTTCCGGCGCCGGCAATCATCGCCGACGGGATCGCCTGCGCGCCCGTTCCGCAGCCGACGTCCAGCACCCGGTCGCCCGGCTTTATACCTGCCCGCGCGACGATTTCGCGGTTCGTCCTGGCGTCCTGCCCAAAAGACATCAGCCAGCTTGCCGTATCGTAGAAACGGGCCCACCACCGGATCGTCCGGCCCTCCGTCTTCGGCGCTTGTTCTACGCCTGCAGAATGGTTCGGCATCGGCACTCGCCTCCTATTTGTTGGACAGCTCATAGAGGCCAACGAGCTCCTCGACGACAGCTTCCTCGCGGCCGCCCTTGATGCCGTCCACGACGCATGTCTGGAGGTGGCCCTCCAGCATCAGCGCCTCCATCTTCTCGATGGCGCGCCGCACGGCAAACGTCTGCTTGAGCACGTCCACGCAGTACTTGTCCTGCTCCACCATGCGGCGGATGCCCTGCAGGTGGCCTTCTATGAAGCTGAGCCGCTTGAGGACATCGGCCTTAGTCTGGTCGATCATATAAGCCTCCGGAGTTTGTTTGGCAAAATCGTGGTTTTGTTCTACCCGCACCCCCCCGGTGAGGGTCTGCGTTTAGAATAAGTCGCCTCGCAGCGACTGTCAATCGCCGGCGAACCGGGCGTGGTTCACCGCCGTTGGCCCCGCCAGATCCTTCGCGGCGGGCCCCGATGGCGCTTTGCAGATCATAGGCCGCTCAGGATGACATGAACGAACCCACAGGCGGGCAAACTGTTAGTGCATGTTAACTGATTCTTCGGGTATAATGAGGTTGTGAGAACATGCTTCCGCGGCCGCCTGCGGGCCCGTCTTTCCGAACGGAAGCCCCTCACCGCTGAGACCCTCCGCCGGGCTGCTGGCGCGTCTTGGCCGTTAGCGGGGCGGAAGTGATAACCAGGGAGTTCCCATGACACTAGAACCATCCTCAATCGGCAACGTGCGCCCCATCAAGATCGAAGAGGAGATGCGCTCCTCCTACCTGGACTACGCGATGAGCGTGATCGTCCAGCGGGCGCTGCCGGATATCCGCGACGGCCTCAAGCCTGTGCAGCGGCGCATCCTGCACACGATGAACGAGATGAACCTGGGGCCGGGCTCTGCTTACAAAAAGTGCGCGCGCATCGTCGGCGACACGATGGGCAAGTACCACCCGCACGGCGACGCCCCCGTGTACGAGGCGCTTGTCCGTCTGGCGCAGCCCTTCACGATGCGTTACCCCCTCGTCGACGGACAGGGCAACTTCGGCTCCATCGATAACGACCCACCGGCCGCCATGCGCTACACGGAGGCGCGCTTCTCGCGCATAGCGATGGAGCTGCTGGCAGACATTGAGAAGAACACCGTCGATTTCGTTCCTAACTTCGATGATTCACTCCAGCAGCCGGTGGTACTGCCGGCACGCCTGCCGAACTTGCTCGCCAACGGCGCTTCCGGGATTGCCGTGGGCATGGCTACGAACATCCCGCCGCACAACCTGAGCGAGCTGTGCGACGCCATCGCCCTCTTGATCGATAACCCGGAGGCCAGCATGGAGGACCTGGCGGGCATTGTGCACGGGCCCGACTTCCCCACCGGCGGCGTCGCCTTCCGCTACGAAAGCGTGCGCATGCCGGCGACGGACGGCCAGGGGCCGACAACCGAAGTGCGAGACGCCATCCGAACTGCTTATGCCGACGGCAAAGGCCGCGTCGTCTGCCGCGCCCGTGTGCACATCGAAGAGATGTCCAAGGGCAACCGCCACCAGATCATCGTTAACGAGTTGCCTTACCAGACGAACAAGGCCGCCCTCATCGAGAAGATCGCCGACCTGGTGCGCTCGAAGCGCATGGATGGCATCGCGGACCTGCGCGACGAGTCGGACCGCCACGGCATGCGCATCGTCATCGAGCTGAAGCGGGAGGCGCAGCCGCGGCAGGTGCTGAGCGCGCTGTACAAGCACACCGCTATGCAGTCCACGTTCGCCATGAACATGCTGGCGCTGGTCGATAGTCAACCGCGCACCGTCAGCCTCAAGAAGATCCTCGATTCATACGTCAACCACCGCCGGGACGTAATCCGCCGGCGCTCGGAGTTCGATCTCGAGAAGGCCCAGGAGCGGGCGCACGTCCTGGAGGGGTTGCTCAAGGCGATCGACATGCTGGACCGGGTCATCCAGAGCATCCGCAGCTCGCCATCAGCCGAAGAGGCCAAGACGCGGTTGATGGCGCGCCCCTTCGAGCTGACGGACAGGCAGGCGCAGGCCGTGCTGGACATGCAACTCCGCCGCCTGGCCCGCCTGGAGCGCGAGAAGATCCAGGAGGATCGGCAACCCGCGCAAGATCGACTTCCTCATCCGCGACGACGCCAAAGACCTGAAGGACAAGTTCGGGGACGAGCGCCGCACGCTGATCATGGACCAGCAGCCGGAAGACTTCTCGGAAGAGGATCTCGTCGCGCACCAGGAGGTCGTGGTTACCCTCTCCTCGCGCGGCTACATCAAGCGGCTGCCGCTCAGCACCTACCGGGCGCAGCGCCGGGGCGGCGTCGGGATCATCGGCATGAAGACGCGCGAGAACGACGCTGTCAGGCACCTGCTGGTGGCCGACACGCACGACAAGCTGGTCTTCTTCACGGACCGCGGCCGCTGCTTCCAGGTGAAGACGTACGAGATCACCGACGAGAGCCGCCAGGCCCGCGGAGAGTCGATCCACCAGCTGCTGACGCTGGACCAGAAGGAGCGCGTGACGGCCGTCGTGCGGATGCCGCCGGAGCTGGAGCGCGACTACATGCTGATGGCGACGAAGCTGGGCGAGGTGAAGAAGACGCCGCTGAAAAGCTTCGCCAACGTACGCCGCGACGGCCTCAACGCCATGGATCTGGAGGCCGCCGACGAGCTTGTCTCGGCGAAGCTGGCGGCAGACGAGGACGATGCGATCATCGTGACGGCGCGCGGGCAGTCGCTCAAGTTCCGCGTCGGCACGCTGCGTTCCGCCTCCCGCCTCTCAGGCGGCGTGCGCGGCATCCGCCTGGCGTCCGGCGACCGCGTCGTCGGCATGGACATCGCGCAGGAAGGGCTGGCGTTACTCGTCGTGAGCGAGTTCGGCTTCGGCAAGCGGACGCCGGTCTCCGATTACCCGCTACAGGGGCGCGGCGGCCAGGGCGTGATCACCTTCAAGACGAACCCGAAGACGGGCGAGCTGATCGCCGCCCGCATGGTGCACGCCGAGCACGAGCTGATGTTGATCGCGGAGGACGGGATCGTGATGCGCACCCCCGTCGCGCACATCTCGCTCCAGGGCCGCTCGACGCAGGGCGTTACGCTGATGGACGTGAGGCGGGGAGACCGCGTGGCCGCCGTGGCGGAGATCGACATGCGTCGCGAGTTCTCCGGCGTCGATGAACTGCCCACCGGCGCCACCGTGGAGGACGGCGCGCGGAAGAAGGGCCGCGCCCGAAAGGTGCCCGGCGAGCAGGGCGGCAACGGCGCCTCGCCGGACGACAAGAAGCCCCGCTAGCGAGATCGACGGCCCGGTTTCAGAGCTAGCGAATGGGACGGTCCGAGCGACGTGCAGACTGGTTCTGGGCGGTGATGGGCGGCGTGTCGTGGTGCGCAGCATTTCTCATTG
>VBJS01000193.1 GCA_005880055.1 Chloroflexota bacterium | reverse complement strand
CTTATGCTGCGAATGCAGTGAGCCTAGGCGACCTGCTGCTCCTCGGGCGACTGTCTTTCGCGAGCGGGCACCCGCACCAGGTAGGGGCGCAGGCGGCGGCGCGGCGGCCCTCGGCGCAGCAAAAGGAAGCCCGCATAACCAAGGCCAAGCCCCAACAGGACCCCGAGGAGGAAGCGCGCGCCGCCGGTCATGCCAGTGGGCGCTCCCCATGAGCGGAGGTTCTCGCCGAGGAACTCAGCGCAGATCCGGCGGGCCGAGCGGCCGTGACGGCGGCAAGCTTGTGGTCGTCTTCCGTCGTCCAGCCGCAGTCGTCGCAGAGGTAGTACGGACCCCACATGTCGTGGGACACACCGAGCGGTTGATCACAGTGGGGGCAACGATGCGGCGATTGCACGGGGCGTTCCTCCGGGGCGGTAGGGCAGGCTTTCTGTGACAACTATACACGGGTGGCCGAAAATTTCAAGCGTTTTGTTGACAGTCGCGCTTGCCCGCGCCTATGTTTCGGGGCGTGACAATTCGCGATTTCGCGGGCTGGCTGGCGCCGCTGGCCGTCATCGTCTTCGTAGGTGGCTGGGTGCTCGCCGTTATCGCGTTCCTGGCAATCGGCAGCGAGACCTGCACAACTGTGCAGGTGCCCGTAGCCGGCCCGATCCGCGCCTGCACCGACACCAGCGCGACATCGGTCGTGCTGCTCACGGTGATCGGGTTCGGCGCGACTCTCGGTGCGCTATTCCTCTTCGGCCTGCGTTATCTGCTCGGCGTGCTCGCCGATATAGAGGCCAACACCCGCTCCGGCGGCAGCCGCCGCTAGGGCTGAGAGGTAAAGACGCTATCCGATGAGGCGATCTGATGTCCTGCTGAGCGCCGTCTCCAGCGTGTAGCGGGAGGAGATCTCGAGGCGAAGGCACCCGGTGGGGTAGGGCGGAGAGAAGCGCTCGATTGGCGAACCCTCCACTGGCGAGCATGGGTCCCCAGCGGCTCCCCACAAGATTCCTTCGCGGAGATTGGATAGTCCAACTGTCAGGAAACGTCGCTCAGAATGACATGCGACCAAGCACTCGGCGCTCAGTGCATCTCCTGGCCGCCGGAGATGTTGATCGCCTGGCCCGTCATGTAGTCGGCCTCGTCGGAAGCGAGGAAGGTGATCAGCTTGGCCACATCCACCGGGTAGCCGATGCGTCCCAGCGGTATAGGCGGGCCGTTCTTCAGCGCCCACTCCTCCAGTGTCTGACCGGTCGCTGCGAGCAGCGGATCCAGAGTACCGCGAAGCAGCGGCGTATCGATGGTGCCCGGACAGACGCAATTCACCGTGATGCCCATCGGCCCAACCTCCTTCGCCATGGCGCGCGTCATCAGGATCACGCCCGCCTTCGTCGCGCAATAAGGGGCGAGCATCGCGAACCCGCTCTTGCCGGCCTGCGAGGAGACGCTGATGATGCGCCCACCTCCACCCTGGGCGATCATCTGGCGCCCGGCGGCGCGCATGCACAGGAAAACCCCGCGCAGGTTCACGGCGATCGTGCGGTCGAAGCCTTCATCGGTCATCTGGACGAGCGGCAGCGGCGGGTTGCCAATGCCGGCGTTATTGACGCAGATATCGATGCGGCCGAAGCGCTTGACGGCGCCGTCGAAGAAGCGGGCGACGTCCTCGGTCAACGATACGTCGCCGGAGAAGCATTCGAAGTCCGCGCCCGTTTCTTTCAGCTTATCGGCCGTCTCATCGAGGCTTGCCTGCCGGATATCGAACAGAGCGAGCCGAGCGCCTTCCTGGGCGAAGCGGAGAGCGACCCCCTGTCCGATGCCGCTGCCGGCACCGGTAACGAGCGCGACACGGTTCTGTAACAGCGGCATATGTGACTCCTTTATTACGACCGGGAATTTGGCCTACTACAATACGGTTACGGCGATGCGGGACAGGAAGGAGGCAGTCTGGTTGGCGCCATTTATAGTAGAACACTGGGAACATGCGGGAACGCGCACGGCCACTAACGGCTCCGCTCCGCAGTTCTTCATCGTGAAGATCAGTGGTCCGCGCGGCATCTGGCCCATCCGCGCGGAAGTAATCGCTCCCGGTCAGGAAGCGGATGAGACCTGCTCCACAAGCGATCAGCAACTTGACCTGGAGATACGGGACAGCGCGTTCATAGAGATCGACTGTCCGGTTGAGGACCCGGTACCAGGAGAGTACAAGATGAGGCTCTTCATCGCCGGCCAGCAGGTGGCGGACTTCCCGTTCGTCCTCGCGTGAGCCTGCTCTTACCGGTCAGACCGGCGAATCACGAACTTCGTGGCTGTGTGAGTTTCTGAGAATCGAACAACTTTTACGTCGACGAGGCCCGACTCAAGCCCCAGGCGAAGAACCGCGTTCTCGTTGAACTCCTTCTGGGCCTTGCGGTAGACCACCCAAACGGCGCCGTTCGGCTTCATGTAACGTCGTAGTTCGGACAGGCGCCTCACGTCATCTGGGCCATTGGCGTTGAGGAAGATCGCATCGCTATCGGGCTCGAGATCGCCAAAGGAGACATCGGAGGCTCGTGTCGCCAGCGAAGACAAGAATGATTCGTCTTCGACGCCGAGGACGGCCACGCGCGCGCCCGCCTTGACGCCGAGCTTATCCAACAGCGAGCGGTGAGTGTACGTGTTCTCAGTCATCGGACTGTTGGCCGCGTAACCACCTGGCCGGAGAGCCTCACATATCCAATATACTAATCACTATATGCAGAGCATTGAAGAGCTCGTTGAGCAATCGGTTACGAGATCTGGGTACGCCGTCGAGACGAGAAGCACGCCCGCCACGTCTTAGGGGCGCCACACGGAATAAACGAGCCGGGCTAGATCAACCCCGCGTTGTCCCCTGCTCGTCGGCTCGTTGGCGTTCCGGGCGCAAAAAGATAGGCTGCGGAGAGGTAACTGAGCGGATGTCTCTACCAGACGACGCGAGTGAGGCCGTCTATCGCATCGAAGTGCGCGTCTCGCGATAGGACAGGCAGGCGATGCTGGAAGGCAAGCGCCGCAATCCACATATCATTCGCTGGGATTGGTGAGCCCGTCTGTTGGAGCATCGACCGAACACCGGCGTAGGCGGTTGCGGTTTCAAGGTTGACGACGAGCACCCGGATTGCGCGCACGACTTGATCGAGCCA
>VBJS01000192.1:545-3670 GCA_005880055.1 Chloroflexota bacterium | reverse complement strand
TGTCGTTCAACGGCTCGCCCGGAAAGTACATCTGGGTGATCAACCGGTTGATCTTCCCCGTCACTTCGAAGTGAAGGTGAGGCGGCCGCATCCAGTTGGCAGTAGCCGGATACGCCCCAGGCTTGATGGTCTTAAACCGATAACGGCCCTCGGCATCGGTGTCCTGAATGGCGAAGCCCTCAAAGTTGGGATCGAGCGGCGCCGGGTTCGTGTCACTCGGGTGGGTGTAGCGCCCGTGGGTGTTGGCTTGCCAAAGCTCGACTCTCGCCCCTTTCAGCGGCTGCCCTTGAACGTTCACGACACGCCCCATGACATAGATCACCTGGCCCGCGGCTCGTCCTGGCTTGCCAGGCAGGGCGGTCAGATCGGCGGTCTTCTCCATCGATCTGAGCACGGGGTAAAAGGGCCCAAGGATTTCGCCTGGAGTCCGTTTCAGCGTCTGGGCAAACACTGAACTGACCGCACCGGACACGGTGAAGCCGCCTGCCACAAGCGCCATGCCCAAGACGTGTCGTCGTGAAACTCCGTGATGATCCCTCATTGGTTCGCCTCCTGAACTGCCTTGCCGTAACTGTGTCGCGACGATCCGGACGTACGGATGGGCCCGAACCCGCTACCCGATCACCTCCCTCCATTTCGCAGGTGGAGCGCTGAACTCGAATTCGGCCATAGGATAGGCCGATCTGCGCAACGCGTGCGAGTTTCTGCTGCCTGTCCCCATCGCAACGGCGCACAGAGGCGCGAGCGCCAGGGGACCGCTACATACCGTGCTATTCCTGCTCCAGAAATTTGCGGACCCGTTCCATGAGGGGCTGGGCATCGTAGATGTTGGTCGTGACCACGGCATTGCGCAGGATGTCGCCCTGGAAGAAGCGTTCATAAAGGGTCTGCCGGCCACCGAAGGCGCTACAAGCCACGTCCCATGCTAAATGGAATAGCTTCGCGCGCTCGCGGGCCGTCCGGGTATCCGTCTCCAAATAGCGTTCGAGGTCCGCAGCGATCGGGCTGGCGAAATCCGCCTCAGTTGGGAGCGCCATCAGGTTGCTGGAGCCCAGGAGCTGGATGATCTCCACCATGCGGGGATACATGCTGATGAACAGATTGCGGGCCACCATGATCGGCATGAGGGCCGGTGACATGATCCCCCAGCGATCCATCGCGGCATCCGCCTCCGCCGCCCGCAGACAGGCCTTCTGGACCTCCAAACAGCCGATCAACTCGGCCAGCTTCTCCTGCACTTGGGGCAGCTTGCTCGACCCTAGGGTGGTCACCATGAGGCTGGCCAGTCCCACGATGAACTCGGCCTTGGCCACATTCTTCGTCACCACCTGGTGCCCCGAGTGGAGGTACTGGTTGGTGGCATGGCTCATATCATTGGCGAGCTCCACATCCCCGAGCAGAAAGACCCGCTCCCAGGGGACGAGCACCTGCTCGAACACGGCGATGGCATCCATCTCCTCGAAGCGGGAGCCGAGGGGATGGTCGAAACGCGACCGGCCCAGGTCGTAGCTCTCCCGACACACCAACTTGAGGCCTGGCGTACTGCAGGGGATGGCAAAGGCAAACGAATACCGGCCGGCGGCATCGTTCGGCAAATGGTGCGACCGTGCGGGATACACGGCGATCTCGTCCGAGAGAGGCCCAAGGGTAGCTAGCAGGCGGCACCCATGGACCACGATCCCGGCATCCGTTTCGCTGACCACGGACAGGGCGATGTCCGTCTGGTCAGTCAGGGGAGTCGGACCGGGGGCGCGGCTGCGCTGCATATTGAGCAGCGTATGCGTGAGGGTCAGGTCGTGCTCTCGAACGTACTCGTAGTAGCGGCGGATGTGGTCCTTGAATGCCGGGCGATTCTGGGCGAAGTACTCCCCGGCGGCGGCCATCGCCATCAGGCTGACGTTCAGGAAGTCCGGAGTGCGACCCATCATGCCGCAGGTTGCGCGGGCCCAGTGCGTCATCATCTCGCGACGACACTCCAGATCCTGCGTCGTCTGCGGGGTAATGAACGACAGGCCCACCGGATCGCCACTGGTCGGGGAGCGATAGGTCATGGTCTCGCGCAAGATGGGGTCATGTTGCATATCGTAGAGGGCAGCGAGGGAGTGGACGCCGTTACGCAAGGCGGGATGCGTGGTCACGTCCTTGACCCGCTCGCCCCGTAACCAGACTTCTGCGGGCTGCTCCCTCAATCTCGTAATGTAATCGCGTCCTCCACGCGCTGGCATCGATTGGCCTCCTTTCTAAATGATGACGCGTACCACGTCGTGCACGTTCCACGCAGCGAAGATCTCCCGAGCGATATGGAGGTTGTCCTGTCCAGCCATACGCGTACTACTTTGGCTCCCTCAGGAAAGAGCCTGTAACTCTGCCTCCGCCTTCTCCAGCCAGAACCGCATGTCCATCTTCGCGTACATCGTCATCGCGGTGGCGAGGTGCTCCTGCGCTTGCTCGCGTTTGCCCGTGCGCCGGTAGAGCTTGCCGAGGCCGAGGTGGCAGTGGGCGACGAGCGGGCGCATGCCGCGCGGCTCGGCGAGTGTCATGGCCTGACAGTAGAAGCGTTCTGCGCTCTCGACATCGGCAGGATCACGATGGGCGACGATCTCGCCGAGCAGGTGGAGCGTCCACGCCTCCTGGCCCGTCTCCTTGTTTCGGTGCGAGAGATCCAACGCCTCCCGGCCGCGATCCCAGGCGCGCTCGTACTCGCCGGCCGCGAGGTACCCCTCGGCGAGCCACGCCACACGAACGGCATGCCCGAGCGCCGCGTTTTTGGACTCCGCCTCCTGCACAGCCTCGGTCAGGAGTGGCAGTCCCTCCGCGAGACGCCCCTTCAGCGCATACGCACGCCCCACGGCGGAGACGATGGTGAAGACGTAGAGAAAGATGCTCCAGCGACGGCCTACGGCGAGTCCGCGCTCCAGCACGGGGATGGCCCGGTCTAGATCATCCCGGCGCATGTGAAGGATACCGAAGCCCAGGCACATCCCCGTGAAGCTCGGTGTGTGCTCGAGTTCTTCCGCGATCCGCATGCCCTCCTCGCCCAGCTCGATACCTTCGGCGAACTCGCCCAGTTCGGCCAGACAGCGCGCCAGGCGCTCCCGGCTGGAGACGGCGGGAAAGGTGGGAAA
>VBJS01000192.1:0-491 GCA_005880055.1 Chloroflexota bacterium | reverse complement strand
TCGACGTTTCGCTGCAGGACTATCTTCGCCTGGCGATAGTCGCCCGTGACGTGGAACGAGTGGCCGAGCAACAGATTCACGGCGACCTCGTGCGCGACGTCCGCGCCTCCGCTCAAAGCCAGGGCGCGCTGCGCGACCTCCACGGTTCGCTCCTGCTCATTGGCCAGGTAGTGGTAGTGCGCCAGGCCGTACGCGATCCAGGCGAGCCGCCGCTGATCGCCGAGCGCCTGCGCCAGAGCCTCAGCCTTCTGCATGTGGTCGAAGATGCGCGCGCGGTCCGCCAGCGGCACCAGCGTGCGGCGCAGATCGAGGCGGATGTCGATCGCCTGCTCGATGAGCTCCCGATCTTCGGGCAGGTTCCCGATCGCCTGCAACGCCTGCTCGAAGCAGGCCACCGCCTCTCGGTATGCGGAGCTCATGGCAGCCTTCGTGCCTGCCTGGCGGAAGTAGATGACTGCCTTCTCCCACTTCGCGCCCCGCAAGGCGTGATA
>VBJS01000036.1:8705-52113 GCA_005880055.1 Chloroflexota bacterium | reverse complement strand
GGCCGAACTCAAGCAGCGGACGGCCGACGTGCGGCCGGAAGGCGAAGGTCTTTCGCAGGTCTTCGAGGAGGGCGCGGAAGCCGGTCCTATCGCCGATTGCCGCGACGCCGGCATCGTCATAGAGGCGGGCGGGCGCGCGCTTGGATGCCATCTGGGTCTGAGTGCAGATTGTCCGATTGCGGTCGTTCTGTCAACGCTTCACGGCGTTGCCGTGGGCGAACGTGCTTTTGATTCAGCGCGCACATGCTCGGTAAGGGGAGGGTGAGGGCGCGGCAAGCAGCGCTGTACGGTGACCAAGACCTATGTACACTCGGCGCTCGACCGGTAAGAGAGGAGACGATATCATTAACCGCACGCCCGTTTTGGAGGAGACGCCCCACCGCATGACGCAGACGGCCATTGCAGGCATTGACCAGGCGCGCATCGCGCGCGCCGTGATCGAGATCATAGAGGCGATCGGCGAGGACCCGGACCGCGAAGGGTTGGCGGAGACGCCGCGCCGCATCGCGCAGATGTACGCGCAGCTCTTCTCCGGCCTGCACGAGGACCCACGCGCGGTGCTTTCGCGCGCGTTCGAGGAATCGCACAAAGAGATGGTGATCCTGAAGGACATCCCGTTCTATTCGCTTTGCGAGCACCACCTTTTGCCCTTTCACGGGCGCGCGCACGTCGGTTATGTGCCGGAGGGCCGGATTGTTGGCGTGAGCAAGATCGCTCGAGCCATCGATATCTTGGCCCGGCGCCCGCAGATGCAGGAGCGTTTGACCGGGCAGATCGCCGACGCGCTGATGGACGGCATCGGGCCGGACGGCGTGGCGGTGGTGATTGAGGCGGAGCACCTGTGCATGACGATGCGCGGCGTGCAGAAGTCCGGAGCCGTGATGATCACTTCTGCCATCCGCGGCGGTTTCCGCCGCCGCGGGGTGACGCGCAGCGAGTTCCTGGCGTTGGTGCACGGCCGGTGAGGCGCGGCAAGACGGAACAGGAGTCGCGGCGCTGATGGGTTATCGCGTACAGCGCGAGGAGTTCGGTCAGCTCGAGCAGGAATGGCGCGAGTGTCTGGCGGGGCGCCGGCCGGCATATCCGTTCCTTTCGCCGGCTTGGCTTCGCCTCTGGTGGAATGAGTTCGGCGCCGCGCGCGAGCTGCTTCTCCTGTCCGTCCGCCAGGATGAGCGCCTAGCCGGTATCTTGCCCTTAATGCGGGACGGCGGAAGGCTGACGTTCGCTGGAGACACGCAGGTCTGTGACTACATGGACCTGATCTCTCGCGACGGGGTGCCCGTTGACGCAGTGCTTACTGCCCTGTTCCGTGCCCTCAGCGAGGAGCCATGGGAGGCGATCGAGCTATGGGGCTTGAGAGACGACTCACCCACATTCGCAGCGCTGCCTGCTGTTTGTGCCGAGCTGGGATGGAGCGTGCAAAGCGAGCCGGAGGACGTCTGTCCTCAGATATCCCTCCCCGGCAGCTGGGAAGAGTACCTGGAGACGCTGGCCAAGAAGAACCGGCACGAACTGCGGCGGAAGCTTCGGAAATTGTCCCAGGGAGGAGAGGTCGAACTGGAGGTGCTGGAAGCGCCTGCGCAAATCGACGATGCACTCGATGATTTCGTTCGCATGCACAAGCTTTCGAGGACGGAGAAAGCGGAGTTTATGACGGAGACAATGGAACGCTTCTTCCGGCGCATCGTAGCGGCGCTCGCGGCCGAGCGTTTTGCGGAGATGATCTTCCTTCGATTGGGCGGCAGGCGAGTTGCGAGTGTGCTCTGCTTCCGCGCCGGCGACGAGTTGCTGCTCTACAACAGCGGCTACGACCCCTTGTTCGCGGGGCTGTCTGTTGGTCTGCTCTCCAAGGCGCTGGCGCTGAAGCAAGCCATCGACCTCGGCTCCAAACGGTTTGACTTCCTGAGGGGCGCCGAACGCTATAAGTATGAACTGGGGGCGCAGGACCTCGCGGTCCGTCGCTGCCTGATCCGCCGAACATGAGAGGACGTAGTATTATCGTGGCAGGCTGACGGGGCGGTCAGCCTAGCACTTCTGGGCACCTAGAAGCGAGCCTATGTGTAACATCGCAGTCATTTCGGTACATACATCTCCGCTGGGGCAGCCGGGCACGCGCGATACCGGTGGAATGAACGTCTACATCCGGGAACTGAGCCGTCAGATGGGCCGCCGCGCGCACACCATTGACATCTTCACCCGCAGGACCAATCCTCGCAGCCCCGAGATCACCGTCATCGACGACCGTACGCGGGTGATACAGATTGCCGCAGGACGGCCGGACGCGCAAAAGGCATCGCTCGCCTCGCAATTGCCTGGATTTGCGGAGGGCATCCTGGAGTTCCAGGCCAGGCACGGGCGAGAGTATGACCTTGTGCACAGCCACTACTGGCTTTCCGGGGTAGCCGGAAGGGCGTTGAAGAACGTCTGGGATGTCCCTCACGTCATCATGTTCCATACCCTGGCCGAGGCGAAGAACCGGCATAACTCTTCGGAGCGCGAGCCGCTCTACCGGATTAAGGGTGAGCAAGATGTGGCGCAGCACTCCGATCACATAATCTGCGCGAGCGAGGGTGAAAAATCCATGCTGATGGACGTCTATGGCGCGCCGGCCCACCGAGTGACGATCGTGCCCTGCGGCGTCGATACGCTTCGCTTCCGGCCGATGAAGCGACACCGTGTTCGCTGCCGGCTGGGGCTCCCCGAAGACCTCCCGATCATCCTCTTCGTCGGCCGGATTGAGCCGTTGAAGGGAATCGACGTACTCATTCGGGCAACCGCGCAGCTGGAAACGCCGGCCAGGCTGCTAGTTATCGGTGGTGATGCGAACGATTCCGATCGCAAAGCAGAGCTGCTGGTGTTAGCGGAAGAGCTGGGAGTCGCAGGGCGCCTGAGCTTCCTGAATGCTGTTCCGCACTCGGACCTTCCGCTTTACTACAATGCTGCGGATGTTTGCGTCGTGCCGTCGTATTACGAGAGTTTTGGGCTGGTGGCGCTGGAGGCGATGGCGTGCGGCGTTCCAGTGGTAGCGTCCCGCGTGGGGGGGCTCAAGGAGACGGTGCAGGACGGGCGCACGGGCTACCTCGTGCCTTGGCGCTGCCCAGAGCGTTTCGCCGAGCGTCTGGACCTGCTCCTGCGCAATGAGCAGCTGCGCCGGAGCCTGGGCCGCGAAGGCCGGGCCGCCGCCGGGCGGTTCCGGTGGCCGGAAGTTGCAACGCGGGTTGAGGATGTGTATCACGAGCTGGTATCCCAGTGGAGGGGTGTGGCGGTAGGCGCGCATGTAGCCTAGCCTTCGCAAAGCAGGCGCCCAGCTGGACCTACTTCTCGACGAACCGGGCAGAGACACAACCGCGTCGGTTTCGTAGACTGCTACTCGTGGCGAAGAAGGCAAAGAATGAAGAGCAGAAGCGGGCGCTGGTGATCGTTGCGCACCCCGATGATGCGGAGTTCCTCTGCGCGGCTACGGTGGCCAAACTCTGTTCCGAGGGCTGGGAGGTGAACTACCTCCTGACGACCAGCGGCGATATGGGGACGCACGACGAATCGATGACGCGCGAGGCGCTAGCGCCGATTCGCGAGAAGGAGCAACGCGCGGCGGCGAAGGTACTCGGGGTGAAGGAAGTGGTATTCCTGCGCTATCCGGACGGGTTCTTCGAAGACACGGCGGAAGCGCGAGGACGGATCGTGTACGAGATCCGACGTTTAAGGCCGGATACGGTGATCACCTGGGACCCGTTTCGCAGCAGCTTCACACACCGCGATCACCGGCTGACCGGACAGGCAGCGCTAGACGCGATTTTCCCGCTGGCACGCAATCACCTGGGTTACCCCGAGCATCTGCGAGACGGCCTGGAGATACACCGTGTGAAGGAAGTGCTGCTGGCCGGCAGCTCGGACCCGGACTACTTTGTGGACGTGACGGAGCACTTCAATAAGAAGATTGCGGCGCTCCGCAAGCACACGAGCCAGCTACGCCAGGCACCCCTTCGGGAGCTGAGGAAGCGGCTCCGGGAACGCATGAAGGAAGCGGCGAAGGAGCAGGAGTTCGAGCTGGCAGAGTCGTTTCGCCGGCTCACCTGGGGCTAATGGAAGACGTTTCCCTGGCGGCGTTCTGGCTCGCGCTGGCCGCCACCGCATTGAGCGTCGCAGGCTACTGGAGCGAACTCCTCGGTGTCCGGCTCGTGATCCGACGCTTGGCGACGGATGCCGGGGAAGGTCCGGTGGTGGCGACCTTTGATCAGACCGAAGCAACGTCTTTGAGCGAGCCTACTGGGCAACTGGCTCGGGCCGCCACCTGGGCCGCCGCGGCGATGTTCGTCCTTTGGGCGGCAGCACGTTGGCAGGCAGTGGGCCACGCGCCGTGGTCCAACATGTACGAATTCACGGTCGCCTTTGGCGGCGCTATGACGCTCTTCTGCGTTGCATTCGAGCGCCTGTACAGGCCGGACGAGGACAGGCGGCCGGCAGCTGTACTGGGCGCGCTGATCCTGCCGGTGGTGTTCGCTCTACTGGTGATCGCAGCAGCGTTTTTCCCGTCGGAGATCCATCCGCTCGTGCCGGCCCTTCAGAACTCCGACCTCCTGGCGATACACGTGGCGACGATGGTCCTGGCGTACGGGGCGCTTAGTCTCTCGTTCGCAGCGGCGGTGCTGTATCTGGCGAAGGCGAAAACGAACCGCTTCGCGCGGCTGCCGAAGGCCAGAACGTTGGACGACCTGGCCTACAGGTCGGTGATGGTAGGGTTCCCGCTGCTCGCCCTAGGGATCGCGCTCGGCGCTTATTGGGCGAATCACGCCTGGGGGCGCTATTGGGGCTGGGACCCGAAGGAGACGTCGGCGCTGGTGACGTGGTTGATCTACGGGGTATATCTCCACATGCGGGGGTTGCGCAACTGGCGCGGGAGTCGCAGCGCCTGGGTGCTGGTGGGCGGGTTCGGGGCCGTGATGTTCACCTACTTCGCGGTGAACCTCTGGGTGAGCGGGCTACACTCTTACGCGGGGGTGTGAGTCGAGACGACGATGCCCCCCTGGATGATTGTTTCGTTCTTCGTGATTATAGGGTAGTCGTCGTTAACGGGCGTGTGCACATGGTGCGACGCCGGCGCGACGCATTGCTAATGTCCGCTGCGGTCTTCGGGTTATTCACCGTGGTTGTAGGGGTCAATGCGGCAGTGGAGGAGGATATTTTCCTGCTACCCCCCGCCGTCTTCTTCTTGGTCGGTGCCATGGGATGCCTCTGGCTGGCTCGTGGCGCGCAGAAGGCGGTTCCAAGCGTGGAGCACGTTCAGACAGCCGTGTCGATCAATCGCGATGTTTGGACCCTCGTGGCGATAGCATCCCTCCAAATAACCTGCGACGTGGCCGCGTCTCTGACTGCGGGAGTGGTAAGCGGCCTCTTCAGTATCGGCGCCATAGTTTCAGCGACAGTCGCGATTTGGCTGAGTGTTCGATTCATACGTTCTCTGAAACGAAGGCGGGACGAAGGGTAGTCGAGCACATGGTTGTATCCCTGGTGGTTTGGTATTACAATCGCGCCAGAGGGTAATACCATGGGCAAGATCACGAGCAAGGGACAGGTGACGGTACCAAAGTGGGCCCGCGACGAGTTGGGCGTGGCACCGGGCGATGAGGTCGAGTTCGTGCAAGAGAACGGTGCAATTACGCTACAGAAGACAGAGGATCAGGACCCATTTCGGAAATGGTACGGCTATCTCAGGGACAAGGTGGCTGGTAAGTCTACCGACGAGCTCATCCGCGGGATGCGCGGCGAGTGATTACTGCCGTTGATTCCAACGTCATCCTGGACGCGTTAACGGCAGATCCGAAGTTCGGTGAGATCTCCAGTCTGGCGCTAACCAATGCCAGGCGCCTAGGCCCGCTCATAGTCTCGGAAGTCGTCTTCAGCGAGGTTAGCGGGCAATTCCCGGACACTGCGAGTGCTGAGTCGTATTTGACGGAGACCGGGCTGACCCTAAAATTCAGCGAGCCGCCCGGACTTCACGTGGCTGGACGAGCCTGGCGGGAATACACACGGAGCAGACGAGAAGCGATCATATGTATCAGTTGCGGTCACCGGAATCGGCCGCTGTGCGACAATTGCAAGTCGCGGCTGCGAGCGCGCCAGCACGTCGTCGCGGATTTTCTTATCGGCGCTCACGCTCTGACGCGAGCCGATCGTTTGCTGACAAGAGACCGAGGCTACTATACGAAGTACTTTCCTCGCTTGAAGATTTTGGATCCAGGGGTCTCGTCCTCTCGGTGAACGTCAGCCGAGCAATGTTCGGTTGACACGGGGCATTCCCACTGCTATTCTTTTTGTTTGGCGCGCAGGTTTGGCGCGCGCGTAAAATCTGCGGTCGGAAGACTTTGGCCGATGGGACCGGTGTTCGGTTGGCCACATCGGAGCCACCGAGCGGCCCGTGTCCGATTGGGGGAGCTTTCGGCCTTTTGTTGTTAAGCAGGGACGAAGGATAGACATTTTGCCGACGATCAATCAACTGGTGAGACGGGGACGAAAGCCGGCGGGGCGCAAGACTAAGGCGCCGGCGCTGCGCTTTCGCTTCAACGCGCTCAAAAACCGCATGATCCGTGGCGAGGGCAATCCCCAAAAGCGGGGAGTCTGCACTAACGTGCGCACGCAGACGCCCAAGAAGCCGAACTCGGCACTGCGCAAGGTGGCGCGCGTCCGGTTGACTAACGGGATTGAGGTAACAGCATATATCCCTGGCGAGGGGCACACGCTGCAGGAACACTCCGTCGTCCTCATCCGCGGCGGACGCGTGCGCGACCTACCGGGGGTGCGCTATCACATAGTCCGTGGGGCGCTGGATGCCGGCGGTGTGCAAGGGCGCCAGCAGCAGCGCAGCAAGTACGGTACTCGCAAGGCCGAAGGGCCGAAGTAGCTTCCGGAGGCATTATGCCGCGCCGCGGTAAAGTAATCCGTCATCGAACGCCGCCCGACGCCAAGTACAACAGCATCTGGGTGCAGACGATGATTAACAAGGTGATGCGCAATGGCAAAAAGAGCGTGGCCGAACGCATCGTCTACGGAGCGCTGGACCAGGTGGCAGAGCGAATTAAAGAAGACCCACGCGTGGTCTTCGAGCAGGCGATGCGGAATACGATGCCCGTCCTCGAAGTAAGGCCCCGTCGTGTGGGTGGCGCTACTTACCAAATTCCGCTCGAGGTGCGTCCGGCCAGGCAGACCTCGCTGGCGATGCGGTGGATCCTGGGATCGGCGCGCGGACGCGCCGGCCGCCCGATGTCGGAGCGCCTGGCCGCAGAGATAATCGACGCGTACAGGGACCAGGGCGCGGCGATAAAGAAGCGGGACGACACGCATCGGATGGCGGAGGCCAACAAGGCCTTTGTCCACTACCGGTGGTAGCAGCGGACCCGTGCGCATGGCAATCGTTTAGCAGTTCCCGCCCCGGGAAGTTAGAAATGGGTGGTATGAGTAGTCCTGTGCCCGACGAACGGGTCCGAAATATTGGAATCATCGCGCATATCGATGCCGGGAAGACCACGGTCACCGAGCGGATCCTGTATTACACGGGGATCACGTACAAGATCGGTGAGGTCGACGCCGGTACTGCCGTCATGGACTGGATGGCCCAGGAGCGTGAGCGAGGCATCACCATCACGGCGGCGGCGACAACGACGAGCTGGAACGACCACCAGATCAACATCGTCGATACCCCCGGCCATGTCGACTTTACGGTGGAAGTGGAACGCAGCCTGCGTGTACTGGACGGGGGTGTCGTCATATTTGATGCGGTCGCCGGGGTGCAGAGCCAGTCCGAGACGGTTTGGCGCCAGGCTGACCGCTATCACATCCCCCGTATCGGTTTCGTCAACAAGATGGACCGCGTGGGAGCGGACTTCTGGAACGCCATCGAGATGATCCGGGAACGCCTCAACGCGCGCCCCCTCCCGGTACAAATGCCGATGGGCTCGGAGGACAAGTTCGAGGGTGCTATCGATCTCGTGGAGATGGTGGCGTTGCCGTTCCCCGGCGCCGACGAGATGCCGCAGCCACAGCCGATTCCGGCGCAATTCTATGAAGAGGCGAAACGCCGGCGTGATGAACTCCTGGAGGGCATCGCTGAAGTGGACGACCAGATGCTGATTAGTTACGTCGAGCACCACGACGTGACGCCGGTGGAGCTGAAGAAGGCGATTCGGCGAGCGACAACCGCCGGGTTGGTGAACCCAATCTTCTGCGGCTCTGCCCTGAAGAACAAGGGTATACAGCCGCTCCTGAACGCTGTCATCGATTACCTACCTTCGCCGGTGGAAGTACCCGCCGTGACGGGGACGGACCCGAAGACGGGAGAGACGGTATCTCGAGAGCCGCGCGAGGATGAGCCATTCTCTGCGCTGGCCTTCAAGGTGGTCGCCGACCCGTACGTGGGCCGGCTGGTCTATTTCCGAGTATACTCGGGCGTCGCGAAGCAAGGGGCGATGCTATACAACAGCACCCGTGGCCAGCGGGAGCGGCTGGGGCGGATCCTGCGGATGCATGCAAACCGGCGCGAAGACATAGATTCTATCGTGGCCGGGCAGATTGCGGCGACGGTAGGACTGAAGAACACCTTCACCGGCGATACCCTTTGCGATGAGAACAAGCAGATAGTGCTGGAGGCGATTAAGTTCCCGGAACCTGTAATATCCGTGTCGATTGAGCCGAAGACGAAGGACGACCAGGAGCGGATGGGCGATAGCCTGACCCGGCTGGTAGAAGAAGACCCGACGTTCAAGGCTCGATATGACCAGGACACTGGTCAGACCATTATCTCCGGCATGGGAGAGCTTCACCTGGAGATCATCGTCGACCGCATGATGCGGGAGTTCAATGTGCAAGCCCACGTCGGACGGCCGGAGGTCGCCTACAAAGAGACGATCACGCGGCCTTCCAAAGCGGAGGGGCGTTTCGTGCGGCAAACGGGTGGGCGCGGACAGTTCGGCGTCGTCTGGCTGGAGGTGGAGCCGCTCCCCCGCGGTTCAGGCTTCCAGTTCGAGAACAAGCTGGTCGGCGGGGCTATCCCGCGAGAATACGTCCCGGCCGTCGAGCAAGGCATACGAGAAGCGCTCGATACGGGCGTCCTCGCCGGATACCCTGTAATCGACGTAAGGGTGGCGCTGGTGGACGGCCAGTATCACCCGGTCGACTCGTCCGAGATCGCCTTCAAGATGGCCGGCTCTCTGGGTATTCAGGAGGGGTTAAAGCGCGCGAAGCCCGTGGTGGTGGAGCCGATCATGAAAGTAGAGGTGGCGACACCCGACCAGTTCTTCGGCGATGTGCTGAGCGATATTAGTTCGCGCCGCGGGCAGGTTACAGACGTGGATCACCGGGGCCACCTACGAGTGGTGACGGCACATATTCCGCTTGCGGAAACGTTCGGATATGCTACTGTCTTGCGTTCCATCACGCAGGGGCGCGCGAGCTACACCATGGAATTCGATCACTATCAGGAAGTGCCTGCCTCTATGGCCGAACAACTGGCCGGGCGCGTACAGGGCCCTGTTCGTCACGGCGCGCAGGCGGTCCGGAGATAACGATGGCGCGGCAGAAGATACGCATCCGCCTCAAGGCCTTCGATCACCGGATACTTGACCAATCGGCGGTGCTGATTGTGGAGGCAGCAGAGAGGACCGGCGCGGCAGTGGCCGGTCCTGTGCCACTGCCAACGGCAATCGAGAAGTACTGCGTTATCCGCTCTCCCCACATTGACAAGGATTCTCGCGAGCAGTTCGAGATCCGGACGCACAAGCGGCTAATCGACATCCTGGAGCCGACCTCGAAGACGGTTGACGCGCTGATGCGGCTTCAGCTGCCGTCCGGCGTGGACATCGAGATCAAGCTATGAGCACTGAAGGCGTGTTCGGCCGCAAACTCGGCATGACGCAGGTGTTCGAGAATGACGGCACGGCGGTGCCGGTAACGGTGATCGAAGTAACGCCCAACACCGTAGTTCAGGTGAAGACTGCCGAACGCGACGGCTACCAGGCGCTACAGGTAGGGGTGGGCACACGCAAGCGGGTCAACTCTCCGATGAAGGGCCATCTGCGCAACCTGGGACAGTTCCGGCACCTGCGTGAGCTGAGATTTGATGCCGGCGAAGAGTACGAGCCCGGCAAGAAGCTGGGTTGCGAGATTTTCGAGGCCGGGGATCTGGTGGACGTCTCCGGGCCAGCAAAGGGCCGGGGCTTTGCCGGCGTCATGAAGCGTCACGGCTTCCATGGCGGCCCGAAAACTCACGGACAGTCCGACCGAGCGAGAGCGCCGGGCTCCATCGGCGCCGGGACGGACCCCGGGAAGGTGATCAAGGGCATGAAGATGGCGGGCCACATGGGGACGAATCAGACCACGGTGAAAAACCTAAAGGTTGTGCGCTGCGATCCCGATAAAGGGATCCTGCTGGTGCGCGGGGCAGTTCCGGGCAACGAAGGAGCGCTCTTGAAGGTCGGGAGATCTCCAAGGGGGAAAGCAAAGCGATGAAGCTCCCCGTCCTGAGCATCGAAGGCAAGGAGCTGCGGAGCCTGGAGGTGGATGACAGCGTGTTCGGGATAGCCCCGAACACGTCGGTTCTGCACCAGGCCTTCGTCGCCGGCCGGAACAATCAGCGCGCCGGCACCGCCCGTACTCGCACGCGCGGAGAGGTGCAGGGCAGCACTCGAAAGATGCGCATGCAGAAGTATACGGGGCGGGCTCGGCAGGGGAGCGTGCGAGCGCCTCATCACGTGGGCGGAGGCACGGTTTTCGGCCCGCGTCCCCGAAGCTATGCGCAGGCACTCCCCAAGAAGATGCGCCGGCTGGCTATCCGCTCGGCGCTTTCAGGGAAGGTGGTTGACGGCGAGCTGGTGGTGGTTGACGGGCTGACCTTTAAGAAACCGAAGACGAAGGAGATTATTCGAATCCTGCAGAACGTCGGCATCGAGCGCTCTGCATTGATTGTCACCGGAGCCGCGGACAGGACGGTGCTGGCGAGCGTAAGGAACCTGGAGAGGACCAAGCTCCTCTCGGCTGTCTACCTCAACGTCGTGGACATGCTGAACCACAAGAGCATGCTGATGACTGAAGAAGCGGTGCGGGTGGGGCGCCCAGCGGCCGGCCGATGGGGCGGGGAAGGACACCGGCCCGCGGACACGTCGACCAGCGGAGACGCCCGCACCGACGGCGCTACGCAGGCGGACCAAGGTTACCGCCGCGGCCGAGGCGATGAGCGAGGCGGCAGCGGAGATCGCCGAGCAGGTGGCCAAGCCCGCGGAAGCGGAAGAAGCACGCGTCCCATCACCCCGAACACGCCGCCGCGCGACAGTGACACCGACCGAGGCTTCTACCGAAGATGCCAAACCCGCCAGGAGAGCGGCGCGGAAGGCCACAAAAGCCCCTGACGCAGTTAGCGATCCCGCCGCCAAGCCGAAGCGGCCCCGGCGTCCGCGAAAGACCGAAACGGAAGAGTCCTAGCGGTGGCGAAGGCACTACACGCACTGGACGTGGTGATCAGGCCGATGATCACGGAGAAGGCAACCCGTCTCAACGGCGAAAACAAGTACGCCTTTGAAGTGCGCGTCAACGCCAACAAGGTCCAGATCAAGCAGGCGGTGGAGACAGCGTTCAACGTGGGTAAACGTCATCAACATGAAGGGAAAGCCGAAGCGAGTTCGGGGCAACCGGATGAAGCACACGAGCGCCTGGAAGAAGGCGGTGGTGACGCTGGACCCGAACGACAAGCTGGAGCTGTTCGAGGGCGTTTAGGATGCCGATCAAGAACTTCAAGCCAACTTCTCCCGGGCGCCGGGGCGCAACCGGCCCGGGCTTCGAGGAGATCACGCGGAAAGAGCCGGAGAAGTCGCTGGTCGCGCCGTTGCGAAAGCAGGGAGGGCGCAACAACCAGGGGCGCATCACCACCCGCCATCGTGGTGGCGGCGCAAAGCGCAGGCTGCGCATTATCGACTTCCGGCGGGACAAGGTTGGGGTGCCGGGCCGCGTCACAGCGATTGAGTACGATCCCAACCGCTCGGCACGCATCGCGCTCATTCAGTATGCCGACGGCGAGAAGCGATACATCGTTTGGCCGGTAGGGCTTCGGATGGGCGATTCCGTGATGTCCGGGCCGAAGGCCGAGATCAAGGTAGGCAACGCGTTGCCGCTCTCCAATATTCCGCTCGGCACGGTGATCCACAACCTGGAGATGCATAAAGGCAAGGGCGCCCAACTGGTCCGCGGGGCGGGTGGGGCGGCGCAATTGCTGGCCCGGGAAGAGAACTATGCGCTGGTGCGGCTACCCTCCGGGGAGCAGCGGCGCATCTTCGTAGAATGTATGGCGACCATCGGACAGGTAGGCAACATCGAGCACAGCCAGATTAAGCTGGGCCGGGCGGGCCGCAAGCGCCTGATGGGGCGCCGTCCGCGCGTTCGGGGGACGGTGATGAACCCACGCGACCATCCGCATGGGGGAGGCGAAGGACGAGCGCCGATTGGCCTCCCGAGCCCGCGCACTCCCTGGGGAAAGCCAACGCTGGGTTATCGCACTCGGCGGCGCAAAGACACGAATAAGTACATCGTGCGCAGACGGTACGAGGCATAGCATGTCGAGATCTACCAAGAAGGGCCCGTACGCGGACCCAAGGCTAATGGAGAAGGTGATGAAAGTGCAGGGTNCGCTCCACGATACTGCCGGAGATGGTAGGCCTAAACATCGCCGTGCATGACGGCAGGCGGCATGTGCCGATCTTCATCACGGAGAACATGGTGGGCCACAAGCTGGGAGAATTCGCACCGACGCGCACTTTCCGTGGCCATACGAGCAAGTCCGCCCAAGTGAGCCAGGTGCGGAGGAAGTAGCCATGGTTGCGGTACGGTCCTTCGCTCGTAATGCACCGATTGCGCCCAAGAAGATGCGCATCATCCTGGACGAGGTGCGCGGTAAGCGAGTGGACGAAGCGATGGCCATCCTGCGCTTCATGCGGACTCCGCACGCCCGGCTGGTCGCGAAGGCTGTGCGCTCAGCAGCCGCGAACGCGGAGAACAACTACGACATGAACCCGCGCCGCCTAAGGGTGTCGAAGGCGTTCGCGTCGGACGGCGAACGCTTCCGGCGGATGACGCCGAGGGCCCGCGGCCGTGGCGATATCATCCAGCATCGACGGAGCAACGTCACGATCATCGTGGAAGAGGAAGGCTAGCTAGATGGGGCAGAAGGTACATCCCCACGGTTTCCGGCTGGGGTACATCTACGACTGGAACAGCAAGTGGTATGCGGACCGGAACTACACTGACCTGCTTCACGAGGACCTGGCAATTCGAGGCAGGATCCGGACCATGCTACCGGAGGCGGGCATTTCGCGCGTCGAAATTGAACGCAACGCAAACCAGGTCACGGTGAGCATCTATACAGCACGGCCCGGCATCGTGATTGGGCGTGGCGGGCAGCGGGTGGATGAGCTGCGCTCCGGCCTGGAGAAGGTGACCGGCCGGAAGGTGCGTGTGAACATCAACGAGGTGCGGGTGCCGGAGATAGAGGCGCCACTGGTGGCGCGGGCCGTCGCGGAGCAGATCGAACGCAGAGTCTCGCACCGCCGGGCGATCAAACAGGCGGCACTGCGGGCCATGCAGCGCGGCGCCCAGGGCGTTCGCATAAAGATATCCGGCCGGCTAGGCGGCGCGGACATGTCCCGCAAAGACCAGGAGCGTCAGGGCCGCGTCCCGCTGCACACGCTCAAGGCGGACGTGGACTACGGGACCTCAGAGGCTCGGACTACCCTGGGTCGCATCGGCGTAAAAGTCTGGATTTACAAGGGCGATATTATCAGCGAGCGGACGCCACCGAGGACGGCAACGGCGCCGGCCGCCGAGGGGGAAGAGGAGAAGCCGGCCACGGAGCCAGCGCCCGCCCGAGCGGCAGCAGCGGGAGAGGCAGCCACGGAGCCGGCAGCCGCAGCGCCGGAGGCGGAAGCGGCAGCCACAGAACGGATAGCGACGGCTGAGGCGGAGACGGATGCTACAGCCTAAACGGACCAAGTTCCGCAAGACGCAGCGCGGCCGCATGCGTGGCCAGGCCACCGCCGGCAGCGCGGTGGCGTTCGGGGATTACGGCCTTCAGGCCCTGGGCCCGTGCTGGATGACAGCGCGCCAAATTGAGGCTGGCCGGCGTGCCATCACCCGCTACGTGCGTCGTGGTGGCAAGCTTTGGATCCGCGTGTTCCCGGACAAGCCGATCACCAAGAAGCCTCTCGAAGTGCGTCAGGGCTCCGGCAAGGGACCGGTCGAGGCCTGGGTAGCGGTGGTCAAGCCCGGACGCGTCATCTACGAGATTTCGGGCGTGCGGGAGGATGTGGCGCGGGAGGCGATGCGCCTGGCCGCGCACAAGCTCCCGATCGCCACTCGGTTCGTGGCAAGACGGGACATCTAGCATGGCGAAGAAACTGAAGACAAAAACAGCAGACATCCGCAAGCTGTCCGACGCTGACCTCAGTAACGAACTGGATGAGGCGCACCGGCGGCTGTTTGGCATGCGCTTACAGCGGGAGACGCGACAGTTGACCAATCACCGCGAATTGCCTCGTATGGAGCGCCAGGTGGCGCGGCTAAAGACGATCCAGCGAGAACGTGAATTGCACCCGGAGACCAGGCCCGAGGAGCCGGCAGGTCGCGGACGTGGACGGCGCCGGTCATGACGGTGAAGGGGAAGTACGGCGGCCGAAAAATCCGCGAGGGAACCGTGGTCAGCGACAAGATGCAAAAGACGGTGCTCGTGGCTATCGAACAGAGCGTCACGCACCGCTTGTACAAGAAGCGGGTGCGCCGGATACGCCGCTTCATGGCTCATGACGAGACCGAGGACTGCAAGTTGGGTGACCGTGTGCGGATTGTGGAGGCAAGCCCGATCTCGAGGCGCAAGCGCTGGCGGGTGGTCGAAGTATTGCAGAGGGTTGAACTCCCAGAGGTTGCTGCAGAGTCCATTGACCTGGAGCTGCTGGGTGAGGTCAAGCGCGACGAGCAAGCCGCGCCCCCGGAAGCCGCCGGAGTCCCGGCGCCCGAGGAGATTGCTCCAGCTCCGGCTGAAGAGGCCGCGGCGGCGGAAGCAGCTTCGATAGAAACGGAAGCTGCTGAGCCGGAGGAAGTCGCCATCGAGGAAGCGGAGCCGGCAGCCGTTGAGCCCGAATCGGAGGAAACGGTCGTGCAGTCATCAGCTTCGATCGAAGCAACGGAGCCGGCGGACGTGAGCCGGCCGGATGAAGGCTCTCCAGAGGAACAAGCCATTGTGGAAAGCTCCGCCGCCGAAGAGGCTACGGAACCAGTGCTGCCTGCGGACGATGAAGTGATTGCGATAACAGGCGAAGATGCTGAGTCGAGCGAGATCAGCGGCGACAAACCGGCGGAAGATGAGGGCTGATGATCCAGCAGTACTCGCGGTTGAAGGTCGCCGATAACTCCGGCGCTCGCCAGCTTATGTGCATCCAGGTGATTGGGGGCTCGCGCCGCAGGTACGGCTCCGTGGGCGATACCATAGTCGCCTCCGTGAAGCTGGCTTCGCCGGCCGGTGGCGTCAAGAAGGGCGATGTGGTGCGGGCCGTCATCGTGCGCGCGGCACAGCCATGGCGCCGTAAGGACGGCTCTTACATCCGGTTCGATGAAAACGCCGCTGTAGTGCTGTCCGATGCGCAGAACCCTCGGGGCACCCGCATCTTCGGTCCTGTGGCGCGGGAGCTACGTGAGCGCAATTTCATGAAGATTGTCTCGCTGGCGCCTGAGGTGGTGTGATGCAGAGGATCAGGAAAGAGGACACGGTACTGGTCATTAAGGGCAAGGACCGCGGCCGCAGCGGCACGGTGCGAAGGGTGTTTCCGGCAGGCAAGCGGACGGACAAGTTTGGCCATCCCGAGCCGGCGCGCCTTATCGTGACAGGCGTCAACGTGGGCAAGCGTCACATGCGTCCTCGCGGACCGCAGCAGCCGGGCGGCATCATAGAGCGCGAATCGCCGGTGGACTGGTCCAATGTGGCGCTGCTCTGCCAGTCCTGCAACAAGCCCACAAGAGTTGGCTACCGTGAAAGCGCCGGGCGAAAAGTGCGCTTTTGTAAACGGTGCGACGCGAATATAGATTAGGGGACGGGAGATGGTGCAGGTAACAGATCGGCCAAGGCTAAAGCAAAGATACGACGAAGAGATAGCGCCGGCGCTCGTCAAAGAGTTCGGATACAAGAACGTGATGCAGGCTCCCCGCGTGGAGAAGGTGATGCTGAATGTAGGCGTGGGCGAGGCGGTGCAAAACGCCAAGGCGCTGGACGCCGTCTCGACGGACCTGGCGACAATTACTGGGCAGCACCCGGTTGTGACGCGGGCGAAGAAGTCGATCTCCAACTTCAAGCTGCGGGAAGGCATGCCGATAGGAGTGACGATTACCCTTCGGGGCAGCCGGATGTGGGAGTTCCTGGATAGGACTCTAAACGCCGCACTGCCCAGGATCCGTGACTTCCAGGGCGTTTCGCCGAACTCATTCGACGGCCGCGGCAACTACAGCCTGGGGTTGCGGGAGCAGATGATCTTCCCGGAGATCGACTATGACAAGATCGATAAGGTACGCGGCATGCAGATAACGATATGCACTAGCGCCAGGAGCGACGAGGAGGGTAAACGTCTTCTCGAGCTGCTGGGGATGCCGTTCGCGAGAAGAGGCTAAAGAATGACCCGCAAGGCGCTATACGAAAAGACGTTCAACCGCGATCCCAAGTTCGGGGTGAGGCACCGGAACCGGTGCCGCCTCTGCGGGCGTCCGCGTGCCTTCATACGGAAATTCGGCTTGTGCCGCATATGCTTCCGCAAGCATGCGCTGGAGGGGAACCTGCCGGGCGTACAGAAATCGAGTTGGTAGGGGAAAGATGGTCACGGACCCAATCGCTGACATGCTGGCGCGCATCAGGAACGCGCTTGTGGCTCGACATGACTTCACGGAGATGCCGGCATCCAACCTCAAGGTTGCCGTTGCGGAGGTGCTCAAGAAGGAAGGCTATGTCGGCGGCTATGAGGTGCGCCCTGACGGCCCACGCAAGAAGCAAGCCGGGGCTACGCGTGTACGCCGCGCAGCGAGAGATACCGCGTGTATATGGGGGCCTGGGAGTGGCAATCCTATCCACCCCGGAGGGCGTGATGACGGGCAAGGAAGCGCGCCGCCGGGGGGTGGGAGGCGAGGTTCTCTGCTATGTCTGGTAGGGTGCTGAGAAGCCAGAACCAAAGAAGCGAGAAGCAAGATGTCGCGCGTAGGTAAGATGCCGATACCGCTGCCGAGCGGTGTAGAGGTTACGATAAACGGCCCTCATATCGTCGTGAAGGGCCCTAAGGGCGAACTCAGCCGTGACTTGCTCCCCGAAATGCGCGTGGAACAAGCAGACGGCCGATTGCTCGTTTCGCGACCCTCGGACCAGCAGCGCCACCGCGCCATGCACGGGCTCACTCGTTCACTCATTGACAACATGGTGAAGGGCGTTAGTGAAGGATTCTCCAAGACGCTGGAGATGCAAGGAGTGGGCTACCGGGCGCAGATGCAGGGCGCGGAGCTGGTCCTAGCCATTGGCTTTTCGCACCCTGTCCATATAGCGCCGCCTGGGGGCATTCAGTTCGAGGTGGAGGGAAACACGCGGATCATCGTGCGTGGGGTGAACAAGGAACAGGTGGGGCAGGTAGCCGCCGATGTGCGCAAGATACGTCCACCGGAGCCGTACAAGGGAAAGGGCATTCGCTATCTGGGTGAGTATGTGCGGCGGAAGGCGGGCAAAGCCGGCAAGGCGACGCACTAGGCCATCCTCAAGCTATCCAGAGGAAGCAGTTATGAAGAAGACGAGAACGCCCAGGGCGGCCAAGAACCGGCGACATCGCCGCGTTCGAGAACGCTTGGCGGGCACGCCGGAACGGCCGCGCCTGGCCGTATTTCGCAGCCTCAACCACATCTATGCGCAGGTTATCGACGATTCCGCCGGGCACACGTTAGTCTCGGCGAGCGACATGGAGCCGGGCTCAGCCGGGAACGGGAAGAAGAAGACGGAGGTCGCCTCTTTTATAGGAGAGTCGCTGGCTAAAAAGGCCAAAGACAAAGGGATTGAGGCCGTTGTCTTTGATCGTGGCGGGTTCCGCTTTCACGGGCGCGTCAAGGCGTTAGCGGACGCGGCCCGCAAGGGCGGCCTCAAGTTCTGAAGGAAGAGCAATATGTCTAATCCGCGCAAATACATCAAGAAGCAAGAGCGAGTGGAGCCCGGTGAGCTGGAGTTAAGCGAGAAAGTTGTGTTCATCAATCGCGTGGCGAAGGTAATGCGAGGCGGCCGCCGATTCCACTTTACGGCGATCGTGGTGGTGGGTGATATGAACGGTCACGTGGGTGCAGCGATGGGGAAGGCGACCGAGGTGCCCGAAGCAATCCGCAAGGCGGGAACAATCGCGCGCAAGCACATGATTGCAGTTCCACTGCGCGGGACTACTGTTCCGCACCCGCTGCTGGTCCGGTTCGGCGCCGCCAAGGTGTTGATCAAGCCGGCGCCGCAGGGCACAGGACTCATCGCCGGGGGCGGCGTGCGCGCGGTGCTGGAGATGGCAGGCGTCAAGGACGGAGTCGCCAAATCGCTGGGGTCTAACAACCCGGCAAATACCGTGAAGGCCACGGTGTTGGGACTTTCGCAGCTGCGCTCCCCGGAGGAGGTGCTGCGCCGGCGTCGGGCCGTATCGCAGGAGGCTTCGATTGGCGGATAAAATCAGGATCACCTGGAAGAAGAGCGCCATCGGCTACAAAAAAGACCAGAAGCGCACAATCGAAGCACTGGGCCTGCGCCGGCTGGGGCAGAGCGTGGAACAACCGGACAACCGGGCAGTGCGTGGTATGATTACGAAGGTGCGCCACCTGGTGGACGTTGCTGAGACGCCGGCCGCTTCGGCCGAAGATGGGGCGCAAGAGTAATGCAAGCTCATCAACTGAAACCTTCCCCTGGTTCGCGCCACGCCCGCAAACGCGTGGGCCGCGGAAACGCCGCCGGCCAGGGCACCTACTCCGGCCGCGGGCTGAAAGGCCAAAAGGCTCGCAGCGGGCGCAAGCCTCGCCGTTTCTTCGAAGGCGGTCAGACGCGCCTGATGCGCCGCCTACCGCGCCGCCGGGGGTTTAAGAACCCGTTCCGGGTCGAGTACTGCGCGGTCAACCTCTCCGACCTCCGCATCTTCGATGCGGGCGCGGAAGTAACGCCGGAGTTCCTCAAGGAGCGAGGCCTGATCCGTAACCTGAAGCGGCCCGTTAAGGTCCTTGCGAACGGCGCGCTGGACCGGGCACTGACTGTCCGGGTCCACAAGTTCTCGCAAACAGCGAGGGAGAAGATCGAAGCAGCGGGCGGTTCGGCGATGGAGATGGGGAATGGCGACAGCAGCAACTAGAGGACAGGGCGGGCGGCCGCAGCTCCTGCAGGCGGGCCTTCAGGCGATAACGCAGCCCGATATACGGGAGAAGCTCATCTTCACGTTCGCGTTGCTGGTCGTGTTCCGCTTCGTATCGAACCTGCCGGTGCCTGGAGTAAACCCGTTGGCGTTGGACCGGATCTTCCGCGACAGCGCCGTGCTGGGTTTCCTCAACATCTTCAGCGGCGGCGCCTTGCAGAACATGAGCGTGGCCGCCATGGGTGTCTACCCTTACATCACCTCGTCCATCGTCATGCAACTCATGATACCAATCGTCCCGGCCCTCCAGGCTCTATCCAAGGAAGGGGAGCAGGGCCGTAAGCAGCTGAATATCTACACCCACTGGATGACCGTCCCCATGGCGTTCGTCCAGGGCTACGGGCAGCTGATAACGGGGCCCAACGCCCTGCCCACTTTATCGGCGATTATCACAATGACAGCAGGCACGATGTTCCTCGTCTGGATAGGGGAGTTGATTACCGAGCGCGGCATAGGCAACGGAATCTCTGTGATAATCTTCGCCGGGATCATCTCTGGTCTCCCCCAGTTCGTCGTCGGCCGGCTCTATACGGGCGTGGGCGAAAGCATAACAACGACGGTTCTCTTAGGTGCGATGTTGTTCCTCCTCGTCGCCTACATCGTGTTTTTCCAGGAAGCGCAGAGAAAGGTTCCCGTCCAGTACTCGCGGAGTGTCTTCCGCTCGGGCCGAATGTACCGGCAATCGGGGCAGACCCATATACCGCTACGCGTGAACACCACGGGGATGATCCCGCTCATCTTCGCGTTTTCGATCATCCTTTTTCCGGCGTTCATCGGCAAAATCTTTGCTGAAAACGACAACAGCGTGCTGTCCTCGCTCGGCAGTTTCCTTGAAGGCGCCTTCAATCCAGACAGCGTCCTCTACTGGCTATTTGTGTTCTTTGTGGTCATCATCTTCACGTTCTTCTACACGATCGTAGTCTTTCAGCAACAGAACCTGGCGGAGAACCTGCAGAGACAGGGCGGGTTTATTCCGGGAATCCGGCCCGGCCGGCCCACGCAGGAGTACATCAATCGCGTGTTGATCCGGATCACCTGGGGAGGCGCGTTCTTCCTGGGCACGGTAGCGGTGGCGCCCTTCGTGATCAGCCACATCGTGGGCGCGTCCACGCTCGGCGGCCGCGGACGGACGACGGCGTTCGGCATCACCTCCAGCGGACTGATCATTGTGGTGGGCGTGGTGTTGGATACGCTGCGCCAGATAGAGGCGCAGCTCCTGATGCGCCAGTACGAAGGGTTCATCCGTTAGGTCAAGCCGGCGATTGTACGTTATTCTCTTGGGGCTCCCGGGAGCGGGGAAAGGAACGCAGGCCGCTCGGCTAAGTGCGGCCACCGCGCTGGCGCATATCACCACCGGCGAGCTTTTCCGGGACAACATACGCGAGGGTACTGCACTGGGTGAGAAGGCAAAACCGTTCGTGGAGGGGGGCCTGCTAGTGCCGGACGAGATCACGATCGGAATGTTGCTGGACCGCGTTAAACAGCCGGATGCCTCGGCGGGCTTCATGCTGGACGGCTTCCCGCGTAACCTGGAACAAGCGCGCGCCCTGGATGAGGCGCTTTCGCGCGAGGGCAAGCAGATAGATGAGGCTCTTTATATCAAGGTGAGCACCGAGGAACTTGTGCGGCGGCTGGCCGGCCGCTGGAGCTGCCCGCAGTGCGGAGCCGTTTATCATGAACAGAGCCGCCCGCCGATGAAGCCTGGAGTGTGCGATAACTGTGGCGCCGCGCTCTACCAGCGGGAGGATGACCGCCCGGAGGTCGTACGGACCCGGCTCGAGGTGAACCAGAAGAATCTGCAGCCACTGTTGGATTACTACGACGGGCGGGGGAAGTTGCGGGAGGTGGATGGTGAGCGGGACCCCGAAACCATCTCCAAGGACCTCGGCCGCTTGATAGGAATAGGATGCTGATGCCTATCATCCTCAAGTCACGCGACGAAATCAGCACCATGAGGGAGTCCGGCCGGATCCTGGCGGAAACGCTGCAACTGGTCGGGGAGCGCGTGCGCCCGGGCGTCATCGAGAGGGAGTTGGACGAGGTGGCACGTAAGGAGTTTCGCCGGCGAGGCGTGATTCCGACTTTCCTCGGGTACCAGGGCTACCCGGCGACCGTCTGCGTATCAATCAATGACGAGATCGTGCACGGGATCCCGGGCGACCGGGAGATCATGGACGGCGACGTGGTGAGCATAGACCTCGGCTGTACTTACCAAGGGTTTGTCGCGGATTCGGCAGTCACGGTTGGCGCCGGCAAGCTGACGCCCGAAGCGCGGCGGTTGATTGAGGTGACGCGAGAGGCGCTGTGGCGGGGGATCTCAGCCGCGCGGGGTGGCTCGCGCATCGGCGAGATCGGCGCGTCAATCCAGACATACGTGGAGGAGCAAGGTTTCTCTGTGGTCCGGGAGTACGTTGGCCACGGCGTGGGCAGGCAGATGCACGAAGACCCTCAGATTCCGAACTATGGCACACCGGATTCGGGGCCAGTGCTGAAGCCGGGCATGGTGATCGCCATCGAGCCGATGGTGAACACGGGCGGGTGGCGGACGAAGCGGGACGACGACAATTGGACCGTACGCACCCTGGACGGGTCGCTTTCGGCGCACTTCGAGCACACGCTAGCGATCACCGAGGGTGAGCCGGAAGTGCTCACTTTGCCGTAAAGAATACTGAAGTCTTATAATACGAGTTTTGGCGGGGGGCATCCCTTTTCCGCAGCGAGGTGATTAAACCGCAACTAATGGCTAAAAAGGAAGCGATAGAAGTAGAGGGAGTGGTCAAAGAGAATTTGCCTAATGCCATGTTTCGTGTAGAATTGGCTAATGGGCATAGAGTCCTAGCCCACGCTTCCGGCAAGATCCGGATGCATTTCATTCGAATCCTCCCCGGGGACAGGGTCCTTGTAGAACTTTCTCCCTATGACTTGAGCCGGGGCAGGATTACTTATCGGTTCAGGTAGAGCATGAAGGTACACGCGTCTGTCAGAAAACGCTGCGAAAAATGTAAGGTGGTGCGGCGCCACGGCGTCGTTCGGATCATCTGCTCCAATCCTCGGCACAAGCAGAGGCAGGGTTAGGAGGCCAGGATGGCGCGAATAGCAGGCGTCGATATTCCGCGTGATAAGCGGGTAGATGTGTCCCTGGGTTACATCTACGGCATCGGCCGCCCGAGCGCGACGAAGATCTGCACTCAGATCAACGTTCCCGCGGACACCAAGGTTCGGAGCCTTACGGACGACGAAGTCGCCCGCATCCGCGAGTACATCGACAAGAACTACGTTGTAGAGGGCGAGCTACGCAAGCAGGTCCGCCAGGACATTCAGCGGCTCATCGAGATTAACAGTTACCGCGGGATCCGCCACCGCCGCGGGCTGCCGGCCCGCGGCCAACGCACCCGGACGAACGCGCGTACCAAGCGAGGCCCCAGGCGGACTGTCGCCGGACGCCGGCGCGCCATTGCCAAGAAGTAGAGCAGGAGTTAACCGGACATCATGGCAGAGCGAAAGACTCGGACGCGAAAGAGAGAGCGGAAAAACGTTCCGGTGGGACGCGCTTATATCGCCTCGACTTTCAACAACACAACGATCACGCTAACGGACCCGAGTGGCGCTGTCCTTTCCTGGGCCTCAGCAGGCACGGCCGGGTTCAAAGGTTCCCGAAAGAGCACACCCTATGCGGCAGGGCTCGCCGCCGAGAACGCGGCGCGCCGGGCAATGGACCACGGCCTCAGACAGGTCGAGGTCCGCGTGAAGGGGCCGGGCAGCGGTCGCGAAGCTGCCATCCGGTCGCTACAGGCGGCCGGCCTCCAGGTGACAAATATCCGCGATGTGACGCCCATGCCGCACAACGGCTGCAGACCGCCGAAGCGAAGGCGGGTCTAGCAGACAATGGCTCGATACACAGGTCCCGTTTGTCGCATTTGCCGTCGTCTCGGAGACAAGCTCTACTTGAAGGGCGAGAAGTGCTTCACGCCGAAGTGTCCGTTCGAAAAGCGGCCGTATCCGCCGGGACAGCGCTCGACGCGCCGCCGTAAAGTGTCTGATCGCGGATTGCAGCTACGCGAAAAGCAACGGGCGAGGGCAATCTACGGCATCCTCGAGAACCAGTTCCACCGTTACTATGAGGAAGCGGTCCGCCGGCACGGCGTGACCGGCGAGAACCTGCTGCGGACACTGGAACTGCGGCTGGACAACCTCGTCTTCCGCCTGGGCTTCGCCGATTCGCGTGCGCAGGCGCGGCAAACCGTGCTGCACGGTTTGATCAGCGTGAACGGACGCAAGTCTGCAATACCATCGCATGTTCTGAAGGCCGGAGATACGGTGGGCTGGACGGGTAGAGGACGAAACAGCGAATACTTCCAGAGTGTGAGCGACAACATCTCCAGCAAGACGATACCGTCATGGCTGAACCTTGATGCGACAGATATGACCGGACGCGTGATCTCACTGCCGGAAGTGGAAGAGATAGGAGCAAAGTTCAATACGGCCACCATCGTCGAGTATTACTCTCGTTAGCTCGCAAGGCACTAGAGTCAACGCCGGGCGACCGGCAGCAGAAGGAAGGCAATGTTAGAACCGCAGGTTTACCGGATCGGCGCGACGCCGGCTATGCAGCAGCAACCCCCGGTAATGGAAGAGCCGACAATTGAAGTGGAAGAAGCCTCGGAAGGATACGCCCGCATCGTGGCCTCGCCCCTCCTTCCCGGGTTCGGTATCACATTGGGCAACGCGATCAGGCGTGTCCTCTTGAGTTCGCTTAGGGGCGCCGCCGTCACATCTGTTCGCATCGATGGCGTTCAGCACGAATTTTCGACAATCGCGAACGTCAAGGAGGATACGATCGAGTTCCTCTTGAACGTAAAGGAGATGCGGCTTCGGGCGCTTTCAGACCGACCGGCCACGCTGATACTGGATGTCTCCGGGCGCGAAGGCGCGGTGACGGCAGCCGACATCCAGGTGCCGGAGCACTACGAGATCGTGAATCGGGAGTTGTATCTAGCAACGGTCAACGCAGAAGACGGTCGCCTATACGTGGAATTCAATGTGGAGCAGGGAAGGGGCTACGTGCCCGCCGGGCAAGTAGACGGAACAACGCTGGGTGTTATCCCCGTCGACGCCATCTTCTCTCCTGTGCGAAAGGTCAACTACCGCGTGGAGCACACTCGTGTGGGTCAGGCGACGAACTACGACAGGCTCAGCCTGGAAGTGTGGACAGACGGAACGTTGAACGGCGTGGATGCCGTGAGCAAGAGCGCTGACATCCTCGTGGAGCAGTTCAACCTCTTCTCGCACATGGGCCGGCCGGCCCTGCCGACAGTCGAACGGGGTCTGGGAGCGGGCATACAGCTGACTCCGGACAAGTACAACATGGCTATCGAGGATTTAAACCTTTCGATGCGGGCCTACAACTGCCTGCGCCGCAGCGGCCTGATGACCGTAGGCCAAGTGTTGGAGAAGAGCGAGGAAGAACTCCTTGCGCTCCGAAACTTCGGCCGCAAGTCTTACGACGAACTTCGTGAGAGGCTTGACGAGCTTGGACTCCTGCCGGCCGACGTTGGAGTGGAGGAGGGAGAGCTGGCGGAAGCGCTTCCCCTGGGCGACGAAGAAGCGCCAATCGGCGCACATAGAGCCGCGGAGGAAGAAGAAAAAGAGGAGCCCGCGGAAGAAGCCCCCGTCGAAGCGGTGGCTGCTCCCGCTGCCCCTGCGAAGAAGAGCAAGCCCAGGGCTAAGGCAAAGCAGGCGCCGGAGGGGGAGCCCGAGGAAGGTCAAGAGGAGATGCCGGACTGGAAGCGTCGCCTGGCGCAACTGACCCAGGAAGCGCCTGAGGAGGAAGGATAGCGGTGGCGCATCGCATAGACGGGCGCAAGCTCGGCCGTCCCACCGACCACCGCCTGGCCCTCTTCCGCAACCTGGTTACAGACCTGCTGCGCCACGAAAAGATAATCACCACGGAGGCGAAGGCGCGCGAGGTGAAGGGGCTGGCCGAGAAGATGATCACACTGGGCAAGCGAAATGATCTCGCCGCCCGACGCCGGGCCTTGCGATTTGTCTACGATAAGAAAGTCGTCGACAAAATCTTCGACGACTTAGGGCCGCGCTTCTCTCAGCGGCCGGGCGGGTACAGCCGCCTGGTCAAGATTGGACCTCGCCAGGGAGACGGCGCCCGCATGGCTCAGATCGAGCTGATCGGGCGGGAGGAGGTGTAGCGCCTGTTCCGGAGAGGAGCGGGCGGTGCATCCAGCGGGACTCTACGCCGGGTGGCATTGCTGGTGGAGTACGATGGCACGGGGTACAAAGGGTCTCAGTACCAGGGAAACGCACCGACGGTGCAGGGGGCGCTGGAGCGTTCCCTCCGCAGCTTAACAGGTGAACCTATAAGGGTGGCGCTAGCCGGACGGACGGACGCGGGAGTGCACGCATTGGGCCAGGTGGCTTCCTTCAGTACGACGAGCCGGCATTCGCCGGAAGTGATGGTGCGTGGCGTCAACGCCCGCCTGCCACGCGACGTCGTTGTCAGGGCCGCGGCGGTTGTAGCAGCAGCCTTCGATCCCCGGCGGTGGGCTCAGAGCCGCTGGTACCGGTATTCGGTCTGCAACAGGCCAGTCCGGCCGGCGCTCGACCGGTATCGCGCCTGGCACGTCGCGGGACGGCTGGATCTGGAGGCAATGCAGAAGGCTTGCGCGGCGCTCCTTGGACGGCACGACTTCGCGGCATTTGCGCCGCCCTCGCAAGCCACGCGCGGCAGCACTGAGCGCGTCATCTACACAGCGCAATGGCGGCGTCTGAACGCGCACGTGTTACAGTTCGACATCGAAGGCAATGCGTTCCTGCAGAACATGGTAAGAAGAATAGTGGCGGCGCTGGTCGATATCGGGCGCGGGAAGTTAGCGGCAGGCAACCTGGCAGAAATGCTCAGGCGTGCTGTACCGGGGACGGCCTCGGCCATGGCTCCAGCCCACGGGCTCTACCTGATAAGGGTTCGCTACGAAAGCGGGTTGTTTGATGATGAGGCAAATGAAGACGTATAGCCTGAAAAAGGGCGAGATAGAGAAGTCGTGGCACGTCATTGACGCGTCAGGACAAACGCTGGGCCGGCTGGCGTCTCACATTGCCGTGCTGCTGATGGGTAAGCATAAGGCAACCTACTCGCCGCACCTGGACATGGGCGATTTCGTTGTTGTCGTTAACGCTGAGAAGATCCGGGTGACGGGAAAGAAAGCGCAGGACAAGATTTACTATCGCCATTCCGGTTACGTGGGCGGGTTGAAGGAGACGACCCTGGAGCAGATGCTGCAACGCCGCCCTCAGCGGGTGCTTGAGCTCGCTGTTCGAGGAATGCTGCCTCGAAACAAGTTGAACCGCCACCTGCTCACACATCTGAAGGTGTACGCGGGACCGGTCCACCCGCACGAGGCGCAAGTGCGCGGTTCCGGTAAGAAGCAGGCGAAGAAGGCGGGGACGGCGCCCGCCGGCCCTCCCGGAACGGCCGAGGAGTAGAAGGATGACACAGGAAGCCACGCAGACACCGGCCGGCCAGTATTACTACGGCACGGGAAGGCGGAAAACCACTGTGGCCAGGATCCGCCTCTATCCAGGTACCGGCGAGATAGAAATCAATGGCCGGCCATACATGACCGTGTTTACGCGAGTGACGCATCAGCAGAAAGCGCGCCGGCCTCTGGAGGTTGCGGAGGCGGCGGACCGCTTCAATATAGTCGCCAAGATCACCGGCGGCGGCGTTAGCGCCTGGGCAGACGCGGTGGCGCATGGTGCGGCGAGGGCGCTGATCTCATACGACGAGAAGCTGCGCCCGGCGCTTCGCAAGGCAGGCCTGCTGACCCGGGACCCACGGATCAAGGAACGCAAGAAGCCCGGCTTGAAGCGCGCTCGCAAGGCACCGCAGTACACCAAGCGATAGCCTGCACCCGAGAACCACGGAACCACCGAAGGGCTGGAACGCGTAACCGAAGCCTCCCGGATTCAGAGCTGCTCGCCCAGCCGGGCCTTCAATTCGTCGATGACGGCCGTCGGGGTTGGATCGACGCCAAAGAGGAGCGCGAGGTAGGCGCTGACGTAATCGCCCAATAGGACGAGCGACATGAGTTGCGCGAGCGCGCTTCGACCCCGAGTTTCCACGGTCTGATGGGGGATGCCCGCGTCGTCGAGAAGGCGCTCGGTTAAGCCGTAGCGTAATCGGACGCGCGGATGGAGCAGGTCGGGAGAGGTCAAGAAAACGACCGTGACCTGCCGCGCGACGCCGGCCGGTAGCCCTAAGCCGATAACCGCGTTGTGTTGCGCTTCCGGCAGCTCCTCATAGAACGCCCAAACCTTGGAGGACTCATTTAGTTGCGTCTTCCAACGATGGGCCACTTCCAGGAGCGGCCCAGCGCCATATATAACGGGCAGCCGATCGTATAGTTGCCCGGCCAGCTGCTTGGCTTGGTTGCCCTGAAGCGGGGTCTTCTCACCGATCACCTCTCGCAGGCGCTGCAGCGCCGAGCACATCTCCTCGATATCGGAGTCCACTTGCGGCATAAGCCCTGTGCTCTGGCCGAGGGCGAGAAGCGGCATTAGGCTCCAGCCGATCGCCGCTCGCGGTTCGCCCCCGAACTGATAGCTGAAAACGGGGATGCCGTTCGCCCTCGCTGTCGCCTGCAGACGGCCGCCTGTAGTTATTGCCAGCTTTTGAGCCGGCGTCCCCAGCGCTTGCTGGAAGGCGTGAATAGTCTCCTCTGTCTCGCCGGAAAAACTTGAGGCGATAACCAGCGTCCTCTCGTCCACATAGGGCGGTAGATCGTAGGCGCGGACATTGAAAACGGGGATTGCTGCCTCCAGCTGCAGCAGAACACGAAAAATGTCACCGGCGATGGCCGAGCCCCCCATGCCGAGAATGACGATACGGTCGACAGGTGAGTCTCCGCCGGGCACATCCAGTAGCCGCGCAGCCTTCCATGCTTCGCGGCACTGTTCAGGCAAGCCGGCGATCGAAGCGAGCATGCCACCGGGATCAAGCCGGCGGCGTTCGCCGGCGTCGTCAAGGGTGCTCGTCATGCGCCGGTGAGGGAGCGCACGGCCTGAAGAACCGGCTCTACCTGCTCCTCGCGGCGGACCTCCGTATAGATCCGCATCAGAGGCTCTGTACCGGAGAGGCGGATGAGCGCCCAGGCGCCATCCTCCAGGCGGAAGCGCAGGCCGTCTGTGCGGTCACAGCCGGTGACAGGCAGGCCCGCGATCTCCCGGGGCTGCAGGCCCGCCAGCCGCGCCTCCACCGCCTGGCGTCCTTCGGGCGTCATCTCAATGTCTATTCGGTCGTAGTAGTGCGGCCCAACCTTGGCGAATAGCTCTTCTATGAGTTCAGGCAGCTCCTTCTTCCGCCTCGCCATCAGGTCGAGGATCAGCAGCCCGGAGACGATGCCATCGCGCTCCGGCATGTGGCCGCGAAACGCGAAGCCGCCGGACTCTTCCCCTGCAATTAGCGCGTCTGTCTCGCGCATCCTGGGGCCCAGGTACTTGAACCCCACACCTGTTTCGTAAACCGGGACATTGTATAGTTCCCCGAGGCGTGTGACCATGCTGGTGGTGGTCACGGACTTCACGATCGGTCCGCGCATGCCGCGGACTTCCAACAGGTAATAGGCAAGAAGCGCAAAAGTCTGAAGCTGGTTGACGAACTTGCCGGTACCATCCAGCAGTCCCAACCGGTCGGCATCACCGTCGGTGGCGAGCGCCGCCTGGGCATGGTAATTAAGGACAGCCTCCACGGTGGCGTCCAGGTTGCGCGGAATGGGCTCCGGGTTGTGCATGCCCGGGAAGGCGGGGTTGTGCTCGCCCCGTATCTCCAGCACCTCCGTGCTCCCGCCTGCAAGAGCGCTTTGTAGATAACCGGCGCCGGCGCCAAACATTGGATCGGCCACAACGCGCATGCCGGCCCAGCGCAGCCGCTCAACGTCCACGAGTTCTGCTACGTGGGCCATGTACGGTTGCTCCGGATCGATCATCTGGACTCGCGCGGATTCCTTGGCCTGCGACAACGGCATCCGTCGCACGGCGCGGCCGTCGTCCGGCAGGAGGCTCTCGATTTTTGCGACGACCTCGGGAGGGGCGGCGCCCGCGTATTCGGTGCGCACTTTAAATCCAGAGTACAGGGCCGGATTGTGGCTGGAGGTGATGACAACGGAACCTGCCGCGCCGTGAGTGAGGATCGCGTAACCGACTACCGGCGTCGGCGCCGCCCGGTCACAGAGGTAGACGTGGATATCGTGCGCCGCCATCACCTCTGCTACGGCCGCCGCGAACTGCTCGGAGGCGAAGCGCGTGTCGTAACCGACCACGATGCCTTTTCCGGCGGTGCCCGACTCCTGCAAATAGCGCGAGGTCGCTTGGGCGCAGGCGCGGACGTTGTCGAACGTGAAGTCTTCTGCGATTAGGCCACGCCAGCCGTCGGTGCCAAAGCGAATTACGCTCGAACGCGCTGCCTGGGTCATCTCAGGGCTGGGCCGATCGCGAGCTCGCGTTCCGCCTCTCGCAGATCTTTGAAAGTATCAATGGCGCGCCAGGAGGCGGTGCTCTTGAAGCCGAGCAGGCGACCGTCAGCGGAGAGCGATGGAAAGGTAGTATCTTCGTGGTCGCCTTTCTCCGGCAGTAACGCGAAGAACTCCCGCGAGAAAACGTAGACCCCGGCGTTAATCCAGTAGGGCAGGAACGGCTTCTCGGCGAAGTTCGTGATGCGGCCGGCGCGGTCGACCAAGGCGATGCCGTAGGGGCTGCGGAGTCGGGTGAGCATGACTGTCGCTGTCGCCCCTTTGCGCCGGTGGGCGCTCAGGACCTGCACGACTGGCTGTTCGGTCAAGATATCCCCGTTGACCGCCAGCACCGTCTGTTCTTCAGCGGGGACCAGAGTGAACCCCTTACGGAGAGCACCGCCGCGGCCCAGCGGCTCATCTTCCAGGGAGAATACGATTTTGACGCCGGAACAGGCGCCCTCCTGCAGGTGCGCCTGCAAGACGTCTGCCTTGTACCGCGCGAGCAAAATGGCGTGGGTAACGCCGCCTTGTCGCAGCCAGTGCAACTGGTGTTCGATAAGAGGCCGGCCGCGAACGGCTACCATGGCCTTCGGGCGATCGTCTGTAAGAGGGCGGAGACGTGGTTAAGCTGGCTGGGTCTCGGCCATGCTCGCGTTACGCCGCAGCGCGTCCGCGCGGTCGGTGGCCTCCCACGGCGCATCGATGTCGCTCCGGCCAAAGTGGCCGTAAGCGGAGGTGGCCCGGTAGATCGGGCGCCGCAACCGCAAGTCTCTGATTATTCCCCGCGGGCTCAGGTCGAAGTTCTGGCGGACCAGCTCCAGGAGGCCGCCGTGGTCGTACTTGTGCGTCCCGAAGGTCTCGACGGAGATGCCAATGGGTTGTGGGTGGCCGATCGCGTAGGAAAGCTCCACCTCTACACGGTTTGCCAGCCCGGAGGCAACGACGTTCTTCGCCACCCAGCGGGCAGCATAAGAGGCCGAACGGTCCACCTTGGAAGGGTCCTTCCCGGAGTAGGAGCCGCCGCCGTGGCGCCCAACGCCGCCGTAAGTGTCAACGATGTTCTTGCGGCCGGAGAGACCGGAGTCCGCAGCCGGGCCTCCGAGCACGAAGGAGCCGCTGCGGTTGACATGAACGTCCGTGCTGTCGTCCATCCAACTCCCTACAACGGGCCTGATGACCACCTCATCGACTTCGTCCCACAGCCGTTTGGCGCTGATGTCCGGGTCGTGTTGAGCGGCGATGACAACGGCTTGAACTCGCTTCGGGCGGCCGAATTCGTACTCCACAGTGACCTGGGACTTGCCATCCGGCCGAAGATAGGGGAGCGTGCCGTCCTTGCGGACCTGAGCCAGACGCAAGCAGAGGTGATGTGCCAGCTCGATGGGCAGCGGCATGAGGTCCGGTGTCTCGTTGCAGGCGAAACCCAGCATGATACCCTGGTCGCCCGCACCCTCGTCGTCTCCAACTGCCGCGTTAATTTCGGAGGACTGCTCTTTGATAGAGACCAGCACGCCGCAGCTATCCGCATCGAAACCGTACTCGGGCCGGGTGTAGCCCACGTCCCGGATGACTTCGCGGGCGATCTTGGTGTAGTTAACGTGGTGCCGAGTGGAGATTTCGCCAAGGATGACGAGCAGCCCGGTTGTGGCCGTAACCTCACACGCGACGTGGGCGTCCGGGTCGTGAGCGATAATCTCGTCGAGGATGGCGTCGGCGATCTGATCGCAGACCTTGTCCGGGTGTCCCTCCGTGACGGACTCGCTCGTCATGAGAAGCGAGGGGGAGCTCATGAAGGTCATCGTCATCGTTATCTTGTCCTCCTTTGAACTGTGTCATCAAACGGGCCGCCGCGCGGCGGCTCAGAGGGCGGGCCAAGAGCCCGCTTTTCTGTTTTCAAGTGCCTTCTTCCCATGACGACAGGTATTTCGCCTGTTCTTCCGTGAGTACATCGATTTGTATGCCCATCGAGGCGAGTTTCAGCCGGGCCACTTCCTTGTCGATCTCCTCGGGGATGTTGTAGACGTCAGGCGGCAGCGGCCGGTCTTGCTTGGCCAGGTACTCCAGAGTGAGTGCCTGGTTGGCGAAGCTCATGTCCATTACGCTGGCCGGGTGGCCTTCTGCAGCCGCCAGGTTGATCAGCCGCCCTTCCGCGAGCAGATATAGCTTGCGGCCGTCCATCAGCCGGAATTCCTCGACACTCTCGCGAATGCTGCGCCGCGATTCGCTCATTGATTCCAGGGCCTTGATGTTGATTTCCACGTTGAAGTGCCCGCTGTTAGCGATGATGGCGCCGTCCTTCATCGCGTCGAAATGGCGGCGGTCCAGGACGTGGATGTCGCCGGTGAGGCTGACGAAGATATCGCCGATTTGGGCCGCTTCCTCCATCGTCATTACGCGGTTCCCGTCCATGGTCGCCTCGAGTGCCCGCAGCGGGTCAACCTCTGTGACGATGACCTGGGCGCCCATGCCGCGAGCGCGCATCGCGAGGCCCTTGCCGCACCAACCGTAGCCGGCGACTACTACCTTCTTGCCCGCCCAGAGAACATTTGTCGCCCGGGTGATGCCGTCGAGCGTGCTCTGGCCGGTCCCGTACCGGTTATCGAACATGTGCTTGGTATACGCTTCGTTGACGGCCATGATGGGGTAGGCGAGCGCGCCGTCGCGGGCCATCGCGCGCAAACGGATGACGCCGGTTGTCGTCTCCTCCGTGCCGCCGACGACGGAGCCGAGAAGTTCTCTGCGTTCCTTATGGAGAGTGGCAACCAGATCAGCGCCATCATCCATGGTGATCTGCGGCGTGTGCTCCAGCGCCGCGTGGATGTGGCTGTAATAACGCTCGTCGTCTTCGCCACGTACGGCGAACACGTTGATTCCATGCAGCGCGACGAGAGCGGCAGCCACGTCATCCTGCGTGGAGAGCGGATTACTGGCACAGAGGACAACCGAAGCGCCGCCATCACGCAGCGCGAGCATGAGGTTCGCTGTCTCCGTTGTGACGTGCAGGCAAGCCGCAACGCGGAGGCCATTAAGCGGGCGCTCTTTCTCGAAACGCGCCCTGATGGAGCTAATGACCGGCATTTCACGTGCGGCCCATTCAATCCGCTTATTCCCGTCTTCAGCTAGAGAAATGTCTTTGACGTCGTTTTCTGTCGCCGGTCTTACCATCAACTCTCCTTTACAGCTGGCTCTTCCGCGGCTAGTTCTTCCTGCTCCAACTGGCTCTCGATGGAATCGCGGACTTTCAGGACGTTTTCCCACATGGGCACATAGTCGTCGCGGCGCGGCATGACCGTCAGGAAGGGGACATGCTCGCGCCTCCAGACGCCGAGCAGGCGGCGAAGCTCGGGTACCGGGTCTTCGTGGTCATCGACGCGCAGGTCGCACCACGGGTACTCTTCGCGGTCGACGACAAGGATACCTGCGGACTGGCGTCCACGACGATCGCCCCCGGCCTCCTGGCCGGCTTCCAGAGCCCGGACCAGCCGTTCCGGCAGGTCTTCATCGAGCGAGCGTTCGAAGGAATCGGCCATAGCCCGCACTACCATTTCGCGGACCAGGATATTGCCCAGACAAACATAGCCGCCGCCGAAGACCTGGCCGGCCCAGGGGATACAGCGGTCACCGGTGTAGGCGGCTGTGCGGCCGTCTTTATCGACTACCGCAAACTGCCGAAGCTCTCGGCCGCGATCCGATTCTATCAGCCGCTCCACCACGCGCTCGGCGGCCAGGCCCTGTTCGAGGAGGACGAGGCCGTCGATGCCCAGATAGGGGTTGACGAAAGACTGGCTGGCGATCGCGCCCGCGCCGGCCCGGCAGTACGGCACCATGCTGCCGGCGGCCAGTGCTTTGCTGGACGTGGCCACGCCCAGCATCCCCGTTCGCGGACAACGGGCGGCGATGGAGAACGTCATCCGGTTGCCGCCTCCACACCCTCCGTGGCCGGCCCCTCGAATTCAGGCGGCTTTGGGTAGTACTCCATCATCTTCTGCACGGCTTTCGCCGTTTCCACGTCCTTTAGCAGGCTGATCAGGTAGAGCGCCATGTCGATTCCGGCAGAGACGCCTGCGGAAGTCACCACGTTGCCGTCCACCACCCAGCGCGCGTCGTCAAGGACGGTCACTTCGCCCATGTTCCGTAACTCGTCGATAGCGCCCCAGTGGGTGGTCGCACGGCGGCCGTGCAGGAGTCCTGCGCGGTGGAGGAGCATCGCTCCGGTGCAGACCGACGTTACCCAGCCGGCTGATTCGCCGGTCTTTCGGACGTACTCCACCAGGCGCGAGTCGTCCATGGCCTGGCGGCTACCCAGCCCGCCGGGTAGCAGGATGACATCCAGCGGGGGCGCGTCTTCGAATGTAAAGTCGGGAAGAACCTTCAAGCCGCTGAGCGATGCCACAGGTTCCGCTGTGGCGGCGATGGTCAGTACACGCCATTCGCGGTCGATCTTGCCCAGCATCCCGAAGACCTCGTACGGCCCAATAGCGTCCAACTCTTCGAAGTCGGGGTAAAGGACGATGCCGATGTTCTTTGTCACCATATCCTCCAGCGAAACCGCTTTCGCGGCTGATCAACCCGGATGGCTCCCCCGGTAAAGTCCATCCACCTGGGAAGACCGGCCAAATGCCATGGCCGCCAGGGCTTATCTGCATTCAGGCGATTATGCCGCATGAATTGCTCGAGCTCTGCCGGGTCCACCTCGCAGCCCTCCGAGCGCAGAACCTCGGCGATGCCGTGATGCCCGAGCTTCGGGTACTTCTTGTGGAGGCGCCTGATTTCGGCTGCCATCTGATCGTCGATCGGTTGGTGCTTACCCACCGTCACGGCACTGGTCCGATCACAGCCGGGCGCCCGTCCAATCCCCCCACCGCCGGATTCCTTCGCGAAGTTCGGTCTTTGTCCCGTACAGACGCTTTCGCGCTCAGAATGACATTCACCTCGAGGTGGCAGCTCACAGTACTACGACTTTCTTCCCCTCGCTGCGGCCTCGCCAGGCAGCTACGAGCCGCCGGGCCAAGCTCAGCGCTCCCAGCGGCTCCTTCCGGACGAGCGGGGATTCGTGGAGCGTACAGTGCGGTTGATAGCCCAGCCGCCTGTAGACGTTGAGGGCGGGCCCGTTGTCTGATTCAACGGTCAAGACGACGAGCCGGCAAGTGTCTAGAAGTTCGGCTGTCACGGCGGATGTCGCGATCGTCGCAAGGCCGCGATTGCGGTAGCGGGCGTGCGTGAAGACGTTCCCAACCACCGCTACGCCTTCCGCGTGGGAAACGACGTGCGTGCCGGCGATCGCCGCCAGTCGTCCATCCGCGCGAACACCGTAGTAGACACCCTCTTCTAGATGCGAGCGGTGGTAAGCGGTTGGACCGCCATCAGTCGAGTAGAGCCGGTTGACATCGGCAACATGACGTCCGGTCAGACGATGGGCCTCGCCGGCCGCGGGCGTGAAGGTCTCCGGTGTCACCGTCATTCGGGTCATGATCTGCGGGCGAGTAATGAAGAAGTACTTCTCGAGGACGCTGCGGTGCTGCGGGCGAAGGCTGCCAAAACAGAACCGGGCGCCCGGATGGAGGCTGAGAATCGCGTCCACCGCCCCCGGGTCCCCTTGTGCGAATAAGGCACGCCCCAGCCCGCCGGTGGAATGCACTACCAGGGCGCTCTGGCCGTCGACCGACGAGGCGACGAGCCATTCGCTCAGGTGAAAGCGTGCCGGGTCCAATTGCGCCAGGGCGTACGCCGCATACGCCCGGTCTTCTGAGAGCATCGACCGCATGGCGCTTGGCTCGCGGGCGCGCTCAATCGTGAAGCTGCGGGATGCGTCCTCGCGCCTCCGGTATATCGTGGCAGTCATCTAGCCGCTCACCCTCTCGCCGGCGTATGCGTCGAGGAGCGGCGCAAGCCTCCCTAGAGTCGCCTCAGGGACCAGTTCCAACGGGGTCACAATCGCATCCCGCAGGGCGTGGCGGCACGGGCACTTGCGCTCGGCCGGCAGGCCGCCAAGAGCGAGGCGGACAGCCTGCCTTGAGACCTCGACGTTCTTGAGGAGATTCGCGACGATCATCTCGGCGGTCACGTCCTCATGAGTATCGTGCCAGCAGTCGTAGTCTGTCGAGCAGGCGAGGACGGCGTAACAGATTTCCGCCTCGCGGGCCAGCTTTGCCTCGGGGAGTGCCGTCATGCCGATTATATCGGCGCCCCACGTCCGATAGAGGTTGGATTCGGCCCGCGTTGAGAAGGCAGGGCCCTCGATCACGACATAATTCCCTCCGTTGTGCAAGATCGCCCCCGTTTCGCGAGTTGACGAGGAGAGTACCGCCCGAAGATCTGGGCAGAACGGATCGCCAAAGGCAACGTGGGCGACGAGGCCTTCGCCGAAGAAGGTGGAGGGGCGGCCGCGCGTGCGGTCGATGAGCTGGTCCGGCACCACCATATGGAGGGGCTCGATATCCTCGCGCAGGCTCCCCACCGCGCTGACGCTGATAATGAACTCGACGCCGAGCGTCTTGAGCGCGTAGATGTTCGCGCGCGCGGGCAGCTCCGAGGGCAGAATGCGATGACCGATGCCGTGCCTGGCCAGGAAGGCGACGGACATGCCGTCCACTAACCCAAGCGTGATAACGTCGCTGGGCGGCCCGTACGGAGTATCGATGCGCAGCTCTTGCACATCTGTCAGCCCTTGCATCTGGTAGAAGCCGCTCCCTCCGACGACGGCGGCGCGGGCGCGCTGCTCAACCACGGGCGGGCACCTCTTGTTTGCAGAGCGCAGCAATTGTCTCTTGGTACGGCGCCCTGGCCACGCCGTTTTCGGTGATGATCGCGGTCACGTACTTGTTGGGAGTGACGTCGAACGCTCGGTTCTCCGCCAGAACGTCGCGAGCCCATGGCGCGATCCTTACGATCCGGAGCGAAGTCACTTCTGTCGGCGACCGCTCCTCTATCGGGATCTCATCGCCGGACGCTAGGGAAAGATCGATGGTGCTGGTCGGCGCCGCCACATAGAACGGGATATCGTTCTCGCGGGCGAGTACGGCCAGCGGGTATGTCCCGATCTTGTTGGCGACGTCTCCATTGGCCGTAATGCGGTCGGCGCCCGTGATCACGGCGTCTATCTCGCCGCGCCGCATGTACGACCCGGCGGCGCTGTCGACGATTATGACGCACGGAATGTGGTCTCGGGAGAGTTCCCATGCCGTCAGTCGTGCGCCCTGGAGCAGAGGGCGGGTTTCGTTCACGTAGACGGTCCGGGGACAGGCGCCGAGGTGAGCGGAGCGTATGACGCCGAGCGCGGTACCATATCCACCGGTCGCTAAAGCGCCTGCGTTGCAGTGCGTTAGGATCGATTGCGTGTCGTTATCGAGAAGCGCCGCGCCGTACTCGCCGATGCGGTGGTTCGCCGCGATGTCTTCTTCATGGATCGCGATCGCTTCCCCAACCAGTCGCTTCTTCACTTCTGCCGGTTCGGACAGGCCCTCGGTCGCCCGTAGACAGCGGTCAAGCGCCCAGGGGAGGTTCACGGCTGTGGGCCGAGTGGCGCGGAGTTCCTCGGCTGCCCGGACGACGTCTTCGCCCGCTGCGGCGGCAAGCGCCAATCCGTAGGCGGCGGTGATACCGATGAGCGGAGCCCCACGGACCTCGAGACGGCTGATTGCCCGCGCGATCTCGCGGTAATCGGATGTCTCCTTCCAAACTTCTTCATCGGGCAGGCGTGTCTGATCCAGATAGCGCACCCTGCCTTCGTTGAGCCAATTTATTGGTCGGAACTCAGTCGCTATATCGGTTCTCCGGGCACAAAAAAACTTCTCGCGGTGGAGAAGTCCTTCCGTTCACTCTCATCTGTCCCTTCCGTTGCCGGAAGGGCCGGAGTTGGCACCGTCTTCTCGCCTTTCGGCGGACCGGTTGCCGGGCTTCGTTGGGCCGTTCCCTCCACCGCTCTGGATGAGAGCGCTGCTATTCGCTTGTGGTCTTGAGGCGATGGTATCGCGGGCCCGCGGCGGGTGTCAATCATCGGATGAGAGGTACTAGGTGTTAGCTGCTAGGGCTCAATCGTATTGAATAAGTGAAAGGATTACGTAGTCCTCTAGGCGTGCGCGCCCGCCTAAGCCGCGTAGTTCGACCAAAAAAGCGAAGCTGTGGGCCTCGGCGCCGAGCAACTCAACAAGCTTCGCGGCCGCCATCGCCGTGCCGCCGGTCGCGAGTAGGTCATCCACGATGATGACTCGCTGACCCGTCTGGAGCGCATCCTGGTGGATATCCAGCTCGCCGGTGCCATATTCGAGCGCATACTCGACCGTCATCCGGGCGGCGGGCAGCTTGCCCGGCTTGCGCACGGGAATGAGAGGGAGGCCAAGGTTATAGGCGAGCGGCGCGCCGAAGAGAAAGCCGCGCGACTCTATGGAGACGACGGCGTGCACGCCGGCGTCGCGGAACTCCTCGGTGAACCGATCGATTACGTGGCGTAGTGCGGCGGCGTTCTGCAGGAGCGGCGTGATATCTCGGAAGAGGATTCCGGGCTGCGGGAAATCGGGGACGTCCCGGATAAGGCTTCGAAGGTCCATGGCGCGGCTACGAGTATACCAGTGGCCGCCGGGAGGCACAGATTACACAGAGGAGTACAGATGGTAGGCTCTGGCTGAAAACAGGAGGCGGGATGCCGGATACGGGCGACTTAAAGCGACGGGCACAAGCAGATGTCGACGCCAGACGTGACGAACTGATCGCTCTCTCGCTGCAGATCCATGCGAACCCGGAGATCGCCTTCGAGGAAGTGAGGTCAGTGGAGCTGCTGACCGGCCTCCTGAAGGCGAATGGATTCGAAGTAGAGCGAGGCATTTGCGAGATACCGACAGCGTTCCGGGCATCGTTTGGCTCAGGCGAGCCGCGGGTGGCGCTGATCGCCGAGTACGATGCGCTGCCTGGGGTGGGTCACGGCTGCGGGCACAATATCATCGGCACGGCGTCCTGCGCGGCCGGTATTGCCCTGCGGCCTCTTGTGGAGGAGACGGGGGGAACGGTGCTCGTTATCGGGACGCCGGCGGAGGAGGCCGCGGGCGGGAAGGTGTACATGGCGGCCAGCGGCGCCTTCGATGGTCTGACCTGCGCGATGATGGTGCACCCCGGTAACCGGGACACCGCGATCGCCTACGCGCTCGCCTGCCTAGAATTAGACGTCGAGTTCGAGGGGAAGGCGGCGCACGCCGCGGCGCGTCCGGAGGCTGGCGTCAACGCCTTGGATGCCATGGTCGCCGCTTTCGTGAATATAGGGCTGCTACGCCAACAGCTCCGCGACTCGGCGCGGGTGCATGGGATCATCACCGACGGCGGACAGGCTGTGAACGTGATCCCGCACCACACGGCGGCCAAGCTGCTGATCAGGAGCGAGGACGATGGGTACATCGACGAAGTGCTGAAGCCGAAGGTGCTCGGCTGCTTCCAGGGAGCGGCCGCCGCGACGGGCTGTGACCTGAAGCACCGCTGGGGCGAGGAGTCGCGCTACAAGACGATGCGCACGAACCTGGCGCTGGCAGAGGCTTACCGCGCGAACGTGGAGTCGCTGGGCCGGAAGGTCGTAAGCCCGGAGTCCAGCCGCTCGATGGGCTCGACGGACATGGGGAACGTTAGCCAGATCGTACCGGGCATCCACCCGAGCATCGCGATCGCCCCGCAGCATGTGCCTATTCACACCGTGGATTTCAGGGAGTTCGCGAAGAGCGAGTCCGGGCACGAGGGGCTGCTTGACGCGGCGAAAGCGATAGCCATGACCGGAATCGATGTGCTGCTCGACGAAGGGCTGCGGCGGCGAATGTGGGAGGAGTTTCGAGCCGAAAGATGAGGTTGGGAGCCGTTAGCCGCTTGGCTGATGATACGGGCGCCTCACGATGAGCGGCAACGACGGTATCGCCGAACCGATAATCGCCCTGGATGCGATGGGGGGTGACAACGCGCCGAAAGAGATCGTTCAGGGTGCTGTGCAGGCGGCGCGCGAATTAGGGCTGCGCATCGCTCTAGTGGGGCGGGCAGAGACCATCGAGGCGCTGATTCGCAGGAGTGGGCCGCCGCCGCACGCGATTAGCATCGTCCCGGCGGCCGATATTATCGAGATGGATGACCATCCGGCGCAGGCGGCGCGCAACAAGAAGGACTCCTCGATCGCCGTCGCTCTCAGGCTCTTGAAGCGGGGCGAGGCGCAGGCGTTTGTTTCGGCCGGAAACACGGGGGCGGTTATGGCCGCAAGCATCATGTACCTGGGCCGTATCCGCGGGATCGAGCGGCCGTCCCTCGTCGGCCTGCTGCCGCTATCGGGCAAGTTGACCGTGCTCCTCGACGTTGGTGCGAACGCGGACGCTAAGCCGGAATACCTTTTACAATGGGCGCAGATGGCGGCGGCATACAAACAGCGCGTCTGGCAGACGCCGAACCCAACCGTCGCCCTGCTTAACATTGGGGAGGAAGCGGAGAAGGGCTCGCAGCTCTCGCAGGAGGCCTACACTTTGCTAGCTGAGAGCGGGCTCAACTTCATTGGTAACGTCGAGGGCCGGGACCTTCCCTTCGGCAAGGCGGACATCATCGTGACGGACGGCTTCAGTGGCAATGTCGCCGTGAAGACGATGGAGGGGACTGCCGATTACGTCATGCGAGAAATCCGCTCCGCCATACGCAGCCGGCCGTGGTACCTGGCGGCCGGGGCAGCGCTGTTGCCTGCGTTCGCCCATGTGCGAAAGAAGGTGGATTACCGAGAGTACGGCGCCGGGCCGTTGCTCGGGGTAAACGGCCTCGTCTTCATCGGTCACGGACGCAGCGACGCACGGGCGATAGTGAGCGCGCTGCGAGTGGCGCGTGACGCGGTGCGGTCACAGATGCTGGAAGCGATTCGGGAAGTTGCGCCCGCGCGCGTGCGGGCGGCCGGATCAGGCCTCGACCCAGCGAGCCAGTAGCTCGGCCAGCGGCTCCACTTGCTTATCGAGTCGCATGGCGGGCGGCGCGAGGCGCGATTGCATCAGGCTGCCCTCAACCAGTGCGATTGTTACGGCGGCCATGAAGGGGATATCGAGGTCCTTTCGTACATGGCCGGCTTCCTGGCCGACCCTTAGCATCTCCACGGTGAAGTTGTGCCAACGCTCGTACATCGCGGCAAGCTTTTCGCGGACCCTTTCGTTGCGGCCGGCGTGAGCGGCAAATTCGAGGAAGAGAGCAGGCCAGGACACGTCCTGGCGGTTGAGGGCAAAAATCGCCTCCAGGATGCGGCGCTCGTTGGCAGCCACGGTTTGCGACGCGTCGATGGCCTGGCGGAGCGCCTCCTGCTGGGCCTCGATACGCTGCTCGAGCATTGACCAGAAGAGGTCCTCCTTGCTTTCGAAGTGCACGTAGAAGGCGCCCTTTGAGTAGCCGGCGTCGCGGACGATCTCATCCACGGTAGCGCGCTCGTAGCCATGGCGGGCGAACACAGACAGGGCACTTTCGACGAGGCGCCCGCGCGTCTCCTCGCGGCGGCGCCTCTTGGCGACTGGTTCAGCGGTGGTGGTCATGTGTATTGGAGTGAATGGTAGCTCTTGTGATGATGGCCCGTCATCGAGTTTGTTTGGCAGAATAGGTGCGCGGCGGAGCGACGATACCGACTGGTCAGTATTATAGCAGGGCGAGGAAGGAGGCGCCCAGGGTGCAGAGCTGGCGGTGCGGATTCGATGAGTTCCCGGGCGCAAAGCGCTCACCCGTCGGCAGGCTCAGGGTTCGCTGGCCCCGGGCGTCATCCTTCGACAAGCTCAGGACGAACGGATGCGTCCTCTATTGCAGAAGTTACTCTTGCTTGACCTGGCCGCCGAAGCGCAGCCAGAGGCGGAGGGCTTCTTGCAAGTTCTTGAGGGCTTCCGCGGGCTGCTGGTCGGCGATGAGGCAACGGTCGATGTGTTGATCGATGATGAGCAGGCCTACCTGGTCCAGACTGCTGCGGGCGGCCATCAGTTGGGTTACGATGTCCTCGCAGACGCGGTCCTCGGCCAGCATGCGGTGTATACCACGGATCTGGCCCTCGATGCGCCTCAAGCGGGTGAGGATCGCTTCGATTTCGGTCTTTGTCTCGACTTGCGGCTCGCTCATTGACATACCCCTTGGGGGTATAGTAACATTGTGATGGAATAGAGGTCAAGCTGTCCAGACGGCGCTCAAGGAGGATCAAAAATGGCTAAGCCGGTAGAAGTAACAGATAGCGATTGGGACGCGCAGGTCCTGAAGGCTGATGTGCCGGTAATGGTGGACTTCTGGGCGCCGTGGTGTGGTCCCTGCCGCATGGTAGCGCCGCTGGTCGAGGAGCTGGCTGGCGAATACGAAGGCCGCGCACGCTTCTTCAAGATGAACACCGACGACAATATGGAGACGGCCGCCAAGTATGGCATCCGCAGCATCCCCACGCTGATCGTGTTTAAGGATGGGCAGCTGGTGGACCAGGTTATCGGCTTCCGGCCCAAGAGCGATCTGAAGAAGTCGCTGGAGAAGGCGCTCGTCTAGAAGGCGCCAAGGCCCGACAAGTGTCCATTCCTACACATGAGTGAACGAGAATACGATATTGTAATCATCGGCGGCGGCCCGGCAGGGCTCGCCGCCGGTCTCTATGCTGCGCGAGGCCGGCGGCGCACAGTGCTGCTGGAGAAGGGCGTGGTTGGCGGGCAGATCTCGCTTACCGAGCTGGTGGAGAACTACCCCGGCGTCCCCACCGTAAACGGGTTCGACCTGGCGCAGACGATGCTTAAGCAGGCGGAGTCGCAGGGGATGGAGACAGAATACGTCGAGGTCCGGGCGGTTGAACCCGAGGGGCGAAGATGGCGTGTGCGTACCAACACGGACGAGTTCCTCGCCAAGGCGGTGATCGTTACGAGCGGGGCGGAATATAACCGCCTGGGGGTACCGGGCGAGGAGCGGCTGACGGGCAAGGGCGTGTCCTACTGCGCCACCTGCGATGCGGCGTTCTTCAAGGGCCATGATGTGGCGGTTGTCGGAGGCGGGGACGCGGCGATGGACGAGGGTTTATTCACCACCCGCTATGCGGAAAAGGTCACCGTCGTCCACCGCCGTGACGAGCTGCGCGCCAGCCGGGTGCTGCAGGAGCGTGCCTTCGCAAACCCCAAGATGTCGTTCACCTGGAACACGGTGGTGGAGGAGATACTGGGCGAGAATGAGGTGACGGGCGCGCGGCTGCGGAATGTCGCTTCCGGCGAAACGAGCGAGATGCCGGTCTCCGCGGTGTTCATCTTCATCGGCCAGCACCCAAACACTGGCTTCCTGGAAGGCCTGGTGCCGATGGACGCCGGCAAGCACGTGATAGTGGACGCCTGGATGAAAACGGAGCGGCAAGGGCTCTTCGCGGCCGGTGATGCGCGCCAGGATTCGGCGCGCCAGGTGGCGAGTTCCGTGGGCGATGGTGTGACGGCGGCGATCGCG
>VBJS01000036.1:0-8671 GCA_005880055.1 Chloroflexota bacterium | reverse complement strand
CGCGGCGGGAGAGGGGAGAAAGTGGAAGACGCTGGGGCGGTGTGTCGTCCGACGTCGACCGGTTGAGGGCGGGCTTTCACACGGTCTTTCCCTCGGAGCCTCGCTCTATCAGCCACTTGTTCCTTGTTCCCTGTTCCCTGATCCTTCACGTGGGAGTGGAAGGGTCCCGGTGGGCCTCGCGGTCTTCAAAACCGTTGCGGGGCGGTGTACCCGTCCCGGGTGGGTTCGACTCCCATGCACTCCCGCCAGAAGCGCGCGTGCTTGCCTGCAAGGGGTAGCCGTATAGTAAACTGGTCTTACTCGCCCTATTTAACTTTCCACTTATCCACAATGGACACAGACGCTATCCGTAACTTCGTTAAAGAGCAAGTCTCGTATCTGAAAGACCACAAGATCGAGCCTTCCGAGGTAAAGGACGACCAACTCCTGTTCAACGTCGACGAGGAGGCTGTGGACAACTCGCTCGGCCTGGACTCGCTGGACGGGGTGGAGCTGGCAATGGCGCTGGAGAGCGAGTTCGACCTGGGCACCCCAGAAGAGATTGACTTGAAGCAGTTCCGGACTGTTGACGACATCGTGAGCTTCGTGGTGGATCTGCTGGGCCAGAAACCAACCGCGAATGCCTGAAGCGGGGCCCCGGTCCGTCGTCGTGACCGGTATGGGAGCAATCACCCCACTGGGCAACGACGTCGAAAGCTTCTGGCGCGGCTGTATCGAAGGCCGCTCCGGGGTAGGCCCGATCGATCTGTTCGACGCTTCGGCCTACCCCTGCCGGATAGCAGGACAAGCGTGGGACTTCGACCCGCGCGACTACCTGAGCGAGAAGCAGTGCCGGCGCATCGAGCGGTTCGGCCAGATGGCGCTCGTGGCCTCGATGGAGGCAATGCGTTCGGCCGGGCTGCAGCTGCACGAGGAGCAGCCGGAGCGCATGGGCATCTCGCTGGGGAGCGGAAACGGCGGCATCTCCGCACTGAAGGAGCAGATCGAGACTATGCTAGCGAAAGGCTGGGCGTATTGCGATCCGCTGGGCCTCCTGCGGGTGCTACCCGACATGGCGACAGCGACAATCAGCTCGACCATCGGCGCCACCGGGCCGCTTAACACCGTCTGCGCATCCTGCGCTTCGGGCGCAGTGGCTATGGGCCAGGCGACGGAGATCATCCGCTCGGGCCGGGCAGACGTGATGATCGCCGGAGGGGCCGAGTCCTGGATAAACGACCTGGGCGTGGGCAGCTTTTCGCTGCTGCGGGCGTTGAGCACGCGCAACGACGAGCCGGAGAAGGCGAGCCGCCCCTTCGACGCCAAGCGGGATGGGTTCGTCCCGGCGGAAGGCGCCGCGATGTTTGTGTTAGAAAGCGCCGAGCACGCAGAGTCGCGAGGCGCACCGGTGCTGGCGGAGATCGCCGGTTTCGCTTCGACAGCAGACGCCGGGAACCTGGTTGCGCCGCAATCCGATGCGGCATCAGCGGCGCGGGCGATAACGCTGGCGCTCGAGGACGCGGGCCTGGGCCCCGAGGACGTGGACTACGTCAATGCGCACGGTACCTCGACGATGCTGAACGACAGGATCGAGACGGCGGCGGTCAAGAAGGCGCTGGGGGAGCATGCCTACAGTGTGCCCTTGAGCGCCACGAAGTCACTGATCGGCCATTCCCTGGGGGCCGGGGCGGCGATCGAGACGCTGGCCTGTATCAAGGCGATTCAGACAGGGATCGTGCACCCCACGATCAACCTCGAGTTTCCAGACCCGAAGTGTGACCTGGACTACGTCTCGGAAGGCGCGCGGGAGGTGAGGGTGGATACGGCGATCAACATCAGCTACGCGTTCGGCGGGCAGAACGCCTGCCTGGTCATCCGGCGCCCGGGCCTCAACGGGCGCCGCGGCGCATAACGTCTTTCGGCCGGCCGCGCAGTATGAAGGTCTCCTGGGAGCCGTTCGATGCGGAGCGCCTGGGCTACGAGGCGCTGAGCGGCTGGCTCACAGAGTTCTACGCGGACGCGCCGTGGGACGAGTACCTGAAGTGCTTCAACTGCAGCGGCCCAGATGATTTTGGGCCCACTGGGCTGTACAGCCGGCCGGAGGTAGAAGCTAAGGGGTTAACGGCGTGCCCAGCCTGCGGCGGCCCGCTTTCGCTCTTTTGGTCGCCGGAACGCATCCAGGCGCACCTGGCAGCGCTGGGGCAGAAGGGCGAGTTCCTGGGCTTCACTGCTCTGGTGGACGGCGAGCGCGCGGCCTGGCTCTGGGGCTACGAGATCACAGAGGCGACGCCGGCGCCCTGGGGACGAGTATTTCCGGGCAGCGGCATGTATGTGGACCGAATCGTTGTGTTGCCGGAGTACCGGAACGGCACCGTGCTCTGGTATCTTCTTCTCACGACGCTCCTTCAGCTCAAGCGGACCGGGCACAGCTACATACTGGCCCGCACGCACCTTCGGGCGACCGGTGTGCGGACGCTGATGGCGCGCCTGGGGTTCAAGGAGATATCGGAATGCCCGCTATTACCGGAACGCAGCTACTGGGTGAGGTCGCTCATCGGCGCCGCCGGCATCCCGGACGCCGCCTGACAGCGGCCCGCGGCGAGGTCCGGCTGTGAGGTTGGAAACCACGCAGACGTCCATCTTCCGGTCGGCTCGCTCCCTCCGAATCATGACGGTGCTCGCGGTGGCGGCCTTTGCCGCCGCCTGGAACTTCACGTTCCTCTCCCCGGTGCTCAAGGAGGTGGCGGCCGACGCCGGGGTGTCGAAGGCAGCGGCAGGACAGCTCGTTCTGGTATCGGCGGTGGTTGCAGTGGTCTTCCTGGTGATCCTGGGGCCACTGTCCGACCGCTACGGTAGGCGGCCCTCTCTGATGCTTGGCTTGGGAGCGATGGCGGCTGCCGCCTTCGGCTCAGCAGCCACCTCGTCGTTCCCGGTACTCCTCGGCCTGCGTGCGATCAGCGGCGTGGGCGATGCGCTGGTGTTGCCCAGCGCTTATGCAGCGGTATCCGATTACTTCGAGGGGAAAGACCGCGAAGTTGCATTGAACGTGTTGCTGGTGCCCCTGGGTGCGGCGGTCGTGGCCGGCCTGCCCGTAGTTGTCCTTGTCAGCGAGGTAACCAACTGGCACGTAGCCTTCCTTGTCTTCGGTCTGTTCAACGCGGGCGCTATGGCGGCGGTGCCCGCGGCCTTGCCAGGGGTCACATTGAAACGCGTGGCGCATCCTCACCTGTTGGCGCACTATCGTGAGAGCTACGGCGAGGTGTTGGGCAAGCCGGCGGTGATCCCCATACTCGTCGCCGCTATCCTAGGTGCGGCGACATGGAACGGTATGGTGGTCTACGCGGGATCCTTCTTCGAAGATGAGCTGGGTGCTGAAGGAACAGCGAAGGCCTTGCTCTTTGCTGCACTCGGCGCCTCCTACGTGAGCGGGGGAGGAATTGGCGTCGTGCTGGCCCGTCGGCTGCCACCATGGCCCATCGCCGTTCCCTCGGGGATCGCCGCGATGGCGTTGCCGGTCCTCGTCGTGAGCACGACGGCGGTGGTACCGATCGCGGTCCTTCTGGCGTTGATTTTCGCTGCTTCTCGCGCGCCGGGCGTGGGCGCGCTGAATAATATGATCCTGGACCTGGCGCCGCACTCGCAGGCGACGGCCATTTCGGTACATGGCGTTGTCTTCATGACTGGCGCCGCCGTCGGGGCGGGCGCCGGTGGGGCTGCGATTGCCATCCAGGGATACGTGGCGATGGGCGCAGTTTTCAGCCTGCTGGCGGCAGGGGCGCTATTCGCGTTGCTTGCGCCGGCGAGCATGCGAGCGCGCTCTGGGGCGATGAGCGAGGCGCCCGTCGAGGGAGCGCGGCTGGGCCCATCGGGCTAGCCTTCGGCGCCGCAGGCCACGCGCCCGCCGCTAGAAGACGAATCTGCTAGACTACCAGTCACGTTTGGCTTAATCGCATGCTGATTGTCGCGCGCAAGAACCTGTTCTCAGAGCGGACGCGGCTGGCCATCTCTGTGGGAGGGATTGCGTTGGCGGTGTTCCTCATCGGGGTGCTGCTCTCGCTCTACCGCGGCTGGGAGAACAAGGTCGGCGGCTTCGTCGAGGATTCCAATGTGGACGTCTGGATCGCAAACGAGGGGGCCAAGGACTTTCTCGCAGCTGCCTCGCTGTTGCCCTATGACCCGTCCCTGGGAGTAGATCCGTGTCAGCAACAAATTCAAGCTGCACTCCAGGACCCCAACAGGAGGTCGCAGGCGCAGAAGTTCCCCGTGCAGGACATCCGGGAGTGCCGGCCGCTCATCGTGCGCCAGATGGAAGGTCTCAAAGTGGAGATCCAGTCGGGCGGTGAAGAAAAGATCCTGAAGAAGATGAACCTCCAGTTCGTCGGCTACGATGCCGGAACCCAACTCGGGGGGCCGCTGCGGATCGTGGAAGGTTCAACCGATGCGCCGAAAGACAACGAGGTGGTTGTGGATGAGGCGCTCGGCAAGCGCTACGGCGTGCAGGTGGGAGATACGCTGAAGGCAGGCGGGCGCGACTGGAACGTGATCGCGAAGTCAGGTGGCGGTGACTTCGTGGCCGCCCAGACGGTGTTCGTCTCGTTGGATGCGGCAGCAGACGCGTTAGGGTTCAACGACGCGAAGAAGACAACCTTCTACGTCATCCGTCTAAAGGACGGCATCGACGCCAAAGCTTTCGCAGATGGCGTCGACATTCCGGGCGTCCACGCCCTGGACCGCAGTGCCTTCGCCTCGAATACGAAGGACCGGATCCTGAGCAACGTGCTGCCCATCCTGGCGGTTGTGCTACTGCTGGCATTCATTGTCGGCCTCTCGGTGGCGGGCCTCACGATCTACACAGCGACGGTCGAGAAATCGCGCGAGTACGGCATCTTGAAGGCGGTGGGCTTCCGTAACAGCTATCTCTATCGCGCAGTGCTGGAGCAGAGCATCGTGACAGGTTTTTTGGGCTTCGTCATCGGCATCGGGCTGATGCTGATCATCGGCCCGTTCGCGGCTGACGTTGTACCGCAGTTCGTCATATTTACGCGCTGGCAGGACGTTCTCGCGGTAGCGGGAGCGACTCTGGTTATGGCGGGCGTCGCCGCCTACATACCGGTGCGCCGGCTCGCCTCCATCGATCCAGTCGCTGTATTCAAGGCATAAGCGATGACGCAAAACGGCCGCGTGATCCTGGGGATGCAGGGAGTGACGAAGATATATGGCAGCGGGGACGCCGCGACACGGGCGCTCGACAACATCAACTTCGACGCCAGGGCCGGAGAAGTCGTGGTTATCATGGGGCCGTCCGGCGCCGGCAAGACGACGTTCCTCACGATTGCAGGCGCCCTTCTGCGGCCGACGAGCGGGACGGTGACTGTCTCCGGACTGAACATCACGGAGATGGGCGAGAAGAACCTGCCGGAGGTGCGGCGCGATAGGATCGGGTTCATCTTCCAGAGCTTCAACCTGCTGGACTCGCTGACTTCGCTGGAGAACGTGACGCTGGTGATGACGCCGGACCGAAGCCGTGGGAAGGCAGGTGTTAACCGGGCGCGTGAACTGTTGGATATGCTCGGGCTGAGCCACCGCGTTAAGTCGCTGCCGAAGAACCTGAGCGGCGGCGAGAAACAGCGGGTGGCGATCGGCCGGGCGCTCGCGAACAATCCGGACCTGATCCTGGCCGACGAGCCGACGGCAAACCTGGACTCGAAACGCGGCCGCGAGGTAATGCTGCTGCTGCGCCAGATCGCCTACGAGATGGATAAGTCAGTGGTGATCGTCAGCCACGACCACCGCATTCGCGAAGTGGCCAGCCGCATCGTCTGGCTGGAGGACGGCACCTTCCGCTCGGACGTCGAGACGGCGCGAGACCCGGTTTGCAACCGGGTTATCGAGGTGGTGGGCGCGCCGCAGACGGAGCACATCGGGGTGCTGTTCTACTTCTGCGGGGAGCAGTGCCAGCGGATCTTCGCGGAGAACCCGACGAAGTTCGCGGAAGCGGGGTAGGCCGCCTCGCAGTGGTGCAACAGCCGCACGCCGGCAAGCGTGACTACGAGATCGCGTTTGAGGGGATTGAGTTTCCGTCTTCGCTGTCCGCGATCATCCGCTCGGCGCGAGACAAGGGCGGGATCGACCGCGAGGTGCACGAGATGATCGTACGACTGCCGGACCGCCAGTACGATTCGCTCGAAGACCTCTCCGCCGAGATTCGCGGCCTCTACCGCGCTGACGGCGTTCCGGAGGACGCGCTGCCGGTCTGACGGCTGAATCCGAAGCCGGCGTGCATGTAGCCACCTTGTTCGTGGCTCTTCCCCAAACCATCTCCACCCCGCGACGCATCTAGTGGTGGTGCGGGAGCGAACGTCCGCGAGATCGTTCACCATCCGCTACCATTATCCCCGTCCCACCCCACAGGGTTCCTTCGCGAAAAGGCAATTCCGCGGTTGCCAATCGCGCTGGCGCTCAGAATGACATGCATCGCGCATCGAGGCGAAAACGCAAACAGCTTCGATAGCGAGCGCTTGCTTGTTTTTCCGCCTCTAACGCCGCTGTCTTGTTGACAAGCGCCCGAATCGGCGCTTGAATACAGGCACCAGCTGACCGGCTGAGCAGCCGGAAATCCTCGCAGGCGTGCGAGGAAGGAGGGGGCGAATGACGGGCGCGCGAGTCCGCCGCGCGGCCACCCTGGCAATGGTGAGCCTGGCGCTCATCTCGTCGCTCCTACTGCTCGTCCTGCAGGGCAGCGCCGGCGCCAGCCCGGCACCAGGCGCTGAGGCGATGTCCATCGATATGGACACGACCGGGAACACCGCGACGGCGCTGGGTCCGCGGGACAACTGCGTTTCGGTAAACCCCGGCCAGACGTTAGACATCGACGTTACGATCGCGAACATCCCGGCGAGCAATCCGATGATTGCCTTCCAGTTCACGCTCGAATACGCGTCGTCGGCCGTATCGATCCAGGCCGCTCAGGCAGCTTTCCTCCTCACCGCAAACCCGGGCAGCCAGCTATTTGATGCCAGCGACTCGCTGCCAGACACCGACGGCACTTGGACGGCCAGTGTGGCAGACCTCGACTCGGCGACGCCCGAAGTGGGATTCGGCGTGCTCGACCGCATCCGGATCTTGGTATCGCCTTCTGCCGGGCCGGGAGTGTACCCGCTCTACTTGTCGGACGCGGCATACGTCGACGGCATGAATAACGCGATTCCGCCCGGCACCCTGAACAGCGCCTTCGTGGCGGTGAACGCCAGTTGCGACACATTACCAACGCCGACAGCCACGCCCATGTCGACGCCTACGCCTGTGATCTCGCCTCCGGTGCTACCTACTCCACCACAAACGACACCCGCCACGCCGGCTCCACCCGGCACTCCCGTGCCGGTGCCCGGCTCGGACGTGCTGATTGGCATCGACCACGACGGCCCGCCGCCCGATATCAACCCGGGCTCGCTCGTGTTACCGGTGGGTGGCGCCGGAAGCATCTCGGTGGTAGCCGAGACGGGCGGGACACCGGTTGGTGCCGCAGAGCTCGATGTAAAGTATGACCCGAACCTCATCCACGCTACGGGCTGCAGCGTCGCCTTCGGCGTCTGCAATAGCACCTTCAGCGATCACGTTCGGATAGCGATGGCGACGGTAGCAGGCGTCTCCGGCGTGGCGAAGATCGCCGACATCGACTTCCAAGCCGTCCCGCAGGCATCGGGGTGTAGCGCTGTTACTGTTGACGTTATCGCCGTCGGCGACGTGGCGGGGGACCCGCTGACCGTCAGCGCGGTTTCTGGCACGATTTGCGTGGGCAGCACCCCGACACCGGCGCCGACGCCGACGGTACCTCCGCCCGGCCACCCGACGGTCTCACCCATCGACCGGACGCCGGGTCCGACCCCGATAGAGGGCGCCCCGCCGCCGTTTGAGCCGGGGAACACGACTTGCATCGAGAACTTCGAAACACCTGCGAACTGTGACGGCAATACGTCGCCGGGCGCCAATCCGGACCTGCGTACGAAGCTCTGCGTCGGCTGGGGTCCAGATTGCGACCAAGCCCCGAATATCCCGAGCGTAAAGGACTCGAGCTTCGATACGCTGATCAGCTTCACGCCGGTGGAGTTCTTGCCGGGCACAGTCAACGCGCCGATCGGCGCGTTCTCCGGAAGGATCAACATAACCGCTGACTTCGGACTGCTGAACAACCCGTGCAACTCCAGCATCGACCTCGGCTTCGCGTTACTCGAAGGGAGCATTAACACAGGTGAGTTGATTGATCCGAAGCCGGTGGGGAGCACCGATGTCTTCAAGCCGCTTGCGGTTGACGGCAACGGCAATGGCATCCCGGACGGGGCGGAGCGCTATCCTTCGTTCCTGAACACGCTTTTTGCCAATGCGCAGCCGGTGCGACGGCTGTTCGGCACTGCGCATGTGCAGGGGAGTTGGATGACGTGGAACATCGTTTACTTCGCGCCGGGCTCACACATCTTTGTGGGCAACGACGAGATGACGTTCGACGAGTCTGTCGGCGTGCCGGCGGTCATGGTGCTTGGCGACCCGACCGCGCCACCTCCACTGGGCGCCATCACAGACTTCTGCGCGCCGTTTCTGATGGATTTGATCACGCTCGGCAAGACGATCGATAACCCGTGCTCCCCGGTCCCGATCTCGGGCGCAAATTGTCCGATCAACAATAGCGGCGGCTACG
>VBJS01000190.1 GCA_005880055.1 Chloroflexota bacterium | reverse complement strand
CCGGCACCAACATGTTTCTCACCATGCGCTCAACCGTCCAGGAAGCAGACCGCTGCCGCGACACGTCCGCCGGCGCCGTTCTTGCCGCGATGTCTCATGGCGCGCTGATGGGGGCTCGCGGCAACTCCGGCGTTATCCTCTCTCAGATCATCGGCGGCCTTGCTCGCGCAACCGCCGGCGAGGAAGCAATTGACGCCGCGCGGCTGGTTGCGGGCATGGAGGAAGGCTCCGCCGCCGCATATCAGGGCGTCACAACGCCTGCCGAAGGTACTATTCTCACCGTTATCCGAGACGCCTCAGTCGCTGCACGAGCGCATCTCGAAAGCGGCGACCCAGGCATCGGCGCTATCCTCGAAGCCGCTGTGGAGGGGGCGCGGGAAAGCGTGCAGCGCACACCCGCCCTTCTGCCGGTGCTCGCCGAAGCCGGTGTGGTGGATGCCGGCGGACTTGGACTCTCCCTGCTCCTCGAGGGCATGCTCCGGAGCCTTCGCGGGGAGCCACTCGATGCGCCGGATCCCGCGACGCAGGGCGCCGTCTCCACCAATTGGCTGGCGGTCACGGAACAGCGCCACGCCACCCAGGACTCGCTTTACGGCTATTGCACGGAGGTCCTCGTCGCCAGCCGCGGGCTCGATGGCGACGCTATGCGAAACCGCATCAACACCCTCGGCGATTCCGTCCTCGTTGTTGGCGACGATCGCCTTCTGCGCGTTCACGTGCATACGGACGATCCGGGCTTGGTGCTCTCTCACGGCACCTCGGTCGGCAGTCTGCTTCAGGTCAAGGTTGATAACATTCGCAGCCAGGCTGAGCAGTTTCTCCAAATGCATGAAGATCGGACGGCTGTGCCCGGTAGCGCCGAGCCCGGCGGCCTCTCGTCCGTTGCCGTCGTAGCCGGGGAAGGCATGGCTGCGGTTTTCCGGAGCGTGGGGTGTACCCGCACGATCTCCGGCGCCGAATGACAAGAACAGCATCCTCGCGGCTCAGCAGGCGGCGGGCCTTACTCACAAGCGGCTGCACGTCGTCCCCACACGGTCCATGGCGCAGGGCCTCGCAGCACTCCTTGCCGTGAATCCGGAAGACAGTATCGAGAGTGCAATTGAGGCAGCTGAGGAGGCGCGGACATCGGTCCGCACCGTTGAGATAACGCGTGCCGTCCGCAATACGACGATCAAGGGTGTCAAAGTGGGTCGGGGCGAGGCCATTGCGATCGTCGACGGCGAGCTGACGCTTGGCGCCGATTCTACAGAGGACGCCGTCCTCGATGCATTGCGAGACGTCGCTACTGCGGAAACCAGCCTGATCACCCTTTATTACGGGGCGTCAACCGGCGAGTCGCAGGCTGCGTCCCTGGCCGTCAAGCTGCGGGATCGATTCCCTGCACATGAAGTAGAAGTGGTGTACGGAGGCCAGCCGCACTACCAATATATAGTCTCCGTGGAATAACCCTATGCGGGTCGTTCTGCAGCGGGTAACCCGCGCCTCTGTACAGGTCGGTGCCGAGCAGATCGCCGCGATCGGCGCCGGGCTGTTGCTGCTTGTCGGTATCGCAGAGGGTGACAAGGAGGAGGAGGCGCGCCGGCTGGCCGAGAAGTGCGCTGAGCTGCGCGTCTTCCCGGACCCCGTCGGCCGCTTCAGCCTTTCGGTCGTCGACACAGGCGGTCAGGCGCTTGTTGTTAGCCAGTTCACGCTGCTGGCAGACGTCCGCCGCGGACGCCGTCCGAGCTTCAGCCAGGCGGCCCCGCCCGCTATCGCCAAGCCCCTGGTGGAGGCTTTCGCCGCGGTGCTCAGGCGGGCTGGCGTTCCTGCTCAGACAGGCCGTTTCGGTGCGATGATGGACGTGGAGCTGGTCAATGACGGCCCGGTGACAATCGTCCTCGATAGCTCCGATCTGGAACGGCCTCGCCGCGGCAGACCGCTGGCGTAACAATTGTTATGGAAGCTGCATCTTAAGTTTGCAACCCTTTGCGCTATTTACCGTTGTAAAAATAAGAGAAGTGTAAGAGAATTGTTAGAGTAGCGATGGACAGGATGCAAAGACGAGAGGAAGCGAGAATCAGGCTACGCCTGCGTCACGGCGCCGGCGTGGTTGCCGGCTACCTCGGCCTCTTTATGGGCCTCATGGCCCTGCTGACCACGAGCTCCGAAGGCACGCCCTTCGCGCCTAATGAAGCGCCTTGGGTCGTCTTCGGGTTCATGATCGGCGGTTACCTGGTCGGCTGGGTGCTTGGGCCCTCGCTCTCTCGCCTCACCGGCTCGTCCGGCTAAACAACGGGCACTCCGAGACCCGCAAGCGGGCGGCTTCTGCCGCTCGCCTTTCTCACTCCACCGTGAACTCCCGTGCAGGGGCAGGTCTGAGAGCTGCCCCTACGGAATCGCGGCAATCAGAAACGCAAGTCCTATTTCGAACCATGTTCCGTTCGCCCTTCCATACGGCGCGTCCGGGAGCTTGCCGAAGGGGTTCATCCGCGCCGCGCCCCGCCGCTCGTACTACGCAAGGGAGTTCGAGAATTCCACGCGTGAGGTAGATGCTAAACTGGTTTCGCCATGCGATACCACATCTGGACCGAGGGCTGCCAGATGAATGAAGCCGACTCTCTTAAGCTCGCCGCCGGCCTGGCCAAGCTCGGCTGGGCCCCCGCGCCGAAGCCGGAGGAGGCCGATCTCGCAGTGGTGAACACTTGCGTTGTCCGTCAGAAGGCCGAAGACCGCGCCGCCGGCTACCTCGGTAAATTGCGTGGGCTCAAAGAGAAGCGCGAGGGCGCCCTGCAGATCGCCGTGATGGGATGCATGGTCGGGCCCCGCACCGACGACCTCCGCTCACGTTTCCCGTACGTGGATGTCTGGGCGCGCCCACAGAGCTTCGAGGTCATCCTCCGCCATTTGCTCCCCGAGGCGGAGCTCGGCGGCGAGTTCTGGCCCGAAACCTTCCCTGAGCCGTCCGGCCCGGCTCACTTCGTCCCCGTAATCCACGGCTGCAATAAGTTCTGCACCTATTGCATCGTCCCTTACCGTCGTGGCCGCGAACGCTCGCGGGCCATCAATGATATTGCCCGGGAAGTATCGTCCGTCTGCCAGAACGGCGTCCGGGAAGTCACGCTCCTGGGCCAGACGGTGGAGGCGTACGGCAAGGACCTGCCGGCCGGCGATAACCGCGCGAAGCCGGACCTGGGTGACCTCTTCCGCGCTATCCACGACACGCCGGGCCTGGCCCGCATCCGTTTCCTGACCTCTTACCCGCGTGACATGACGGAGCGCATCATCCGCTCCGTCGCCGAATTGCCGAAGGTCTGCGAGCACTTCAACATCCCCCTACAGGCGGGCGACAACGATGTGCTTGCCTCGATGCGCCGCGGCTACACAATCGAAGAGTACCGCGAGTGGGTCTACCGCATTCGTGACACCGTGCCGGGCGCGTCGCTGAGCACGGATGTCATCGTCGGCTTCTGCGGCGAGACCGAGCCACAGTTCGAGCGGACGCTTGCGGTACTTGAGGAGCTGCGCTTCGACAAGGTGCATGTGGCCGCCTATTCACCGCGTCCCGGCACGATCGCCTGGCGGCACATGGAGGATACAGTCCCGCAGCAAGAGAAGATGCGCCGCCTTCATGCCGTCGAATCGCTGCAAGAGCGCATTGCCGGCGAAATTAACGCCCGGCTGCTGGAGAGCGTCCAGGAGGTGCTCGTGGAGGGCGAAAAAGATGGCCCGGACGGCGAGACCGTATTCAGCGGCCGGAATCGGGGCAACAAGCTCGTCCATTTCCGCACTCCAGATCCCCAGGGAACCGGCTTCGTGCCGGGTGATCTCGTCCCCGTCCGTATCACCAGGACGACTGCTTGGTCGCTCCAGGGCGTTGCAGCCGCTGCGTCCGTCGCGGCCTAGCCGTTGATGACTACCATACCCGGTCACCGAGTTCGTATGTCCGCCGGAAGGGCGAAGCCTGAGCGCCCGGTCGCTGTCTTGGTCGTCATCTTTACTGTCGACGACAACCAGCTTCACGTGCTACTGGTCCGCCGTAGCGCTCAGCCCTTCAAAGACGCCTGGTCGCTTCCCGGTGGCTTCATGGCGCCGGCGGAATCCCCGGACGATGCGGCGGTCCGCAAGCTCGCCGAGGAGACCGGCGTGGCCGACGTGTTTCTGGAGCAGCTGTACACGTTCTCGGACCTGGACGGGCGCACCTCCCTGGCTGTGGCCTATTTCGCCCTGGTCGATAGCCGGCAAGCGCTGCTTGCCCGCCGCAGCGAGTGGCTGCCGAAGTGGTTCTCCGTGGCCGGCGTGCCGCCGCTCGCTTTCCGCAACGAAGAAGTCGTCGATTACGCTTTGCGCCGTCTCCGCGCCAAGCTGGACTACTCGAACGTCGCGTACTCCCTGCTTCCCGAGGAGTTTCGGCTGTCCGACCTCCAGGTCACATACGAGGCAATCCTCGGCCGCTCACTCGACAAGCGTAACTTCCGTAAGCGCGTCCTCTCGCTCGGTTTCATCGAACCGACTGGGCGCACGTCCAGCGCCGGCCGCCACCGCCCCGCCCAGCTCTACCGCTTCCGCGAACGCCGGCCGGTCGTTTTCTGATCACGGCGGCCTGTTCGTAGCTCGGGGTCTTCAGACCCCGACGACGTTCGGCAACCCGTCTTCGCTTTCGGCGAAACGTTAGAATTCCG
>VBJS01000035.1 GCA_005880055.1 Chloroflexota bacterium | reverse complement strand
ATCTCTGCGACGATTTCGTGCACTTCCGGCTGGTCGGTGTTGTAGACGGGCAGGAGCTGGAAGTATGGCCGCATCTTGCCCGGCCGGTAGTCCGGATTCGGCGGGTTATCGCGGAACTGCTCGTCTTTACACATCTCCCATATGACGTCGACTCGGAAGCCGTCTACGCCTCGATCGAGCCAGAAGCGCAAGACATGCATCATCGCCGCGCGCACCTCCGGGTTGCGCCAGTTCAGATCGGGCTGCTCCTTGAGGAACGCGTGATAGTAGTACTGCCTGGTCTTCTCGTCCCACTGCCAGGCGCCGCCCCCAAAGTGGCTGAGCCAGTTGTTGGGCGGCGAGCCGTCCGGCTTTGCGTTGCGCCAGATGTACCAGTCGCGGCGTGGGTTAAGTCGCGACGACTTGGACTCACCGAACCACCGGTGCTGGTCCTTCGATCAGCCGGTCGAGGTCAGCAAGCGAGCCGAAGAGCGGATGGATATCGGTGTAGTTGGACACGTCGTAGCCGAAGTCGGCCATCGGCGAGGGGTAGATGGGCGAAATCCAGATGGCAGCTACGCCCAGCCACTGAAGGTAGTCCAGCCTAGTGATTATGCCGGGCAGGTCGCCGACGCCGTCGCCGTTGGAGTCCTGGAAGGAGCGTGGGTATATCTGGTAGATGATGCCGGCCTGCCACCAGTGATAGCCGAGCGGTGGATCAGACAAGCTTCACCGGCTCCCGGCCTTCGCGCCGGCGCTCCAACTCGACGATCGAGAGGATTTCCTGGGCGCAGCGCTGGAGATCATCGTTCACGACCTGGTAATCGAAGTCTGCGGCGGAGCCCATCTCCGCCTCTGCTATCCGAAGCCGTAGCTCCGCCTGGTGAGGATCGTCACCGCCGCGTTCGCGAAGCCGCCGCTTAAGCTCCCCGGTTGATGGCGGCTTCACGAAGACGGTGACGGTGCCCGGCAGCGCGGTCTTGATGAAGTGGGCGCCCTGGACGTCGGTACGGAAAAAGACGTCTTTTCCTTCCATCAGCGCTTTTCTGATCGGCTCCTTCGGGACTCCTTTGGACTGGCCGTATACTTCGGCATGCTCCAGGAGCTCGCCCTTCGCCTTCATGCGATCAAACTCGGCCTGAGTGAGGAAATAGTAGTCGACAGCGTGCTTTTCCCCTGGCCGAGGAGCGCGCGTGGTTGCCGTTATCGCGAAATGCGCCTCCGGCCTCAAGGACTTCAGGGCGGCGAGAAGAGAATCTTTACCGACGCCGGAAGGGCCGGTCAGGAGGATCAACATCGGCCAGCGCGGCCGGCTCTCCCGCGCGGACCGAGGGTTGGGCTCCTCACCAGAATCTTATCGGAGCCCGGATAGTTCACCTAGTCCGCTTGCGCCTGTGACACTTTGCCGCCGCGCATGGACGAGACACGGCCGGCCAGTGCTTCCGGAGTGATCGCGACGAGCATGATGTTGCCGGTTTCCGTGAAGACGGCGGCTTTTGTGCGGCGGCCGCTGGTGATATCGATGATTATGCCTTTACGCTTGCCTTCCCGGATCATGCGCTGAATCGGCGCGGACCCAGGCGTCACGATCGCGAGCACCTTGTTAACCGCCACGAAATTACCGAAGCCCACGTGGACCAGTTCCGTGTGGTGGTCTTGTGTTTGTTGTGCCATTGCCCTCTGCTCCTCCTCCCAGACCCCTCGCTCAAGGGCCTAGTCCACTGAAATCACCTGCAAATGATTCCAGAACCAGGGATATGATACAGCAACGCTTTCCGCCTTGTGAATAGTCGTTTCCCCGTCCGCCAGACACCCGGCGACTGCCAGCATCATCGCCTGGCGGTGATCGCCGCGCGAGTACACTCTTGAGCCGCTCAACCGTTGCGGCCCCTTCACTATAAGCCCGTCCGGCATTTCATCCACCCTCGCGCCCAGCCGCCGCAACCCGTCAGCCGTCGTTCGAACCCGGTCGGACTCCTTGACGCGCAACTCCTGCGCCTCCCGAATAACCGTCTCGCCTTCCGCCAGACAAACGGCGAGCGCCACCAGCGGCAGCTCATCGATGGAACGGGGCACAAGGTGGCCCTCGACGATAGTCCCGCATAACGAGCCGGAGCGTACGACGATGTCAGCTACAGGCTCGCCTCCCCAGCGCCGTTCATTCTCTATCTCTATCTGTGCGCCCATCGATATCAGGATATCAATTATACCTGTCCGGGTTGGGTTGACCCCCACGTCGGCCAGCCGCAGCTCGGCGTCCGGATGGGCGACGGCGAGCACCAGCCAGGGGGCCGCCGCAGAGATATCGCCCGGCACTCGAAGGGAAAGTGGCTTGAGTTCGCCCCGCAGCTGCTTGACTCGCACGACCGGACCTTCCCCGAAACGGATGTCCGCGCCCATCTCCTGTAGCATGCGTTCCGTGTGATCACGCGTGGGCCCAGGCTCCTCGACCACGGTTTCGCCTTCGGCGTAGAGGCCCGCAAGGATGATCGCCGACTTGACCTGGGCTGAGGCGACCGGCATGCCATATCGGATGCCGCGCAGTGACGTGCCTTGCAGGGCCAGCGGCGCCCTTCCCTCGCGACGCGACCAGATACGCGCGCCCATTTGCTCCAAAGGATCGATGACGCGTGCCATGGGGCGCGAACGCAATGAGCCGTCACCCGTTAATATCGAGAGGAACGGCTGGGCTGCCAGAACGCCCACGAGCAGCCGCATGGTGGTGCCTGAGTTCGCGCAATCGAGCGCGGCCTCAGGCTCCTTCAACCCCTGCTTGCCGGCGCCTTCCACTTCCAGCGTCAACTCATCGGGCCGGCGCCAGCCTACGCCCAGCCGTCGCATACAGCGCAGTGTGGCCAGGCAGTCGGCAGAAGGCAGAAAGTTCTCGACGATCGCGGAACCGTCTGCAATGCCGTTAAAGATGGCAGCGCGGTGCGAGATGGACTTGTTGCCGGGCGGCGTTAAGGAACCGCGCAGGGCGCGCGGGCGGCGGACGGTGCGCAACATGGGCGGCTAGCCGCCTCCTTCGCCGGGTGGGCTATCCTTCTGCTCCGGTTCCGCCCGCTTCTTTTCCAGCTTCTCGAGGTCACGCCGAATATCTTGCGCAATCCGGTCGCCGAGTGTCGGGCGGGGCTTGGAGTCTTTTTCTTCCTCGCGCGGCGACGGCCGGCCTTCTCGGCTCAGCTCCGGTAGCTTCTGAATCTTGCGCAGCCGCTCTGCCATCATCCCTCCGATCAGGAGGTCCACGAGGGCGCGCCCGGCATTCGGCATTTCCACAGTTGCCTGCGGGTGACGCCGCGGCGGGTGCTGAAGGAAGGCATCACGTTCAAGTTGGGCCCGCGCAAACGTCTCCAGCAGCGCCTTGTCTTTCGCGTCCTGCAGCATATCGCGATAGCGCTGCAGTTCAGCGGCCATGCGATCCAGCCAGTGGATGAGCGCCTCGCGGTTTGTGGCCCAGATGTCATGGCTCATTCGAGGGTCACCGGAGGCCAGACGGGTCGCATCGCGGAAGCCGTGCGAGGCCATCATTCCCATGTCCGGCCAGGATGGGCTTTCGCGGAGCATGCTGAAGAGGGCTGTGGACATCATCAGCGGCAGGTGGCTGACGGCAGCGGCCAGCACGTCATGCTCCTCGGGGTCCATGAAGAGCGGCTCGGCGCCGATTACCTGTGCCATGCCCAGAACAGTTTTCAATGCCGCTTCAGGGGCATGCACGGCCGGGCAGATGCAGTACGCCCTGCCCTTGAAAAGCGCGGCTTCCGCGTTCTCAATACCCTGCGTCTCCTTGCCCGCCATCGGATGGCCGCCGACAAAACCGGCCCGCTCCGGAAGCAACTCGGACGCCCAGCGCATGACCTGCGCCTTGGTGCTCGCTGTATCGGTTACCACCGCACCTTCCGCCAGGTCCGGCGCGATCTGCTCCATGACTTCGCGGACGGCCAGTACCGGCGTCGCGATGATCACCATCCCGGCGCCTTCGACAGCATGGGGCAGGTTGTGGTCCGCGCGATCTATCGCGCCCATCTTCTCGGCCCGCGAAGCGTTTGCACGATCCCGGTCGTGTCCGACGAGGTGAATACCGGGGAGGGCCGCCGCTTTCAGAGCGAGACCGATAGACCCGCCGATAAGCCCGGTGCCGATGATCGTTATCTTCTTCTGGCCGCCGTGCGCACTCACGCGCCTAGTATACGACGGCGGTTCTCGAAACCCCGCCTCCGGCGCCACCTGCCGGCAGGCCCTCGGCGCTGCCCAGTTGACGCCGCAGAAAGAACGAAGCGGGGCGCCTGGTCCGGCACCCCGCTTCGTAGATCAACGCGAGGAGCTCAGCCGGACTTGCCGGATGGGCGGGCTGTTAAATCTGTACTGCGTGCCGCCTCCACTCTGGCCACTGTTGCTCCGCCCGCTGCTCCCCTGTCCCATATTGGGGCAATTGTGGCCCGAATAGCCCGGCGCCGGCGTTGGTGTCGTCTGGCCGGGGGCGCTGCCCTGCGATGGCGCGGGCGTCGCCGTCGAGGGGGCGTTTGACGGGGCCCGAGTGGGCGATGCGGTGGCGGCAGGCGTCGTCGTTGGCGAGCTGGTCTGGGCGAAACTTACGGCCGCCGTCGCTCCAAGCGTACCGAGGAGAAGGCCTACGCCGGCGGCGGCCAGCGGCCATCCTCGCGATTTGAACATGTCCACCTCCTGTTCTCGTTGCTGTACGGCTGCGCACTTCTTCTGGGGACGTCATCACCTCCTCCTCGTGGGCAGCCGCTCTTTTCGAAGCCCCATGCTGAACCGCCATCCTTAAACTGCGCTTGGAGTGAGTTTAAGGTTCTCCAAGCTTGTCGCCGCGGGGCGGCGAATCCTGTCGGGCCGAGGTTCCGGATGGGGGCTTAAGCCATGCGGTCGGCGTCGCCGGGCTTCGATATCCGCGCCTAAGCCAGCCGGCTAGCAGGCCTCGTCAGCGCTGTGTAGCGCGCACGCCCGCTCGTCGGCCGCTTCGGGCGCTTCCATCGCCAGCATCAGGCGCACCGACTGCGGAGTCGCGCCATACTTTGCCGCAAGCTCTGCCCCGCGCTCTGCGTGTTCCGCGAGCACCACGAGCCCCGCGCTGTAGCGCGCGAGCCCCCGCAACAAGGTTGGCGCAAGGGCGTCCACGACTACGTACGCTACGCGATGCCAAAGCCGGACGGGGCCGCCGGCCAGCGCTCCTTTGCCACAGTCATGCAGCAAAGCCGCCGCTAACATCTCGCCATCTGTCCAACCGGTGGCGAGCAGCTTGCCATAAACCGCCAGGCAGTGCTGCTGGTCGCGCGGGCTCATCGAGAGGAACAGCTCGCTGAGCCGCGGCCCAAGCAGCGCCTGAGCCTCGCCTAACCGGTCGCCGTCCACGCGAGGACGGAGCGCCTGCGCGAACTGGCGGGCGCGGTACAGCGGGCGGGCTAACATCAGCGGCCGCCGACAAACGGGTCATTGCCCACGCCGGCAAATAGCTGGAGGAAGAAGCGGATAAACGGGTCCATTACCTCGAACAGTATTGCGAACTGGCCACCGGTGAGAAACGTCGACAAGAGCAGAATCAGCAGGATAATAGGGCCGTACGGCTCCAGTTGCAGGAAGCTGCGGGACATCTCGTAGGGCAGGAGCCCGGCAACCACTTTGAACCCGTCCAGCGGCGCGATCGGGATCAGGTTGAAGACGCCCAGGATAACGCTGAAGAGCGTGATCGAGCTCAGGTACAGCCCCAAATACTCCGTGTTCGACCAGCCGGTGGCGCTGAGCAGGTCGAAGTTCAGGAGATCGAACGGAGAGACCCAGGGGACAACGTCCAGCCGGATCGCCAGCCCCGCAACGGCGGCCACTACGAAGTTGGAGAACGGCCCGGCCAGGGCCGTCATCCACAACGTCTGCTTTGGGTTGCGAGTTGCGTTCGGGTTAACCGGCACAGGCTTGCCCCAGCCAAAGCCGACGATCACCATCAGGATCGTTCCCATCGGATCCAGGTGGGCGAGCGGGTTGAGGGTGACACGGCCGAAGCTCCTCGGCGTTCGGTCGCCGAGGCTATCGGCTACGAAGGCGTGCGAAAACTCGTGAAAGCAGATGCCGATGAGGAGAGCGGTGGCGATTGCCCCCATGAACACAAGTGCGGCCACGAAGTCGTCACTGAGCCGGCTGAGGTAGTAGAGCAAACTGCGTCAATCATAGCAGGGGCTCTGCGCTCTCCAACTCCGCCGTGCCGTTATATAATCGCAGCGCAGAACTAGAGCCGCAGAAAGGACCGCCGCCATGGTACTCAAGCGATCACCCGTCTTCGAGCCGGTCACGTCTATACAGCCCGCCCAGCGCGCCTGGAACTACCCGTTGTTCGATGCCATCTTCCAGCGCCGCGCTCGCCGCTTCCCGCTAGGCGCCGAGATGCCCGGCGATGTTGCGCCGTTCAAGTCGAACAAGGAACCGGTCCCGCTCGACGAGATCGAAGAGGCGATGCTGGTCGCCGCCGGCACCGGCATCAGCGGCGTCAATCTCTCTGACCTCCCGTTCAATGACCAAAACGGCGCCAATTACTGCGGCAACACGATGCTGCAGTTCGTCGGGCGCGTCTACGCCAGCGCCTGCGGCTCGCACGGCAGCGAGCTGTTCTTCACGAACGACGAGGGCACCTACATGGTGAAGCTGCGCGACAAGCTGCCCAGCGAGATGCAGGAGTACGAGGACCTGAGCGACCGCGAGAAGATCGTCCAGTCTTTCCGCGCGAACACCGTGCAGATCGGGTCCGGGCGGCTGCCGGTACCGATGGTGCCGGGCATTACGCAGCCCTTCAACTGGTGGAACGCGAACCAGCCCGGCTCCACGCTCTTTATGCCCGTCAGCGACGTCACCTGGGAGTACATCAACGTCCTGATGCTCGTTATGGACGAGCCGAATTCGTACTACATTTACGATGACCTGAACAACAACGCCGAGCCGCTCCAGGAGTGGGCCGACAAGGGCTACCTGGACCGCTCCCGGCCTTATGCGCTCTCCGGGCTGGAGAGCAGCATGCAGATGATCATTCCGGGCACCGAGCAGGCTTTCATGTGCCAGAACATGTACCTCGCCATCCAGGCAATGGGCCTCGGCGGCTGGATCTTTACGGCCTCTGTGGCGCCCTTTGTCCTGGGCGCCATGGGCTTCCGCATGCAGGTGCCGGAGACCAAAGGTCCGCTCAGCTCGCTGGACGGCAGCCCGCGCGCCGCGATGGCCGGCCTGGACGGGCACTTCGAGTCCTACTGCCCGCCGTACTACCCAGACATGTCCTCAGCGGTGCAGGCGATCTACGACTCCAAGTGGGGACGGCGCGGCATCTACAAGGAGGAGGGCGGCCCCGCTCCGTACAAGGACCGCCAGTCGCTGGACAAGCTGGTCAACAAGACGCCCGAGTGGTGCCTGGAAGCGACGAAGGCGCTCTGCGAGTACATCTGGGAGACATACGGCCGCTTCCCTGCGACGATCGACCCGATGATGATGAACATCTGGTTCCAGGCCCACCACCTGGAGACGGAGTTCTACGACCGCTACTACCAGCCCGGCGCCTACCACCAGGCGGTGAAGGACCACATGGGCGTCTGGCACAGCGCGCGTTGATCGGTTATCCGGCGGCTCGTTCCCGATGTAGGGGGTGACCTTTTGGGTGGGAGGTCGCCCCGACGGCGCGCGCTGACGAACGCGGGCGTGCTCAACAGCTCATCCTCCTGCCGAATCTCCGTAGGGGCGAAGCACCCAACGAGCATCTGCCAACGTAAGTCACCACAAGACAAACGAGACCCGCCAGGCGCACTAGGCCGTGCCCAGTGCCTCGCCCCAAACGCCTCGCGCTACCTGCGGCGCCGGATTCGTGGACGAGGACCCGCTGGGCGAAGCACATCGAGTGAGCAGACGGGCATCGAGATAACGGGGGACCGGGGATCGTCCCATGTTGGAGCCGTCTAGACGGGTGCCTCGCCCCTACGTCTGCGTCGCGCGGGGAAAGCACCGGCCCCACCCGTAGGGGCGAAGCACCCACCGAGACACCGAAGAACGCGGTCGACGCAAGACAGGCGACACCGGCCAAGCATGCGGTCTTGCTCAGTGCCTCGCCCCACAACGCCTCGCTCTACTTGCGACGCCGGATACCTGGCCGAGACCCGCTGGGCGAAGCACATCGAGTGAGCACACGGGCATCGAGACAACGGGGGACCGGGGATCGTCCCATGTTGGAGCCGTCTAGACGGGTGCCTCGCCCCTACGTCTGCCTCGCGCGCGGGGAAGCACCGGTCCCACCGGAGGGGCGAATCACCCACCGAGACACCGAAGAACGCAGCCGACGCAAGACAGGCGACACGCGCCCAGCGTCTTGCTCTTGCCACGTGCCTCGCCCCACAACGCCTCGCGTTACCTGCGACGCCGGGATTCGTGAACGAGGACCCGCCGGGCGAAGCACATCGGGATAGCAGGCGAATCACCATTTCCAGCTGCTCGTCAACTGCGCAGCGTTGCACTGCTTTCAGCGGGTGCCTCGCCCCTACGAAATCCCTCGCGGCGCGGGCCGATTGGCTGCGCAAATCAGCACGCGCTACAGTGCAGCTGACGATCCTTCGCAACCAGAACCGAGGTGCCACCGTGCTCCGACCTATCTCCTCGAATATCACGTACATCACCCACGAAAGCAAAATCCTCAAAGACAACCCGCTGGGCGACCCGCACATCCGCCGCTTCCCCGTCTACCTCCCGCCCGGTTACGAGGAGTCCCCCGATAAGCGCTATCCGGTCATCTTCGGCCTGGCGGGCTTCACCGGCGGCGGCATCATGTTCCTCAACCGCCGCTTCCTCACTCCAGGGATCGATACCGACCTCGATGATTTGATCGATGGCGGCATGCCGGGCGTCATCTATGTTTTCCCGGACTGCATTACCTCCCTCGGAGGGAGCCAGTACGTCAACTCCGGCGCCGTCGGCCGGTACCAGGACTACATCGTGCAAGAGCTGGTCCCCCTCATCGACTCCCGGTATCGCACCAGCGGCCTCCGTGGCTGCATCGGTGGCTCCAGCGGTGGCATCGGTTCGTTCACGCTCGCCGCCCTATACCCGGACGTCTTCCAGGCTTTCGCCGACCACTCCGGCGACAGCGCCTTCGACCGCTGCTACCTCAACGACGTCCCGAAGGTCGTCCAGGCGATGGCCAAGTGGGACCACGACGTCGCGAAGTTCGTAAGGGCTATCCCCGACATCCAACCCAGGGACGAGGACTTCAACGTGGTCTTGAACATGGTCGCCATGTCCGCCTGCTACGCCCCTAACCCGGATGCGCCAATGGGCTTCGAACTGCCTTTCGACGTCCGCACTGGTAAGCTGTTCCCCGAAATCTGGGCGAAATTCCTCCCCCACGACCCCGTCAACATGGTCGAGCGCTACGCCGATAACCTGCGCAGGCTCCGCTACCGCTTTGTCGATTGCGGCACGAAAGACCAGTTCCACCTCTACCTCGGCTCCCGCCAGCTCCACGATCGGCTCGAGGCCCACAACATCGACCATGTCTACGAGGAGTATGATTCGGACCACTTTCTCCTCCGCCGCCAACAAGAGCTAAAGACGATCCCGGCCATGGTGGCGGCGCTGCAGGAGGAATAGCCGGTAGCAAGCCGCAAGGTAGCCACGTCCTTCCCGGCTCAGCTTTGGGGATCGTGGCAGTCGGTATGGTTCGTTAGCGAACCATTTTCGTGTAGACGACCGCGTTTCCCGAGAAGGCGTCCTGAGCCGCCGAACGGGGAAGCTTGTGGAGATGGGCGAGGGACGAACAGCGGCGCGCACAGTCGGCCGACCCGCTTCAGGCGCTTCTCTCCTACCCTTCCCCGCAGGGTGCCTTCGCGGCGCAGCGGCATCTCGACGAAGAGCGGCGTCGGCGCCCAGCATGACATGGGAGGTGTTTTGCGCCCCGCCGGATGTCAGTCTAAGCGGTGAACTGGCCCGCGCCTCTCGTATGTGTCACTCTGTGGTCATCTCTGGCCAATTGGAGGTACGGAAGTGAGCATCGAGCGCGTAGTCGTCGGCAGCGTCGAAATCCGGAGCGTGACGGACGGAATCATGCCCGCCCACCCGTCGTTCCTCTTTTCCGGCGTGCCGCCCGAGATGTACCAGGCGGCTTTGGGTGACGAGATTACCGCCGAAGGGAACCTACCGATCAAGCGCGGCTCGTTCCTCGTCCGCGGCTCCGGGCGCACGATACTCGTCGATACCGGCATCGGCGACAAGAACCCGCAGCTTCCAGGCGGCGATCTGTTATCGAACCTCGAGCGGCTCGGCGTACGCCCGGACGAAATCGACGTTGTCGTTAATACGCACCTGCACTTCGACCACGTCGGCTGGAACTGCGTGCGGCGCAACGGAGCGTTCGTCCCGACGTTTCCGAACGCCGAGTACTGGATTGCGCGCAAGGAGTGGGACTTTTGGACCGATCCGGCTATCCTCTCGGAAGAGGGACCTCACCTGCGCAGCGATGTCCTACCTTTGAAGGACTGCTCGCAGCTGCGTCTTGTCGATGGCGAATCTGCCGTCACCCCGGAGCTGACGCTGCTGCCGACGCCCGGACACACTCCCGGGCACTGCTCGCTCTCGATCTCCTCTGCCGGCGAGCAAGCGATCATCCTGGGCGACGTGGCGCATCATCCGCTGCACTTGATCCGGTTCTGGATAGCCGCCGTCGATGAGCTGCCACGTATTTCCCGGCGGACGAAACGAGCGCTGGCCGAGCGGCTAATTGCAGAGCAGGCGCTTGTGGCCGGCGGGCACTTCACCCCGGACAGCTTCGGGCGTCTGGTCCTGATCGACGGCCGGCGAACCTGGCAGCCTATCAAGGGATGACGCATTGTTGACGCTCTCTCGAGCGTGCGAGTAGTATGAGGCCCGCAATTGCCCGACAATTGAGGAAAGTCTAGGGAGGTGGCCAATGCCCAAGTATCTGATCGAGGCAAAATACCGTGGCGAGGCGATGAAAGGGCTGCTCAAGGAAGGCGGGTCGGGACGTCGACGGGCCGTGGACGAGCTGTTGGCATCGGTGGGCGGGAAGGTGGAGAGCTTCTACTTCGCCTTCGGAGACACCGATGCTTACGTGGTGGTTGAAGTGCCGGACAATGTGACCGCAGCAGCCGTGGCGCTCACGGTGGGAGCCAGCGGCGCCATCAAACTGAAGACGACGGTTCTTATGACACCGGAAGAAGTGGATCAGGCCACCAAGAAGAGCCCTTCCTACCGCGCCCCCGGCGGCTGACAGAAACGGCCGCGCGGCCTGGGGATGAGAACTGACGGGCCCGTGGATCAGATGGGTAGGCTAATTAGACGGTAATTTCCGAAAGATATTTTGTCATACCACAGCGGCTTCGGCCGGTAAGCGATGAGGGATTCGTAAACCGGACGTCGCTGGGCGAGGCACATCGCAAGGCATACGTGATCTGACCTCCGACAAGGCGCGTGATGGCCCGAGGTTGGCACGGGTTCCCGGTGGGTGCCTCGCCCCTACGATTAACGGCGACCGTCTTTCCTGGGTGCTCGCCCCGACATTAAACCGCGAAGGGCAGGTGCGCGCGCACGAGGTCCCACGTGGTGCGCGGCCGGCGTACCGCGACCCACCCCAGCATGGCGAGCGCCGGCGCCGAGCGGGCCAGGCGCAGTAGCACCCGCGAAGGATAGTCGATATCCGCGTGGCGCTCGGCGAGGGACTGCAGCCCCGGCGCGTTTAGCGCGCGAACGACGCGCTCGACCTCGCCCTCACTCAGCGCCAGCCCGAAGCGGCGGAAGCGGAGGCTGCGCAGCAGCTCGCGCCCAATCTCCCGCTTCCAGCGCTTCTCGTAGCTGCGTAGGTTGTGGGCGCTGACATCGTCCCTCTGCAGGGCTTCGATCGCTGTGGCCGCGGCATGGCGGGCGCCGACGAGGCCTGTATAGATGCCGCCGCCGGAGAACGGCTTCACCTGCCCTGCGGCGTCGCCGACGAGCAGCACGTTGTCGGCGTAGGAGCGTGGGGCGAACTCCAGCGGGATCGTGCCGCCGTACATGCGGCAGGGCTCGATGCCGGCGAAAAGCTGCGGAAAAGCCAACACCAGCCGCTGGTAGCACTCGACCGGCTTGAGGCCGTTCGTTGAGCCGATGCCGACGCGGACGCCGCCCTCGCCGGTCGGGATGATCCAGCCGAACCAGCCGGGCGCCATCCCCTGCCCCACGAATACGTGCACGAAGTCCGCGCGGCGTACATCCATCCGCCCCTCGATGCCCAGGTTGTACGACTTCGTGCGCGGACCCAGTAGCCCGAGCGAGCGCGCCACGCGGGAGTGGGCGCCGTCCGCCCCGACGATAAGCCGGGCGGTGATTGTCGATGTGCGGCCGTCCGTCTGCGTGGTGAGCCGCACGTGGCCGTTCTCGCGCTCGGCGCCGGTGACGCGGGCGCGCACGAGGTCCGCGCCGGCGTGCTGCGCCTGCTCCGCAAGCGCCCGATCCCAGGCGACGCGGTCGATGGCCACGGCGCGCGTCGCTCCGCCGCCCAGCGCAACCTCTGCCCCACTCTGTGTGTGCACGTAGGCGCCGGTGATGCGGTGGAGGATCGCCTCCTCGCCGATCTCCGCCTCTCTGAGTGTGCGCAGCGAAATGAGCCCGGAACAGTGCGAAGGTACGCCAACACTCCGATGCTCCTCAAAAAGCCGCACGCGAAAGCCGGCCGCCGCGAGGTTGCGGGCCGTGCGCGAGCCGGCAGGCCCTGCGCCGACAACGGCCGCGTCGCAATCAAGGTGCATACTAGCAGTGATTATAGGGCGCGAACGGCCTGAATGTAGCCCCGCGGCGTCAGGTCTCAGGCGCGCTGCCGTACAGCCCGCGCCAACGGGATGAAATGGGCCGCCGCTACGGCAGGAGCAAGACCTGGCCCGGATAGATCCGGTCCGGGTCCGGGCCGATTACGGCGCGGTTGGCCTCGTACAGCGGCCGCC
>VBJS01000188.1 GCA_005880055.1 Chloroflexota bacterium | reverse complement strand
GGAAGTAGGTGTCTCCCACAGAAAGCAGCTCGTCCACCAGAAGGATCTCGGTGTTCGAGTGGATCGCTACGGAGAATCCCAGCCGCACGTACATCCCCGATGAGTAGCGCTTGATAGGAGTATCGATGAACTCTTGCAGTTCAGCGAACTCCACGATTGCGCTGAACTGCTCCTTGATCTGGCGCCCGGTCATGCCGAGTATGGATGCGTTCAGGTGGATGTTTTCGCGCCCCGTGAGGTCGGGGTGGAAGCCGGCGCCCAGCTCGATGAGCGGCGACACGCGGCCGAGCACACGCACCTCTCCGGCTGTGGGCGCCATGACACCGGCGATGAGCTTTAGGGCGGTGCTCTTGCCGCTGCCGTTACGGCCGACGATGCCGACGGTCTCGCCGCGGCCGATTGCGAAGCTTACGTCTCGCAGCGCGTAAAACGGTTCCGTGAAGCCGCGGCCCTTGAAGAAAAGCGGCACGAATTCGCGAAGCGTCCGACAAAACGCTTGCTAACGTGCCGTAGCTCGATTTCCAGCAGGCTAGATCCGGTCTGCAAACGAAGGCTCCATCTTCTTGAACAGGTAATATCCCACCAGGAACGTGACGATTGATATCGCGAGCCCCAGCAGCATTTTCTCCGGCGACGGCACCTGATTCTGGAGCATCAGCCGTCGATAAGCATCGATGAACAGGGAATTCGGGTTGAGATCGTACAGGAAGTGGTACTTCGCGGGCACTACGGACACCGGGTACAACACCGGCGTGAGGTAGAACCAGAGCGTAAGCGCCACGCCCACCAGGAACCGGACGTCGTGAAAGAAGAGGTTTAGAGCCGCCAGCGGGTAGGACAGGCCGAGCGTGAAGAGCAAATGGATCAGAAAGACGACTGGAATCCAAATGCTGTTCGGTTCCGGCGACGTGCCGTAGTACACCATCAGCATCATCAGGACGATCAGCCCGAAGGCCAGGTCCACCACCTTCGTGAACACAGCAGCAGTGGGGAGCACTTCCCTGGGGAAGTAAACCTTTGTTACCAGGCTCGATGCGCCGACGACCGCCTCGGTTGCCGATGCGACAGCGCTGGAGAAGAAGATCCAGGGCAGCAGACCGACGAAGAGGAACAGTGGATACGGCACATTGGAGCTGGGCGTGTTGAGAATGGTAGAGAAGACAAAGCTCAGGATGATCATCTGACTGAGCGGGTTGACGAACGCCCACGCGTATCCGAGGACTGACTGTTTGTACTGTCCTCGCAGGTGCCGCACGGTCATGTGCCAGAGCAGCGAGCGGCGTCCCCAGAATGCGGTCAGGTACTGAGCGAGGTCAAGGATGCCGAAGGTGTGCCGAAGGGGGTGAGGTTGCGCGATCCGAAGCTCTGCCATTAATAGCGACCGCCCGAGCGGCGTTCAGTTGTGATAACGCGCGAGAGGCAGGAACGTTTTCCCAATGTTATGCGCATGTTATCCGCGCGGCGCCTGCTGAGGCAAGCCGGCATCTGAACGGGTCGGACGGAAAAGATGTGCCCTCGCGGTTATGGGCAGGGCTGGGCGCTTACCGGCGCGCCCGTCGGGAGTGTCTCTAATACCCAGTCAGTTACGTCATTTACGTTTCCCCACTGGTAACCACATGCCCCAAACACGGTAGAGCTCGCCACGTGTCTCTTTTGTGCGCCATCGAATATATAGACGGCGTCCGTCGTTCCCTTCAACAGACTGCCCGTCGGCGGGATCCAGCGCGGACAGGGCGGACCGTTCAGGTCTGGGCCCGCGCTGATACCCAGGACTTGAGCGACATACCGGACGCTGCTGAAATAGTAGCCGCAGGCGGACATCACCTCTGGGCTGCTGATGTGCCGTCGCAATCCGCCGTCCATCACGTAGATGCTCGGCCCATCGCCCTTTAGTAGGTTCCCGTCTGCGAGGGCGTCGAGGAGCGCCTGTCCGCCCGGGATACCCATCATTGTTGAATCGGCAAGCCTGTCGACATCGCCCCAACGCATGCCCCACGCCGCCATTGTCACGACGTCCGGGATGTGGCGTTTGAGGCCGCCTTTCATCAGATACACTGCGGCGTCGCTACCCTGCAAAAGTGCGCCGCCGGGTGGGGAGACCTGAGGGCATGGCGGGCCTGCCAGATCCGCGCCGAGGGGAATTTCCTGCAGGCGAGAATCATTCACCAGGTGGACGGCCGCAAAGGTGTACCCGCAGGCAGACATGACATCCGGTCCTGTCACATGACGGCGGGCTCCGTCCTGCATTACGTAGACGGCAGGGCCGCTGCCGCGTAGTAAGTTGCCGTTGTCCAGGACGTTCAGTAGCGGACGCCCGGGAGTTATAGCATTGATCGTGGAGTCTGGGAAGCGATCGATGTTGCCCCAGCGGAAACCCCAGCCTTCAAACGACGCCGGATTGGGCACATGGCGCTTGAGACCGAGCCTTCCCACATAGACCGCGGGCCCTGAGCCTTGCAACAGCATTCCATCACCAGGCACAAACCGGGGACACGGTGCATTGGCGAGGTCGGCGCCCAACGGGATTTGGCACAGGCGCAGGTCCGGCAGGTGGCTGATGGCATCCCAGCCGTACGAGCAGGCTCCGAATGCCTCAGGCGATGTAACGTGGCGCCGGGCTCCGGACTGCATTACGTAGACCTCCGGGCCGCTGCCGGCAAGCAGATTCCCGTCGGCCAGGATGTTCGGCAGCGGATCGCCGAGCGGAAGACTATTGATTACCGAGTCCGCAACGTGCAACACGTCCGCCCAATGCCAGCCCCTGGCCTCGAATGTCTCCGGGTTTGGTATATGACGCCTGAGCCCGCCGCTGATGAGGTATATCTCCGGACCTGATCCGGTGAGCAACGCACCTTCCAGGCTGACACGAAGCGTGACCGGGACAACCAGAGGCGCCGCGCTCGCGTACAGGGATTCAACCACCAGCTGGCCGGTATAAATCCCGGGCCCGAGCCCGTTCACATCAGCGAAGATCGTCAGCGTTGACGTCCAGGCGCCGAGATCGTTACCCAGAGCTATTCCCTGGTGTGCGCTAACTTTGAGCCATGGCGCCGAACTAGTTGCGCGCCAAGCCAGCAAGCTGCTGCCCGCGTTCGATATCGTGATGGTGTTCTGCCCTTGAATTGAGGGCGGTCCTGCCACAATGGTCGCTTGCTTGACCGAAGCGGCTATTGCCGGCGTACCCAGGAGCTGCGATCGGGATGCCCCGGGGGTCGTTGGGTCAGCGTGACTCGGGTTGGGCGTCGGGATGTCCATCGCCGCGCACTGGCCGCTCAGCGAGCATTGATCCCAGTTCGCTGCGGAGAGCGGTCCGGCAAACTCCGGGGCGGAGAGGTCCGGTAGCTGCACCGGCTGTGGTTGCCAGAGCTGCTGCCCGCCCCGCAGCGGCGGATGCGCGACGCAACCGAGCACCAGCTCTTGGTACGGATATTGGCTGCTATCGTGACCCAGGCCGTCGTCGCTCGGGCCGCAGCTAAACGGCGGACGCGCCGGGTTATAGGAGGGGTTAAGCGGGTGGTTCTTGAAGGCGAAGCCGTTGTAGCCCCAGAGTGCGTAGTACCAGTTCTCGATGATATGCGGGTCGCGGTTGCCGACCAGTGGCCTCGATTCCGGGGCTATGTTCCATTTGTCGGCGAGAATGCGGGCGCCGCGGGCGATGTTGAAGGCATAGTGTCCGCCAATCATCGCCTGGTCCAGGTTAGGCACTCCGGTCACGTTCTGCATGCCGGAAGTGATTTGCATGATCCCGTAGCCGCAATCGTGAGAAATAAGGGCTGGGCCAACCTCGCCGTACTGGACAAGGGGGTCGTAGCTCGCCTGCGCCCAACTGCTTTCCAGCCAGGCGATGGCTTTCAGGATTACGGGCGGCACATACGGTGTTGTCGCCTGCGACGAACCGGCCTCGCGGCCGCCCGTCTCGATCGGTGGTAGTGCGAACGAGCTGTATTCGGGAAAGAGGCCATTGAAACCGGCCAGCTCCATTGCGTGGCCGTACGTGTTTCTGTAGTCTGCCGCCTCATAGGTCTGGATATTGAAGGGCCCCAGCGGGCTGCCGGTCGATGGGCAGAGATGGTGTGCATCCGCTTCCCTGGCCGAGCGCCCCAGGCCCGCGAGGACCAGCGCAGCAGCCAGGAGCAGGGCGGCTGTATAGATCTTCTTCACGCGGGGACTGCCTCGCCACAGGGGGCGAACTACTCGTAAGACGTTATAAGCGTTCACCGATAAAGTCAGGCGCTCTCGTACGACAAAACGTGACAAGGCCCTGCGGGGGAAGAGCCGGAACATCTCAGTTATCAGCCGGCCTCTTTGGGCCGGCCGCGGGTAGCGCGGCTAGGCGCGTATCCTTGGCGTATGCATCGCGCCGCTTGAGATGGGCTCGTCTATGTACAGATCCCCGTTGCGGATCTTGATGTTGAACCCGCAGATAGGATTTGTGCAGGCCCAAGCCTTGAAGTAGATGGCCGCCCCCTGGCTTCCGAAGTCAGAAAGTGGAACCAAATCCCCTATTTCACACTTCTGACACTTGGGAAAGTTCACCACTACCACTGTTCTCCCTCCCGCCTTGCAGTCTTGCTTGCAGCGGAGTATAACAGCGAGGTTAAAGGCTGACAAGTGAAGTATCAGACGGGTCCTGAGCG
>VBJS01000034.1 GCA_005880055.1 Chloroflexota bacterium | reverse complement strand
AACCGAGACTCTCTATATCGATCATCCAGGGGAGTCGACCGTTGACTTTGATAGCGGAACCGGCGGTTGCTCAGCCCCGACCTCCGCCTCCTCCACTCCGCTTGTGATACAATTCGCAATCGGTGGCGAGCATGGACGAGACACTCCTCAAGGTTAGCGATTCGGGCGATCAGCTTGTCCAGGTGAGCGGCCCCGAAGAGGCCGTGGAAGACTCACTCCGACAGAATATCCTCCTCGGCTCGGTTGAAGCCGTCGTCAACTGGGCACGGCGCTCGTCGCTCTGGCCGGTTATGTTCGGGCTTGCCTGCTGCGCCATCGAGATGATCGCCGTCGCCACGCCCCGCTACGATATAGCGCGCTTCGGCGCCGAGCTTTTCCGAGCGTCTCCTCGCCAGGCGGACCTGATGATCGTCGCCGGCACCGTCACCTGGAAGATGGCCGTCCCCGTCCGCCGCATCTACCTGCAGATGGCAGAGCCGCGCTGGGTCATCTCGATGGGCAGCTGCGCCACCATCGGCGGCCCGTTTGCCTACGGCTACAGCACCCTTCCTGGCGTGAACCTCATCATCCCTGTCGATGTCTACGTCCCCGGATGCCCGCCGAGGCCGGAGTCGCTGCTGCAGGGCCTTATCTTGCTGCAAGAGAAGATCAAGCGCACGAGGCTCTCCGGGGAGCGCGACCAGAAACTGCCGACGGGCGACTTCTCTCGCTACCTGCCGGACGGCGACCCCGTGCGCCGCGAGCTCGAGTCGCTCTTCCCGCCTTATACTGACGAGCGGGTGCCGGACTCCGCCATCGCGACCCGGCGCTCGGTCTGACGGCCGCATTACGGCCTCCGCACGATGGACGACATCACTGCGGGTCTCCAGCCGCTTCTCCGGCAGTTCTGCGACGACGCCTTCTTCGTCCGCATCCTCCTCGTCACCTCGCCGACGTGAGAGATGTGCCTTCGGGGCGCCTCGGGTGCCGGGGCGGCGCTGTTGCGGGCGATTCCCGACCAGCGTCTGCGCGCCTATTACGCCTGGGTGCCGATGCTACCGCCGGACAGCCGGGACGCGGCGGGCGCTGCCGGGCGCGGGTTGGCGGAGCCGCGCGCCCGGCACTACTGGGATGGCGGGCTTCACCTCTCCCGCCACGTCGGTCAGGCGCTGGGTGTAGATCCGGCATGGGACCTCTACCTGGCCTACGCCCCGGGTAACCCGGATTTGGCCGCGCCCGACTTGTGGATGCACCAGCTGCCGATTGATCAGGGGACGCGGCTCGATGTCGGTGTTTGGAAGCAAAAAATTCAGCTGTTGCTCGATAACGCTGGCCGGTCAGGCTTAACGCCTGACCCGCGGTTATAGCCGCCTGAACCGCTCAGGTGGCCAGTAGACCAGCCATCCGCGACCGAGGATGTCGCGGCGACGGAAGGGGCCGAGTTGCCGGCTATCGGTACTTCCGTCGTGATTGTCACCCAGCAGGCAGTAGCCCTCCGGGCCTTTGCGCGCCACGCGCTTGATCATGCGCAGCCCGGGTCGCGCTTGATGCCGCGCGAGCACCACCTCGCCCACTGCGGGCGGACGGAGGAGGTACGCCAGCCGGTCGAATACCAAGCGGTCACCCGGAAGTAGCGTCGGCGCCATGCTGGACCCAAGGACGATTACCCGGCGTCCGGTGATGAACGCTAGCAGCGGATAGAGGCCGGGGAGGCGAGAGGCGAGGCGAATGAGGAGGCGGCGGGTCTTTCGGTTCATCGACGGCGTGTAGTAGATTCTATCGCGGACGTACCGCCGCTCGTCCTTCGAGTCGCCTACGTCCGCTCTGGCGGACTTCGGCCCTCAGGATGAGCGGAACGACACGTAGCACGTACAACAAAAGAAGGAGGTCTCGCCCATGTTCCGTCACGCTTTCTCGCTCCTCAACCGCCTGCTCCCCGCAGAAGATGCTTCCGCCCACTGCGATATCCCCTGCGGCATATATGACCCGCACCTCGCCCAGCTTGCCGCCCTTTCCGTCGTACGGATGAACCAGATGATCAACGACCTGCAGCCGCCGAGCGCGATGGAGAAGAGCGAGCGTGACAAGTACATGCACGCGCTCGCCCGCTTCACGCAGGTCAAAGAAGAGCACGCCGAACTGGTGAAGCACGAGGTGCGAATCATCCGCGGCGACTTCTTCAAGCCGGAGAACAGCCCGGAGAACCTGGGTCAGCTCGTGGATGGAATCATGAAGACGGCCTCCAAGGCTCGCCAGAACATCGATATGGACGCGGCGCAGCAGCTTCTGCAGCTCACAAACGAGTTCGCCGAGGCGTTCTGGAAGGCGAAGGGCGTGGAGACGAAGCGCCAGTCGTCCAACCAGGCCGCCGGCGGCGAATACGTGGTGCCGTCGAACTAGGGCGCCGGATGGCCTGAGGAATCAATGTAGGTCGGCAGGTTTAGCTGCCGACTGCGCTTGTCCGTCTAATGCGTTGTTTCTGGAGCCCAACGCAGTCGGGGCTCTAAAGACCCCGACCTACATTACTGGACGATCGCAGCTCAGCGGATCTCCGGTCATGCCAGATATCCGTGGGTCAGGGATTCACCATGACCCACACACGTCCCCTAACCGTAATCTAAGCCCGGCGCGCTCGTGATTTCTTTCACCAAGTCTTGAACTAGCCGCTCGCGCGAGCGTAGGATGCGGGTGGAGGCACACGCGCTTGTTCGGCATCGGGATCCTGAAGGGGCTCAGCGTAACGTTGCGCTACCTGGGCCGCCGTCCCTTCACCACGCAGTACCCGGACGAACTGCGGCCCATCCCCGTCAATGCGCGCACGAACCTCTTGTGGTTTGAGGAGCGCTGCACCGGTTGCTCCACCTGCGCCCAGGCCTGCCCGGACGGCTGCATCCTTGTGCAGACGACGCCGCGCGAGGATGGCAGCCTCAACATCGACCGCTACGAGATCGACTTTCGCCTCTGTATGTACTGCGCGCTCTGCGTCGAGGCCTGCCCCTACGAAGCCATCCAGGCGGGCGGGCCGCTGGACGACGCCGCGTACAACTGGGATGACCTCTACCGCGACAAGCATGCGCTCACGAAGATGGCCCAGCAACACCTGCGGACTCACGACCACACCTACCCCAACGGCCGGAAGGCTCCCATCGGCGAGGAAATCCCTCTGCACCTGGGAAAGCCGGTCGAGCGCGACCGCGTGCGCTAGCCCGTGGCGAAGATAACGCTCGACGGCCGCGAGATCGAGGCTCCGGACGGCGCGCCGCTGGTCGAGGTCATCAAGAACTCCGGCACCTTCATCTCCAACCTCTGCTACATCGACGGCCTGCCGCCGTATGCCGGCTGCCGCACCTGCATTGTCGAAATCGAAGGGATGCGCGGCTTTCAGCTCTCCTGCACGACAAAGGTGAGCGACGGCATGATCGTGCGGGTCAATACCCCCGAGGCACATTCGACCCGCCAGGCGGTGCTGTCGCTGATCCTGTCCTATCACTCTGATCGCTGTCTCACGTGCCACCGCGTGGTGAAGTGCAAGCCGGGCGACACCTGCTTGCGCGACGACCTCGTCACGCACCGCTGCCTGACCTGCTCCAAGAACTACCGGTGCGAGCTGCAGACGACCTGCGAGATGCTGGAGATGGCTGGCTACGAGCCCTGGGACGGAGACGAGCGGACCTACTACAACCTTCCGCAGCCGCCTCCCGACCAGGCCAACCCCTTCCTCGAGTTCGATCCGCAGATGTGCATCATCTGCACGCGCTGCGTCCGAGCCTGCGACGAGATCCGTCACACCGGCGCCATCACCCTGGCCGGCAGGGGGTTCAGCACCCGAATCGAATTCGGTGCCGGCGGCCCCGTACACGAATCGAATTGCGACTTCTGTGGCGCCTGCATCGACGTCTGTCCGACAGCCACTCTGATGGAGCATCCGAACAAGTGGAGCGCTACCCAGACGGAACGCTGGACGCCCACTACCTGCACTCAATGCTCCGTTGGCTGCTCCATCTTCCTCGGCTCCAAGAAGGGCCGTGGCGTGATAGTGCGGCCCGACACCCGCTCCAACCCCGTCAGCGCGGACCAGCTTTGTGTGCGCGGGCGCTTCCATTATGACGCGGTCAAGAACTCGGAGCGGCCGCAGACACCGATGATCAAGCGGAATGGCGGCCAGGAGGCCGCAAGCTGGGACGAGGCGCTGGAATTCACTGCCGCCCGCGTGGCACAGATCCGAGAGGAGCACGGCCCCCAGGCGATCGGCTTCCTGGGTTCACCGTTCGCGACCAACGAGGAAAACTACCTGCTAGGTAAGATCGCCCGAGCCATTGTGGGGACAAACAACATCGATTCCAGCACCGGCCCGGTCACGCGGGCGGCGGCCGACAGCCTGCGCGCCGCCTTCGGCAGCGAAGTGCTGCCGGCGAGCATGGAGCGGCTGGCCGACTCGAAGACGATCCTCGTCGTCGCTGACGACCTGGAGTCGAGCCACAACGTGGCGGCGCTACGCATCAAGGACGCCGTGGTGCGCAAGAACGCCCGGCTCATCGTAGTCAGCCCGCTCTGGGGAGAGTTGAACGATTTTGCGGAAGTCTGGTTGCAGCCTCAGCCGGGTGAAGAAGCGGCGGCGCTGGCCGCGATCGCTGCGGGCTTGGAGGGTGGCGGTGGTCAGCCCTCGTTCGCCGAAGGTTTTCGGGAAGCGGGCACCCGCGCTGTGGCCACCCTGCAAGACGGGGACGGACCGATCTCGCTGGTTCACGGCCTCTCGCATTTTGGCGTCGAGGCGACCCGCGCGGTAACGGCTGCTCTGGCCAACATCGCCATAGCCTGCGCGGCCGATGATGCGGCGAACGCTCTGTTCGTTCTGCCCCAAGAAGCGAACGTCTGGGGCCTGCGCGACATGGGTGGGTCGCCTGAGGTCCTACCCGGCTACCGCTACTTCACTGATGAGGCAGCTCGGGAACAGCTGGAACGCTTATGGGGTGGGCCTTTGCCTGCCGCGCCGGGCCTGACCTTCGAGGAGGTAACAGCCGACGGTGCGCTGAAGGCGCTTGTGGTGATGAACGATAACCCACTGATGCTGGCACCCGGGCGTTCCCGCATGATGCGGACGCTGGAATCGCTGGACTTCCTTGCCGTAATCGACTCGCTTCCTACCGCTACCACCAAGCCGGCTCACGTCGCTCTCCCCGACGCCTCGCCCTGGTGCAAGGAGGGCACCACCACGAGTGCCGACCGCCGGGTGTTGCGGATGAATCCGGCCACGTCTCCTCAGGGCGAAGCGCGGCAGGGGTGGCGTATTCTCAGTGAATTGGGCGCACGACTCATGGAGCGTCTGCAGCCGGGCGAGATCAGGATCGGCTACCAATCGGCCTCCGAGATCATGGACGAGATATCGCAGGTTATTCCGCTTTATCGCGATGCCGGCTACCGCGAGATGGATTCCGGCGCTCAGCAGCATATCGACGGACTCGGGCCGAACCGCGCAGAGCGACAGGCGATCGAGATTCCGCCATCCACCGCTGCTCAAGGCGATTTTCGGCTGATGATCGGGCGCGGACTGTACACAAGCTATGAAGCGGCAGCACTTCATTCGTCGGACGCGGACCGTCTACATCGCGAGGATTCCGTGAAAATAAACCCCGCAGACGCATCAGGGCTTGGCATATCGGAAGGCGATACTGTCATTCTCAAGAATGAGCACGGCGAAATGCGGATCAAAGCCGGTTTGACCGACGCCGTTCAGCAGAAGATGTTGTATCTGCCGCTGTACTACGCCGGGGGCGCCGTCGCGGCACTGGCTGGTGAGGATGCGCGAGTCATCTCCGTTTCCATCTCATGCGGCTAGCGAAGCCAGCCCGGTTGTTCTGGCTCCTCATGTTCCCGACTCTGAGCTAACATAGGATCATGTCCGAGCACAGCGATCGCCTTGTCCTTATTGGCATCGCCCATGATGAGATCGAGGCCAACATCTGGCGCGATATCCTGGCGCGGGAAGCGATAGCCGTGTTCGTGAAGAACCCCGAGCCGCTCGCCGCCTGGGGCGCGGCCACGCTTACCGGCAGCCTTCAGATCTTCGTCCAGGCACAGCACGAAAAACGCGCTCGCTGGCTTCTAGGCGATCGTGTAACCCCATCCTGACCCGGCAATGGAACTGCCCATCTTCCCCCTGAACGCCGTCCTTTTCCCCGGAGCCGCTATGCCACTGCATATCTTCGAAGAGCGCTACAAGCTGATGATGGGCGAATGCCTGCGCGAGCGCCGCCCTTTCGGCGTTGCACTCATCCGTCAAGGGCGCGAGGTTGGAGAGCCGGCCGAGCCGCTCGATGTCGGTACGATCGCGCAAATCGCCGCCGTGGAACGGCTCCCCGAAGGCCGGATGAACCTCGTTTGTGTGGGCGCCGATCGTTTTCGAATTGTCCGCCACATCAGTAGGGAGCCATACCTCAAATCGGAGGTCGACGTGCTTGCGGAGCCGGTGGAGGAGGACGAGGAGACCCGGTCGCTCGCCCAACGGGTGGCGGATATCTTCAGCGAATACGCTGGGTTAGAGATCGCGCTCTCCGGCGGATGGAGCCGCGAAACAATGCTGCCATCGGCGCCCGGGAGCCTGGCAGACCAAATCGCCTCGAGGCTGCCGCTTGGGTTACCGGCGAAGCAGCGTTTGCTGGAGGAGTTATCTCCCCGAATGAGGCTGAACGGGGAGCGGGTGATCCTCTCCGCGGCTGTTCGCAGGCTCCAGCCGTTGGTCGCTTCCGCCCACGCGACGCGATGGCAAGGCCTCCCCAGACTGAATTGACGATACCGCCAGGGCGCACGCCGCGCCCGCGATTCAGGGGTGAACCTGGACCTTGAGCGAACGGCTGGACTTGTCGGCCGCCGCCTGGAACGCCTGGGTCGCTTCGGCCAGCGGGAAGCGGTGAGTGATTATCGCCCGCGCCCGTTCCGGTTCGCGAGACAGGATGCCGAGTGCGACGTCGAAATCGGAGTGCTGGCCCGGCCGGCAGTAAGTGATTCCGCCGGCGATCCGGATCTCCTTCAGCATCAAAACAAGCGCGTTCAACTGCACGCCCTGGGTAAATACGCCGAGTACTGAGATCCGCCCACCCATCCGAACGATACCCAGGGCCTGGCCAAGCGTGCTTGCCGTCCCGCCGACGGTTTCGACAACCAGGTCCACACCTTCCTTCTCGAGCCCGGCCGTCTCCCCATCGCGCACAGCCCGCGATGCTCCAGCCGCGAGCGCCGCCTCGCCCTGGTGCTCGTGCCGGTAGGTGGCGATGATTTCGCCTGCCCCCGCCGAACGCGCCGCCATCACAGTGAGAAGGCCGATCGCGCCGCTGCCCAGTACCAGCACACGTTCGCCGGCCTTGAAGTCAACGATGTGCAGCCCGTGAACGGCCACCGCCAGAGGCTCCGTGAGCGCAGCCACCTCCCAGTCGATGTCGTCCGGCAGGTGGTAAAGCGAGTAGGCGGGCATCGCCACATACTCTGCCAGCGCTCCCTGGGCCAGCGTCCCGAACAGGATCCGCCGCGGACACAGGTTGTATTGGCCCGTACGGCAGAAATTGCATTCCCGGCAATGCCGTACGGGTTCGATGACGACGCGGTCGCCAACGGCCCAGCCAGAGACTCCGTCACCCACTTCAGCAATCTCCCCCGCGAACTCGTGCCCGGGCGGCACGGTGGGCGCGGCCGGGAAGGCGCCGTGGTAGAAGTGCAGGTCAGAGCCACAGATCCCGCAGGCGCGGACGCGGACCAGCACGTCGCCCGCGGCCGGCTCCGGGACGTCCGTGTCCCGAAGCTCGATCTTCTCCTTGCCGGTGCAGTAAGCAGCGGTCATCCGAGCCATATCGGCGGTCATTTTACGCCTCGCTCGCATTGAACCGCTACGCTATCATCAGGCCATGCGAGCGCTCAATCAGCCGGTCAGCTGGTGGGGATGGCACTGGGAGCCGCCCGTACCGATGTCAATCATCGAATTGATCGAGGCCGGCAACCTCTCTGCCAGGCTGGCGGCTCTGTTCTGGATCGGCATGGAACGCGGCGCCTCGATTATCGTGGCGGCCGACCCACCTTCTTCGGGCAAGACTACGACGCTAAGCGCTCTTCTCTCCTTCACTCCGCCCGAGACGGCCGTCTACTTCACCCGCGGTTACGGCGAGCCCTTCGCTCTACCGCCACTCTCCGAGAGTTACGCAACCTACATCCTGATTAACGAGCTGAGCGATCACATCCCCGTTTATACCTGGGACGACAATGCTCGCCGTGCCTTCGAGCTTGTGTCTCAGGGTTACCGCCTTGCTTCCACGATGCACGCAGACACCGTTGACGGCGTACTGGCGCAACTCCGGGGCGACCTCCATATCCCGGCGAAGCACATCGCCGCGCTGACGTTCATCGTTCCACTGCACATCGGCCGGGCAGGCCGCCTGATCCGCCGCGTGGCGGAGGTCGTGTTGGTGGGGGATAGTGGCGATGACGTGACCACCGGGCAACTGGCCAGGTGGCAGGAAAGCACCGATACCTTCGAGATACTCGGCGAACGTTTGCCGGCGGAAGCACTCGCGGAGTGGGCGGGGCTATCCCCTGCTCAACTCGAGAAGGAGATGGACAGCCGGGAAGCGTTCCTTAACTCCTTGCAGGAAAAGGGCGCCGGTTCTATCCCGGAAGTGAATTCGGCGATTGAGCAGTACTACGAGCGCCTGGCGCCCGGCTCCCAGGCCTCGTCCGCGGGTACCTGATGCGTCGCGTTCCCGAGGGGCTCCGCTAGCAGGGCCGCCGCCGCCGACCGCCAGTCCGCAAAGTCTGAGAAGACCACCTGGGCACCGCTGGCCTGGAGCTGTTCGACGCTGTAATTGCCTGTTGCCACTCCTACGGCCATCACGCCGTTGTCCAGCGCAGAGGCGACGTCATGCGGTGTATCTCCAATTACGAAGACGTCCTGGGGCTCCGCTCCATTCGCCACCCGCTCAATGGCTGCGCGGACAAGGTCGCCGCGGTGAAGGCTCTCTTCGCCGAAACCGCCTCCGGAGAAGTACTTGCTGAGGCCGTAGTAATCAAGCTTTATCATCGCTGCCCGTTTGAAGTTACCGGTGGCAAGGCCCAGGCGCGCCCGATCGTTATTCGAGAGCGCCTGAAGCAGCTGCGGGAAGCCGGGCATCAGGTGGCCCTTCCGCTCTCGAAGACTGTCGGGTAGCAGCTCGTAGTAGCGCTGCGTGAAACGCTCGAGGTGCGTCTCGCAACCGCCCTGAATGCAGTGCGCGTCCAGCCCACCCTGCAAGATAAAGCGGTCCGTCATGCCGCTGAACTCCACGTGAGCGAAGCCATCGGCCACACCGAATAACTCCTCGAATGCCTGCGTCATTGCCAGGCTCCCGGCGCCGCCTGTGTAGAGTAGCGTGTTGTCGATGTCGAAGAGGAAGACGCGAGGCAAAGCTCTTACTTGTCTACCGGGTTGCCCGCTTTGATCCAGGCGTCCGTGCCACCGTCCAGGTTGAAGAGCCGCGTCAGGCCCGCGGCGGCCGCCATCTCGCAGGCGAGGGCGCTTCGCTGCCCCACGGCGCAGACGAAGATCAGGTCCTTATCCTTGGGCAGTTCCTCACGGCGCGCGTAGACACTGTTCACAGGTATCAGGGTGGCCGCCGGCACATGGCCGGCGTTGTACTCATGCGGTTCCCGTACGTCGATCACTGCGACGGCCTCCTGCGCCATCATTTCTCTAGCCTCGTTGACGTCGATTCTCGTAAACGGCTCGCGCGGGTCTTTTCTAGACATTGGGGGCGCCTCCTCGGCTCATCTGGCTCGGCTGCGGTTCATGCGTCCGCCATAAGCCCTTCCTTCCCCTATTGTAACCGAGCGAAGCAGGGGCGGGAACTGTTGACAGGCAGCGGAGCGTGGGCTGATCATGCGGCGAGGAGGCCGAGATGGCAGACCCCACACAAACCCAAGAACTCATCGAGAAGATGACCAAGGAGCGGGAACGGCTGCTGGCTGTGTTGCAGGCTATGACGGAGGAACAGGCGTCTAGCCCGCCTAAGCCGGGGGAGTGGAACCAGAAGCAACAGATGTCCCACCTCTGCGAGATGGAGACAGCATATCGCGCCTGGGTACAGCGCGCCCTCGAAGAGGATGGCGCAGTGGTGGACGACGTCCGCGGCGAACGCCCGGCTATCCCACTCGAAGAGGCCGAGAGGCACACAGTAGGCGAGCACATCGCCGAGATGCGGAGTCAACGCGAACAGACGATGCGCGTAATCGAATCGATGCGGCCGGAAGATTTCGAGCGCAGGGCAAGCAACGCCATCTTCGGTTCTCTTACGGCCATGCAGTGGCTGCGCTCATACTATCGCCACGACCGCATGCATTACGACCAGGTGCGAGGCGAAGAGCCGGCATACAAGCCCCGCTTCAGCACCGGCGCTGAGCCAGATCAGCGCCGGCCCTCGCGTCCCGCCGCCGGCTGATGCCCCAACCGCGGGTCTTCATCACCCGCCATCTGCCTGGACCGGCGCTCGATTTCCTGAAAGAGAAGTGCCGGCTGGAAGTCTGGCCCGGCGAACTGCCGCCCCCGCCCCCTGAGTTGCGAAGGCAAGCTGCGATCTCAGACGGTATCCTGACGCTGCTCACCGATGCCGTTGACCGTCCGCTCTTCGGCGCCGCATCCGATCGGCTGCGCGTTGTCAGCAATATGGCGACCGGATATGACAACATTGATGTGAAGGCAGCTACTGAGCACGCGGTGCTGATCACACGAACCCCCGGCGTCCTCAGCGAAACGACGGCTGACTTCGCGTTCGCCCTCATTCTGGTGGTTGCCCGGCGCGTGGTTGAAGCAGATCGCTACGTACGGCACGGACGCTGGCAGACATGGGGACCGGAAACGCTGCTGGGTTGCGACGTCCACGATGCCACCCTCGGCATTGTCGGCATGGGAGGCATCGGCCGCCAGGTGGCAAGGCGCGCCCGGGGCTTCGGGATGCGCATCTTCTACAACAGCCGGACCGCTAAACCGGGACTCGAGCGCCGCTACCGCATGCAGTTAGTCGACCTGGACCGCGTGTTCGCCGAATCGGACATTATCACGCTTCACGCCCCGCTCAACCCCGAGACTCGAGGCATGGTCAATCAAGGTAGACTCCGCCTCATGAAGCCATCTGCGGTCCTGGTCAATACGGCCCGCGGGCCACTCGTAGACCACGCCGCCCTGCACGCGGCACTCAAAGAAGGGCGCATTGCCGGCGCGGCCCTGGATGTAACCGATCCCGAGCCTCTGCCTGCCGATCACCCGCTGCTCAGCCTGGAAAACGTTGTCCTGACACCGCATATCGCCAGCGCAAGCATCGCCACCCGGTCGAGGATGGCGATGCTTGCGGCGGGGCAGCTAGTAGAGGCACTTGAGGGACGCCCGCCGAGGAACGTGGTCAATCCCTCCGTCATCCCGCGCTGGCGGGAACGCATGCGGGAGTCGGGAGGATATGGTCAGAAAAGTGCTGAAATGCCCTTTATTTCGCCTTGACAGGCAAAGATTCACGGTGATATCGTTCGCGCTAGCCACTGACCAGCAGATAAGGCCGCTGCCGCTCCGCCCGCTGAGGACGCGGTGCAGGCCTTTTTCGTTGCCCGTGGCCATGTGACAGGCTTAATGGCGGAGAACGCAGGTAATCTCTGGCTGGCTAAGGCGCTCTGGGACCTCGGCGCCGTTCAGTTTGGCGATTTCACTATTGGCCGCACTACTCAACACTCTCCTGTATACGTAAACCTTCGTCTCCTCATTAGCAACCCCCGGGCGCTTGCCCGCGCCGCCCGCGTCATGCACGAGGAGGTCCAGACGCTACAGTCCATGCTTCATCCTCAGCTGCAGCCGTTTCAGCGTGTTTGCGGCATACCGTTCGGCGGCCTTCACCTTGCTACGGCGTTCTCCCTCCGCGGGCGCGTGCCGATGATCTACGTCCATCCAGCCAAGGAGCGAAACGGCAACCGCGTCTTCGTGGAAGGACGTTATGAGCGCGCGGAGCACGTGCTCCTAATCGATGACCTCGTTACCAGCGGTGGGGGCATCGTGGAGACGGGCAATTTCCTGGCGGCCAACGCCGGCCTGCATGTCAACGATGTGCTGGTGTTGCTGGACCGCCAAGAAGGCGCCAAGCAGCAATTGAAGGCTCGAGGCTATAACCTGATCTCAATTCTCGGCCTCCAGACCATGCTCAACTACCTGATGGCCAGCGGACTCATCGAAGAGGAGGCGTACCGGCGGAGCGTAGAGTACATCGAGGCCCGACGCGCCGAGCGAGGGGGCTAGAAAAACCATAGCCGTCCGCGCCCTCAGGCGCCCGGCACTGTAACCTTCCTCATCAGTGCTGCATCTTGAAAGAAGGCTGCCAGAACCGGCCGGCGAGGTCTCAACGGCGGACATGGAAGCCGTTTAACGCCGCGTAACCGGCCGCCACGCGGAAATGGTAAGTTGTGAAACGGCGGCCCGGCACTGGAACAGAATTTGCGACGAACATACTGGTTAACGGCCCCGGCGTTGGTCCTGGCGCTTGTCATCGCCTGCTGTGGTAAGCAGGGCGAGACTGCGCCAAAGGGTGTTACCGCTTCCTGTGAGAACGTGGATAACCTTAGCTCATACCGCTATACCATCACGGTCAAACTGCAGTCTCCCGCCTTTCAGACCACGCCCGGTGCTGCGACTTCCGCGCCGCTCGGCAGCTTTGCCGATACCCTCGCCGCGTTGCTATCTGACTTTAATATCGACGGATCGCATGTTGCGCCAGACCGCACACAGGCCGTGCTCCACTTCCAGAGCGATGAAGTGGAGCTGCGGGCGATTGGCGATAAGCGCTGGGAGCGCTTTGGAGACACCTGGGAAGAGCAAAAGCTGACTACGCCGGAGATTGGCTTTTTGACGCCCGGCGTCGTCTGCAACGAAATCGTGCAGGAGATCGCCTCCGGTTTGGACGGCGCTACGGCCGCGGACGAATCGGTGAACGGCGTGAAGACACGCCGCTACACGCTGGATAAGACGG